>NZ_JBVJNN010000012.1:113556-179245 GCF_055583685.1 Streptomyces sp. NPDC104581
CCGAGCAGATGGCGCTGGGGGTCCTAGAGCAGCACCCGCACCCCGACGCGGCCGACCCCCCCACGTCCTTCCCCCCCCCCCCCCCCCCCCCCCCCCTACCCCCCCCCCCCCCCCCCCCCCCCCCCCACCCCGTTCTCAGTCCCGCGCGGGCGGCATCGGAGCGGGGTCCGACGGGAGGAGCGGCGGGGCCGTGGGCGTATCGCCGTCCGCCCGGCCGTGCCAGTCGAGGCAGACCGCGAGCGCGTCGTCCGTCGTCTCCGCCTGGCGGAACTCGGCCAGCGCGCGCAGCACGGCGCGCGGCACCGTGGCCGCCGGCAGCAGACCGGTCGCGTTGATCGCGCGGGCCAGCGCCCGCTCGCCGTACACCTCGCCCTCCGGGGAGAGCGCCTCGTACACGCCGTCGCTCAGCATGAACAGCCGGTCCCCCGGCAGTACGTGGAACTCCTGGGCCTCGTAGTGGGACTCCTCGAACATGCCGAGGGGCAGCTGGGCGTCGAGGGAGACGCGCTCGACGGTCCGGCCCCGGCGGCGCCACAGCTGCGGCGAGCCCGCGTCCACGACCTCCACCCGGCCGGTCGCCAGTTCGAAACGCATGAGCAGCGTCGACACATGGGACGCGCCCCGGTGCTGCTCGTAGATGGCCTGGTCGGCGAGGGCGGCCTGACCGGCGATGTCGACGCCGGAGCGGCGCGCGTTGCGCAGGGCGTTGACGGCGAGATTGCTCAGCAGGGACGCCTGGATGCCCTCGCCCATGCCGTTGGTGACGGCGAGGGTCAGCTGCTCGCCGTCCATCGCCCAGTCGAAGTTGTCCCCGTGAATGGCGTAGGCCGGCTCCAGCTGGGCGCCGATGGCGAACTCCTCGGCGCCGCAGGCCCGCCCGGGGAGCAACTGCCACTGCATCTCGGCCGCGAGCGTGAGCCGGCTGATCCGCCGGGCCTGCTGGTAGGCGTCGGTGTCGCGCTCGGCCACCAGGATCTCGTGCCCGAGCAGATCGGCGACGTGCGTGAGCTCCTCGACGGCCTCGGGGGTGGACCGGTCGCCGGGCAGCCGCACCGAGAGGATGCCGATCCGTTCCCCCCGGACGGTCACCGGCAGATGGTGGTCCACGGCGTCGCCGTGCCGCACCTGCTGCTCACGCGGCTCCTGGCTGCCGAAGGCCCGCCCCTCGGGGCTGTTGTAGAGCGACAGCGGCTGCTCCTTGCCCGGCAGCGGGTCGTACGGGGTGAGGACGGTGAACCCGTAGTCGGCGAGGAACAGCTGTACACGCCTGGCACCGAGCGAGGCGGCGAGCGCGTCGCGGACCTTGTCCACGAGCGCGTACGGAGCGGCCGAGCGCACCGATCTTTCGAGTACTTCGTCGCGTTGTGTCACGGTCTCTCAGACATTCCTGGTAGGGGCGGAGGTGGCCGCACGGGCGGAGTCGTCCGGGGCCCGGAGCTGACAGGGGCGGCTGTCGGGTGACACAGTGGGGGAATGCCCCCCCTCTCCGGTCAGCCACGTCAGCGCGAGACGATGGCCGAGGCGGCCCGTACCGCCTCGGAGCTGCTCGAAGTGCTGTGGGGACGGGGCCAGGAGGCGGCGCCTTCGGGTACGGTCTCGCCCTCGCAGCTCAGGGCCCTGCTCGTGCTGGAGAAGTACGACGGGACGAACCTGCGCTCGCTCGGCAGGGCGCTCGGCTCCCGTCCCCCGTCGGTCAGCCGGCTGTGCGACCGGATGGAGGCCCTGGGCCTGGTGGAGCGGCGCACCAGCGTGACCAGCCGCCGCGAGGTGGAGCTGCGGCTGAGCCCGCGCGGACGCAAGGTGCTGGACGAGTACCGGGCCATCCGCGCCCGCGAGGTCGGCGCCGTGCTGGACGGCATGAGCCCCGCGGCCGTGGTCGCGCTCACGGAGGGGCTCACGGCTTTCCACGAGGCTGCGTCCGCCCGGCTCGACGCGGCGGCGGGCGCGCGCTCCGCGGACGACGGGGGCACCGCGGCGGACAGCGCCTGACGTCATCACGCCTCATTTCCGCGTGCTACGCGCGCGACCGGGAATGTTGCCATAGGGAAACATTCGTTTACCCGGTGAAGCCTACCCCGCCGCGGGCCGGCGTCAGAACGCCCGCGGGAGCTTGACCACGGTCACGAAGAAATCGTCGATGTCCCGGATCGCCTTGATGAACTGGTCGAGATCGACGGGCTTGGTCACATACGCGTTGGCGTGCAGCTTGTAGCTGCGCAGGATGTCCTCCTCGGCCGCCGACGTGGTGAGGACGACCACCGGGATATGGCTGAGGTCGGGGTCCGACTTGACCTTCTCCAGCACCTGCCGGCCGTCGTACTTGGGCAGGTTCAGATCCAGCAGAATGAGATCGGGACGCGGCGCCTCGGGGTGGTCACCGCGCTGGTAGAGGAAGTCGAGCGCCTCCAGACCGTCCCGCACGACATGCAGCGTGTTGCCGATCCTGTTGTCCTCGAAGGCCTCACGCGTCATGAGCTCGTCACCCGCGTCGTCCTCGACCAGCAGTACTTCGACGGGGTGCGGCTGGGGAGCGGTGCTCATACGGTGCTTCCTTCGGTGGTGGTGATGTCCGGCGAGGCCGGTTCGGCGGCGGACGGTGAGGGCTGGACGGGGAGGGTGAAGGCGATACGGGCGCCACCGGTGTGGGCCGTGTCGATCCAGATGTGGCCGCCGCTGTGCTCGACGACCTTCTTGCAGAGTGACAGACCGATGCCGGTTCCCGCGTACGCGTCCCTGGCATGGAGCCGCTGGAAGATGATGAAGACCTTCTCGGCGAACTCCTCGGGAATGCCGATGCCGTTGTCGGTGACGCTGAACGTCCAGGAGTCGGCGCCCTCCTCACGGTCCACGGCGATCGTGATGCGCGGGACGCGGTCGGGGTGGCGGAACTTGACCGCGTTCCCGACGAGGTTCTGCCAGAGCATCGTCAGCAGGGTCGGATCGCCCATGACCTCGGGCAGCTCCGCCGGGCGCTCGACGACGGCGCCGGTCTCCTCGATACTCGCCGACACGTTGCGTACGGCGCGGTCCAGGGCCGCGTCGAGCGCGACCTCCTCCTGCGCGTCCTGGACCCGGCCGACCCGGGAGAAGGTGAGCAGGTCGTTGATGAGGACCTGCATGCGCTTGGCGCCGTCGACGGCGAAGCCGATGTACTGCGCGGCACGGTCGTCGAGCTGCTGCGCGTACCGCTTCTCCAGCAGCTGGCAGAAGGAGGCGACCTTGCGCAGCGGCTCCTGGAGGTCGTGCGAGGCGACGTACGCGAACTGCTCCAGCTCCGCGTTGGACCGCCGCAGCTCCACCGCGGCGGCGTCCAGATCGGCCGCCTGGCGGGCGAGCTCGACCTCGCTGCGCCGGGAAGTGGCGAGTTCGCTGACCACCCGAAGCCGCATGCCCTCCACGGCCTCCGCGAGCGTGCGCAGATCGGAGGGTCCGTGGGAGGGGATCTCGTGGTCGAAGTCGCCGCCGGCGACGCGGCGGGACGCGGTGCGCACGGTGTCCAGCGGCCGCACCACGGTGAAGTGCACGAGGACGGTGATGGCGCCGCCGGTCAGCAGGAACGCCACCAGGGCGGCGACCAGCGCCCGGTCCCGGTCCGAACGGGCGTCGGCGAACGCGGCCCGCGCCGCGCGCTGTTCGTCCCCCAGGTGCGCCTGCTGGGATGCGAGGGCGGCGCGCACCCGGTCGAACGCCCGCTTCGCCTCGGTCACCGAGGCGGCGTCCTCACCCCCCGGGCCGCCGTCCCCCGCGAGGACCGGATCGGCGAAGTTCGTACGCCACTCGCGCGCGGCGCGGTCCACCGCACGCAGGTCCGCGACCGGCCGGTCGAGCCCGTCGACCAGCTCGCTCAGGCGCTCTCGGGCCGTGGCCTCGGCGGCGAGGCCACGCCGGTAGGGCTCCAGCACGTCCTCGTCCCTGGTGAGGAGGTAGCCGCGGATGCCTGTCTCCTGGTCGAGCAGGGCGGCCTGGAGCCGGAACGCCTGGGTACGGGCCGGGGAGACCTCGTCGATGAGATGGTCCCCGGTGTCGGTCGTGCGCGAGAGCATGGCCGCGGCCACTCCCCCGGCGACCAGCGTCATGGTGCAGAGCGCGGCGACGGCCAGCAGGAACCAGCCCTGGACGGTCAGCCGCCGGAGTATCCGGACCCGGTGGCCGAACGGTGGCCGGAGGGACCGGGGCGGCGTGGCCGGCGGCGTCGGGTCGCCGGAGGGCGGCGCCTCGTCCGCGGAGGACGGCGGCGGCCCGGCGGGAAGCCGGGTGGACTGGGACATCAGGTGGCACCGTTCCATTCGAGGTGAAGCACGGCTACGTCGTCGGCCAGGCCACCGCCGCTCGCCGCGAGGGTCTGCGCGGTGTGGATCAGCGTGTCGACGAACGCGTCGGCGGCCTCGCCCTCGTGGCGCCGGGCGAGTTCCAGCAGTCCGTGCTCACCGAGCCTTTCGTGACCGGCACCGATCCGGCCCTCGATGAGTCCGTCGGTGAACATCATCACCGCGCCCCGCCGGTGGACGGGGACCGCGGTCACCGGCCAGGACGCCCGGCCGGGCAGCAGTCCGAGCACAGGACCGCCCGGCACCTCCTCCAGGCTCACGCCGGTCTCGGGCGAGCGGATCAGCACGCCGGGGTGGCCGGCGCGCTGGAGGTTCATGTGCTCCTCGGCGGGCGACCGGGTCAGACAGGTGAGCGTAGCGAAGATCTCCGGGCCGGACCGCTCGGCGACCAGTATCTGTTCGAGCAGGGTCAGCAGTTGCTGCCCCCGGGCGCCGGCCAGGACGAAGGAGCGCCAGGCCACCCGGAGACACACCCCGAGCGCCGCCTCGTCGGGGCCGTGGCCGGACACGTCGCCCACGACCGCGTGTGTGGTGCCGTCGGGCGTCTGGACGACATCGTAGAAGTCGCCGCCGAGCAGGGCCTGGGAGCGGCCGGGCTGGTAGCGGGCGCACACGGCGACCGTCGAGTCCAGGAGCAGCGGGGTGGGCAGCAGACCGCGCTCCAGGCGGGCGTTCTCCTGGGCGCGCAGACGGCTCGTCTGGAGCGCGGACGCCGCCTGCTCGGTGTGCTTGCGCTGTATCGCGTACCGGATCGCGCGGACGAACAGGTCGGGCTCCACCTTGCCCTTGATCAGATAGTCCTGGGCCCCGGCGGCGACGGCCGCGAGACCGGCCTGCTCCTCGGCGAGCCCGGTCAGCACGACGACGGCCGAGCCGCCGGAGTGGACGAGGACCCGCTCCAGGGCCTCCAGTCCCTGGGCGTCCGGCAGATGGAGGTCGAGCAGGATGCACTGCGGCACCTCCGCCTCCAGCGCGACGACCGCCTCGGCGAGCGTCCTGGCGAGCGTCAGCCGCAGCGGGACCTCGCTGTCGGCCACGAGCTCCTCGACGAGCAGCGCGTCACCGGGATCGTCCTCGATCAGCAGCACCGTGGGCGGGCGGCCGTCCCACAGTGCCTGCACCGCGTCGTCCCCCCGCGCCGGGTCCCGGCTCACCGGGACATGGCCCCGGGTGCCGGACGACAAGGGGGTTCCGGGTCTGCCTGAGGTGGATCTGACGGCAGTGTTCGGGCCGGTGCCCATGGCAGTTGTTCTCCTCTCGCCACAGGCGCCGCGCCCGTGGGACCTCCGGGTGCGTCCGCGTTGAGACTAAAGCGATCAGTTACCCCATGACAACATTTTCCGGGATCGCCTCGGCCGGCCCCGGACGATCGCCCGCGCCACGGGACCGACGCCGTCGTCCTCCCGGTGGCCGATGGCCCCGTTACGGGCCCGGGGACATCGGGTACCTGTGCGCGGGCCCGGGTCGGCGTCCGGCCTTCGGGTCCCCCGGAAGAGATCCTGACAGAGACGAGGACCACATATGCGGATCGGTTACAAACTGGCGTCCGAGGCGTTCGGACCGAAGGAGCTGGTGCGCCAGGCGGTACTGGCCGAACGCGCGGGTTTCGACTTCGCCGAGATCAGTGACCACTACCACCCCTGGCTCGACAACCAGGGGCATTCACCCTTCGCCTGGACGGTGCTGGGGACGATCGCGGCGCGGACCGAACGCCTCGGACTGGCGACCGGTGTGACCTGTCCCACCGTGCGCTACCACCCCGCGGTGATCGCCCAGGCCGCGGCGACGCTCGCGCTGCTCTCGGACGGCCGCTTCGTCCTCGGCGTCGGTTCCGGCGAACGCCTCAACGAGCACGTCGTGGGCCCCGGCTTCCCCGCGGACGTGCACACCCGGCACGAGCTGCTGCGGGAGGCCCTGGACATCATCCGGCTGCTGTGGAGCGGCGGCTACCGCAGCTACGAGGGCAGGCATCTGAGCGTCGAGGACGCGAGGATCTTCGATCTGCCCGGCGAACCGCCGCCGATCGCGGTGGCGGCCAGCGGACCGCCGTCCGCGCGGATCGCCGCGGAGCTCGGTGACGGTCTGTTCGCCACCGAGGCGGAGCCGGAGATCGTCGGGCGCTACCGCGCGGCCGGCGGGACCGGGCCGTGTTACGCGGAGGTGCCCGTGGCGTGGGCGGCGGACGAGCACACGGCGGCGCGGGCCGCGCTGGACACCACACGCTGGGCGGTGACCGGCTGGAAGGTGATGAGCGAGCTGCCGAACCCGGTGAACTTCGAGGCGGCCACCGCCACCGTCCGGGAGGAGGACATCCTGGAGAAGTTCGCGTGCGGGCCCGACCCGGCGCGGATCGTCGAGGCCGTCCAGCGCTATGTCGACGCGGGCTTCGACCGGCTCGTGCTGATGAACGCCGGGCCGGACCCGGAGGGTTTCCTCGACTTCTACACGAGCGAACTCGACGGTCCGCTGCGGCGGCTCACACCGAGGGACCAGGGAACCCGATCCCACTGAAAGGGTTCAGCAGAGTCGGCCAAATCCCCTGTGCGGCACGGCAATCTGAGCGCGACACCTTGACGGGCCAAGGCGGCACCCCTACTTTCACGCAATGAATCGATTCATTGTCGAATTCCTCTGGGGTTGACGTGATCAGTAGACGCCGCATGCTCACCACCACGACCGCAGCCGCACTGGGCACCTCCCTCGCGACGGCCAACGCGCCGTCGGCGCAGGCCGCCGAGCGGATCCCGGCCGGCGCCCCGGCGGGTCCCGGCCGGGCGGGCGCGCTCCGGGTCGGCTCGCCCACCGTCGAGTACGTGCGCGATCCGCTGGGCATCGACACCCCGGAGCCCCGGCTGAGCTGGCCCCTGCTCTCGGACGCGCCGGACCAGACGCAGAGCGCGTACCAGATCCGGGTCGCCTCCCACCCCGGCAAGCTGGCCGAGCCCGATGTGTGGGACAGCGGCAGGGTCGGCTCCGACCGGTCGGTGCTCGTGCCGTACGCCGGTCCCGCCCTCAAGCCCCTGACGCCCTATCACTGGTCGGTGCGCGTGTGGAACGCCGCCGGTGAGGTCTCGGGCTGGAGCGAGAGCGCCTCGTGGGAGACGGGGCTGATGAGCACGGCGGCGTGGTCCGCCGAGTGGATCGCGGCGCCGGCGGCCCTGAGCGGCGCCCCGAGCCTGCGGGGCGCGCACTGGATCTGGTTCCCCGAAGGGGAGCCCACCGCCAACCTGCCCGCCGGGACGCGCTATTTCCGCCGCGCCGTCGACGTCCCGGCCGGGATCACCCGTGCCCGGCTCGTCATCAGCGCCGACGACGCCTACACCATCCATGTGAACGGCACAGAGGTCGCCGGGACCGAGCCCGACGGGCCCGCCGAGAACTGGCGCCGTCCGGCCGTCGTGGATGTCACGGACCGGCTCCGCGCCGGCGCGGGCGTGCTGGCGGCGTCCGCGGTCAACGCCACCGAGAGCCCGGCCGGTCTCATCGCCGTCCTGGAACTGACCTCGGCGGACGGCACCACCGTCACCGTCCCCACCGACGGCCTCTGGCGGACGACGGACGCGGAGCCGTCCGGCCCCGACGGAGCCTGGCGGCAGGCCGGTTACGACGACAGCGCCTGGCCCGCCGCGAAGGAGGGCCCGGCGTGGGGCTCGGGGCCGTGGGGCGCGGTGGCGCCCGCGGTCTTCCCCGCCACCCAGCTGCGGCACGGCTTCCGGCTGGCCGACAAGCCCGTCGCCCGCGCCCGGCTGTACACGACGGCCCTCGGCCACTACGAGGCGCACCTCAACGGACAGCGGGTCGGCAAGGACCGGTTCGCGCCCGGCTGGACCGACTACCGCAAGCGGGTGCAGTACCAGACGTACGACGTCACCGGGCTGGTGCGGCGCGGCGCCAACGCGCTCGGCGCGCATCTCGCGCTCGGCTGGTACGGCGGCAACCTCGGCATGTTCGGACCGCACCACTACGGTGACCGGCCCGCGCTGCTGGCCCAGTTGGAGGTCACCTACCAGGACGGGACGAGCGAGCGCGTCGTGTCGGGGGACGGCTGGCGGGCCGCCGCCGGGCCCATCGTGTCGACCGACATGCAGGCGGGCGAGGAGTACGACGCGCGGCTGGAGACCAGGGGCTGGACGTCACCGGGGTTCGACGACACCGGCTGGCTCGCGGCCGAGCCGGTCGAGGGCGTGGCCACGGAGATCGTCGCGGAGCTGGACGGCCCGGTACGGGTGGCCAAGGAACTGCCGGCCAAGAAGGTCACGCGGGTCGCTCCGGGCGTCTTCGTCTTCGACCTGGGCCAGAACATGGTCGGTTCGGTACGGCTCCGGGTGTCGGGCGAGGCGGGCACCACCGTACGGCTGCGGCACGCCGAGGTGCTGAACCCGGACGGTTCGCTCTACACCGCCAATCTCCGCACGGCACGGGCCACCGACACCTACACCCTCAGGGGCGGGGGTGAGGAGACGTACGAGCCCCGCTTCACCTTCCACGGCTTCCGCTACGTCGAGGTCACCGGCTTCCCGGGGACGCCGCGCGCGAGCGCGGTCACCGGTCGAGTGATGCACACGTCGGCGCCCTTCACCTTCGAGTTCGAGTCCGACGTCCCCATGCTCAACCAGCTCCACAGCAACATCAGCTGGGGTCAGCGCGGCAACTTCCTCTCCGTCCCGACCGATACGCCCGCCCGTGACGAACGGCTCGGCTGGACCGGTGACATCAACGTCTTCGCGCCCACCGCCGCCTATGTGATGGAGTCGGCGCGCTTCCTCACCAAGTGGCTCCAGGACCTGCGGGACGCGCAGACCGGAGCGGGCTCGTTCACGCACGTCGCTCCGGACGTCGGGGGCGTCGGCGACGGGTCGGCCGGCTGGGGCGACGCGGGGGTGACCGTGCCGTGGGCGCTGTACCAGGCGTACGGGGACGAGCGGATACTCGGCACGTCGTGGGACTCGATGGTCGGGTGGCTGGACTACCTGCGCGCGCACAGCGACGGCCTGCTGCGCCCGGCGGACGGTTTCGGCGACTGGCTCAACATCGAGGACGAGACGCCCAAGGACGTCATCGCGACCGCATACTTCGCGCACAGCGCCGATCTCACGGCGCGTACGGCGCGGGTGCTCGGCAAGGACCCCGCCCCGTACGACACGCTGTTCGACCAGGTACGGGACGCCTTCCGGGCGGCGTACGTGAGCGCCGACGGCCGGGTGAAGGGCGACACCCAGACCGCGTACGTGCTCGCCCTGTCCATGGATCTGCTGCCCGAGGCGGCACGGAAGCCCGCCGCCGACCGGCTGGTGGCGCTGATCGAGGCGAAGGACTGGCATCTGTCGACGGGCTTCCTCGGCACGCCCCGGCTGCTGCCCGTGCTCACCGCGACCGGCCACAACGACGTCGCCTACCGGCTGCTGCACCGGCGCACGTTCCCCGGCTGGGGCTACCAGATCGAGAACGGCGCGACCACGATGTGGGAACGCTGGGACTCGATCAGGCCGGACGGCGGTTTCCAGGACGCCGGGATGAACTCCTTCAACCACTACGCCTACGGGTCGGTCGGCGAGTGGATGTACGCGAACGTCTCCGGCATCGCGCCCGGCCGGCCCGGGTTCAAGGAGATCGTGGTCCGGCCGCGGCCCGGCGGTGAGGTCAGGCGGGCCGGCGGGCGGTACGCCTCGGTCTACGGCCCGATCACCACGCACTGGGAGACGACGGGGCGCGGCGGCTTCGAGCTGGAGTGCTCCGTACCGCCCAACACCACGGCCGAGGTGTGGGTACCGGCCGCGAGGGAGCGCGACGTCAGGCGTACGCGGGCGAGGTTCCTGCGGATGGAGGACGGTTGCGCGGTGTTCGCGGTGGGGTCGGGCCGGCACCGGTTCACGACCTGATCGCGGGACCGGTCGCGGCGGGCTCCACCGGGTACGGGCGCCCGTCCCCGGTGGGGCGCGTCGGCCGCCGCGTGGCGGAGGGCAGCCGGCCGGCGTCCGCTCAGCCGCGTACGGTCAGTGCCGCCGTGTGCTCACGCACCTGCTCCGGCGTCAGATAGGCGTTGGTGTACTCGAAGTCGTGCAGTGAGGCGGGTTTCTGCGCCTGGAACCCGGTCCGCACGAAGTCGTCCCCGGCGAGGGCGTTGAGCACCCAGTTGGTGAGCACCCGCGCCTTGGCGACATTGGTCCGCAGCGCCGACCAGTGGTAGCCGCGGGCGACGGCCTGGGCCGGGAGTCCGCGCAGTTCGACACCCATCGGCTTGGAGACCGCGTCCCGTCCGCCGAGGTCGACGACGAGGCCCAGGTCCTTGTGTTCGTAGGGCCGCAGCGGCTGGTTCCGCACCGTCGCGATGACGTTGTCGGCCACCGTGCGGCCCTGCCGCTGGGCGTGCTGGGCGGTCGGCGGGCAGATGGCGCCGTCGCCCTTCGCCAGGTCCGGCACCGCCCCGGCGTCGCCGAGCGCGAAGACGCCGTCGAGCCCGGACACCCGCAGCTCGGGCGAGACCATGAGCCTGCCGCGCACCGTCTCGGCGCCGAGGGTGGCGATCAGCGGGCTCGCGACGACGCCCGCCGTCCAGATGAGCGTGCGGCAGGGCAGCACCCGGCCGTCGGTGAGGGTCACCTCGTCGGGGCCGGCCTTTGCCACGGACACCCCGAGCGAGACCTCGATGCCGCGCCCGCGGAGGATGCCCAGCGCGGTGGCCCCGAGCTTGTCGCCGAGTTCCGGCATGAGCTTGGGGGCGATGTCGACGAGATGCCACTTGATCTGTTTCGGGTCCAGCCTCGGGTAGCGCCGTACGGCGTGGCTGGTGACGCGTTGCAGACAGGCGGCCGTCTCGGTGCCCGCGTATCCCCCGCCCACCACCACGAACTGGAGGCGGGCCTCGCGCTCCTTCTCGTCCGTGCTCGCGTCGGCGAGGTCGAGCTGCGCGATGACGTGGTCGCGTACGTAGGCGGCCTCGGCGAGGGTCTTCATCCCCCGCGCGTTGTCGACGAGTCCGGGGATGTCGAAGGTGCGGGTGATGCTGCCGGGGGCCAGCACGATGTAGTCGTAGGACTGGTAGGTGATCTCACCGGTGATCTTGCGGATGACACAGATCTTGGCTTCCGGATCCACTCCGATGGCCCCGCCGGGGATGATCCGTGTGCGGTGTTTCCTGCTGCGGCGCAGGGAGACGGCGACCGACTGCGGGGTCAGCACGCCGGCGGCCACCTGCGGCAGCAACGGCAGATAGAGCTGGTACGAGAAGGGCGTGACCAGGGAGATCTCCGCCTCTTCCGGCCCGAGCTTGCGTTCCAGGCGCTGTACGCACTCCACGCCGCCGAAGCCTGCGCCCACTACGAGAATCCTCGATCGTGCCACGGTGTCCTTCCCTTCCGGTCCTGCTGGGTCGCCCCTTCACCTTCCCCGGGACCGGTCTCTCTCACGGAGGGATTCACTCCGTCGCGGACTTCACCACCGCGGTGCTGTTCCTGACGACGAGCCGGGTGCCGAACTCGATCCGGGTGTCGGCCTGGTCGGGGCGGGTGTCGGGACGTGCGCCGGAGCGGTCCGCCCCGGGGCCGGAGCCCTGGTGCCCGCGCCGCAGCCGCAGCAGCATCCGGGCGGCCTCCTCGGCCATCTCCACCAGCGGCTGGTGGACGGTGGTCAGCGCGGGGCTGGACCACTGGGCGAGCGGGATGTCGTCGTACCCGACCACGGACAGGTCCTCCGGCACCTGGACCCCCAGCACCCGCGCGGCCTCCAGGACGCCGAGCGCCTGGAGATCGCTCCCGGCGAAGATCGCGGTCGGCGGCTCGGGGAGCCGGAGCAGTTCCATCGCGTGGTCGTAACCGGCCTGGACGTGGAAGTCGCCGAATCTCACCAGGCGCGGATCGACCTCGGCGCCGGCCATCGCCATGGCGGAGCGGAACCCGTCGAGGCGCGCCAGGGAGCAGAGCATGTCCTCGGGACCGGTGACGACCGCGATGGACCGGTGGCCGAGGTCGAGCAGATGGCGGGTGGCGGCCAGTCCGCCCGCCCAGTTGGCCGATCCGACGGACGGTACGTCGGGTTCCGGGTCGCCGGCCGGGTCGATGATCACGAACGGGACGGCCCGTGACCAGAGCTTCTGCTTCAGCTCGTCGGGGAGGGTGGAGAAGACGAGCACCACGCCGAGCGGGCGGCGGCGCAGCACCCCTTCCACCCACTCGGCTCCCGGTGAGTGCCGGGTGCCGGTCTCGGTGAGTACGACGCTGACACCGGCGGTCTTGGCGACGTTCTGCATGCCCCGGATCAGCTCCATCGACCAGGCGCTGTCCAGTTCGTGGAAGACGATCTCGATGAGCGGCGCCTCGGGGACGGACGGTGCGGAGCGCCGGTAGCCGTGTGTCTCCAGCAGTTCCTCGACCTTGACGCGCGTAGGGGCGGAGACATCGGGGCGCCCGTTGAGCACCTTCGAAACTGTCGAGAGGGAAACGCCCGCCTGGGAAGCCACCTGAGCGAGGGTGACTCGCCCCGTACTCCTGTCATCTCGCATGGGCTGAAGGATAAGGCACGGCCTTGTGTAACGGTTTCGCCGAGTGCTGACAGCGATGTTGACCGGCCCTTGAGGGGACCTTACGGTCGCTCCCCACAGAGACTTTCGAGCAGATTCCCGATACTTTCGAGAGGTCGACCGATGAAGACACGCGCACGGTTCCACCGGGCCGTCGCAGGCGGCGCGGCGCTGGTTCTGGGTCTGGGCCTGGCGGCCTGTGGCGGTGACGGCTCCTCCTCCGGCGACCCGGACGAGTTCCACGTACTCGTCTACGGCGACGCCGCGAACCGGGTGGAGAAGCAGATCGTGGCGACGTTCAACAAGACTTCCGAGGTGAAGGCGGTCCTGGACACCGTCCCCGGCGCCGACTACCAGCAGAAGCTCCAGACGGTCATCAACACCCCGCAGGCGCCCGACGTGTTCTTCAACTGGGGCGGCGGCAGCATCCAGCCCTTCGTCGAGGCGGATCTGCTGCTGCCGCTGGACGACATGATGGCGAAGGAGCCGGGGCTGAAATCGAACTTCCTGCCGTCGGTCTTCGAGACCGCGCAGGTCGACGGGAAGTCGTACGGGATACCCATGCGAGGGACCCAGCCGGTGCTGCTGTTCAGCAACAGGAAGGTGCTCGCGGACGCCGGCGTCGAGGCGCCCCGCACCTGGGACGATCTGCTCGCCGCGGTGAAGACGCTCAAGGGGAGGGGCGTCACGCCCATCGCGCTCGGCGGCGGCGACAAGTGGACCACGATGATGTGGTTCGAGTATCTGTACGACCGCGTGGCGGGCCCGGAGCTGTTCAAGAGGGCGCTGGCCGGCGAGAAGGACGTGTGGGACAGCGCGGACAGCCGCGAGGCGCTGGACATGCTGAAGGAGCTGATCGACGCGGGCGCCTTCGGCGGCAACTACGACTCGGTCAAGTTCACCGACGGCAGCTCCCCCGCGCTGCTGGCGAGCGGCAAGGCCGGTTTCGAACTGATGGGCTCCTGGGCGTACTCCACACAGCGGGAGGCGGACCCCGACTTCGCGAAGAACGATCTCGGCTACAGCACCTTCCCCTCGGTCGAGGGCGGCAAGGGCGACGCCGCCAACCTCGTGGGCAACACCAACAACTTCTACTCGGTCCGCAAGTCGACCCGGCACGCCGACGCGATCGCCGAGTTCCTCAAGCTCATGTACTCGGACGAGTTCGTGGAGCAGCAGCTGTCCATCGGAAATCTCCCGACCACCACCAACACGGACGAGTTCCTGGACACCGCCGACAACCCGGAGTACCTGAAGTACCAGTACGACCTGGTCGACAAGGCACCGGCGTTCCAGCTGTCGTGGGACCAGGCGTATCCGCCGCAGAACATGACGCCCATCTATGTGGCGGTCCAGCAGTTCTTCAACGGACAGCTCGACTCGGACGGCTTCATCAAGGCCATGCAGGCCCTCACCACCGTCTGAGGGTGACGTCCTCCATGGTCTCTTCCGTCTCCCCCGCCACCCGCCTCTCCCCCGTCTCCCCCGCGCGGTACGGCCGGCCCGGTATCGGCTGGGCGCTGCCGGCCGTCGTGTTCTTCGCGCTGTTCGCCGTCGTGCCGCTGGTCCTGGTGGCCGTGCTGTCCTTCACCACCTGGTCGGGCCTGGGCTCACCGGAGTTCGCCGGGTTCGACAACTGGGTCACCCTGTTCCACGACCCGGTGATGATCAAGAGTCTCTGGCTGAGCGTGCTGCTCACCGCCCTGGGGGTGGTGGTACAGACGCCCCTGAGCATCCTGCTGGGCGTCTGGGCGGCCGGCCCGCAGCGCAACCGGGCCGTGCTGTCGGCGGTCTTCTTCGTCCCGCTGCTGCTGTCGGCCACCGCCGTGTCCGTGCTCTGGCGGGCCCTGCTGGAGCCGAACTTCGGCATCCCGTCACAGGCCACCTGGCTGTTCGGGGACGGCAACCTCCTGGGCGACCGCACGGGAGCCATAGCCGTACTCGTCCTGGTCAGCACCTGGCAGTTCACCCCGCTCCACGCGCTCATCTACCAGGGCGCCGCCCGCGCGATCCCGGCCGTGCTGTACCAGGCGGCGGAGATCGACGGCGCCGGGCGGGTGCGCCGGTTCTTCCACATCACCCTGCCGCAGCTGCGCAACGCGGTCATCACATCGGTGATCCTCATGGCGGTCGGCGGCCTCACCACCTTCGACACGGTACTGATCCTCACCCAGGGCGGGCCGGGCACCGACACCACGATCACCGCCTACTACATGTACCAGAAGGCGTTCAAGGGCTTCGAGTTCGGCGCCGGCGCCGCCATCGCGCTCCTGCTGGTCGTGGTGGCCACGGCCGTCTCGCTGATCGTGGTGCGGGTCTCCGGCTACGACAGGATGGCCGGCACCAAGGAGGGCATGTGACCGGTCGCCGCCCCAACTACCTGGCGGGCGTGGGTGTCACGCTCTGGCTGCTGGTCGTCGGTCTGCCGCTGTACGTCATGCTCGGGGCCGGTGTGCAGTCGCGCGCCGACTACGCCGCGAGCGGCCCGCTGGGCCTCCCGGACCACTTCACCCTCTCCAACTACCTCGACAGCTTCTCGAACGGATTCGGCCGGTACTTCGTCAACACGCTGATCGTGACGGCCAGCGTGGTGGCGATCGTCGTTCTCCTCGTGCCACCGCTGGCGTTCGCGATCGTCCGCAACCGGGGCCGGACCACCTCCGGCGTCCTCCGGCTCTTCCTGCTGGGCCTGGCGATCCCCGCCCAGGCGGTGATCGTGCCCATGTTCTACGTGATCAGCGAGGCCGGGCTCTACGACAACCTCATCGGCGTCATCCTGCCGACGGCCGCGTTCTGCATGCCGGTCTGCGTCCTCATCCTGACCGGCGCCATGCGCGACATCACCGGCGACCTCTTCGAGGCGATGGCCATCGACGGGGCCGACGCACGACGGGTGTTCTTCCGGCTCGTGCTGCCGCTGTCAAAAGGCGGACTGTCCACGGTCGTGGTGTTCGCCGCGCTCCAGGCGTGGAACGGATTCCTGTTCCCGCTCGTGCTCACCCAGTCCGAGGAGACCAAGGTGATCACCCTGGGCCTCTACAACTTCCAGACCCAGTACGGCGTCGACATCCCCGGTCTGCTGGCCGCCGTGGTCCTGTCCACCGTGCCCGTCCTGCTCGTCTACCTGTTCGCCCGCCGCGCCCTGGTCCAGGGGCTGATGGGTGTCGGAGGAAAGTGACCGACAACGTGACCACCGCCGCCCCCGCCACCCGGGCCGCCCGCGCCGCCCGGGTCGAGGAACTGATCGCCGCCATGACCACGGAGGAGAAACTGGCCCAGCTGTACGGTCTGTGGGCGGGCGCCTCCTCGGACGGCGCCGAAGTCGCCCCGCACCAGCACGACATGGACGAGCCCCCGTCCCTGGACGAGCTGCTCCCCCACGGACTCGGCCAGCTGACCCGGCCGTTCGGCACCGTGCCCGTCGATCCCGCCCTCGGCGCCCTCTCCCTGATGCGTACTCAGGAACGGATCGTGGCGGGCAACCGCTTCGGCATCCCCGCTCTCGCGCACGACGAGTGTCTGGCGGGCTTCGCCGCCTGGGGAGCCACCACCTATCCGGTGCCGCTGTCCTGGGGCGCCGCCTTCGACCCCGGGCTCGTCCGGACGATGGCGGCCGCGATCGGGCGCGACATGCGGTCCGTGGGCGTCCACCAGGGGCTGGCCCCCGTACTCGACGTGGTGCGCGACGCGCGCTGGGGCCGGGTCGAGGAGACCATCGGCGAGGACCCGTATCTGGTGGGCACCATCGCCACCGCGTACGTGCAGGGTCTGGAGTCCACCGGCCTCGTGGCCACCCTGAAGCACTTCGCCGGTTACTCGGCATCCCGCGCCGGCCGCAATCTGGCCCCGGTGAGCATGGGCCCCAGGGAGCGCGCCGACATCATGCTCCCGCCGTTCGAGATGGCGGTCAGGGAGAGCGGCGCCCGGTCGGTGATGAGCGCGTACACCGACACCGACGGCATGCCGGGCGCCGCCGACGAGGAGTCGCTCACCGGGCTGCTCCGGGACGTCTGGGGCTTCCGGGGCACCGTCGTGGCGGACTACTTCGGCATCGCGTTCCTCAGGACGCTGCACGGCGTGGCGGCCGACTGGGGCGAGGCGGCGTCCACGGCGCTGACCGCGGGTGTCGATGTCGAACTGCCCACCGTGAAGACGTTCGGCCGGCCGCTGCGGGAGGCGATCACCGCCGGGGACGTGCCGGAGGCGCTGGTCGACCGGGCGCTGCGCCGGGTGCTGACCCAGAAGGCGGAACTCGGTCTGCTCGACCCCGGCTGGAGCCCGGTTCCGCCCGCGCTGGAGGGCGCCGGTCTCGACGCGCCGCACCGGCTGCGCGGCACCGTGGACCTGGACTCCGCCGCGCACCGGGACATCTCGCGCCGCCTCGCGGAGCGTTCGGTGATCCTGCTGCGCAACGACGGGGTCCTGCCGCTGGAGCGGCCCGTCCGGATCGCGGTCGTCGGGCCGCAGGCCGACACCCCCACGGCGGTGCTCGGCTGCTACTCCTTCCCCGTCCATGTCGGGTCCCAGCACCCCGACACCCCGGCGGGCGTGCGACTGCCCACGCTGCTCCAGGGGTTGATGTCGGAGTTCCCCGGCTGCGAGATCGTGACGGCGGCCGGCTGCGGCATCGACTCGCCGGCCACCGACGGATTCGCCGCCGCGCTGCGGGCGGTCCGCGGCGCGGACGTGATCGTCGCGGCTCTCGGCGACCGGGCGGGACTGTTCGGCCGGGGGACGAGCGGGGAGGGCTGCGACGCGGAGTCCCTCGCCCTGCCCGGTGTGCAGCAGCAGTTGCTCGACGCCCTGCTGGCCACCGGCACACCGGTGGTGGTCACCCTGCTCGCCGGGCGGCCGTACGCGCTGGGCGGTGCGGCCGTCGGGGCGTCGGCGGCGATCGTGCAGACGTTCTTCCCCGGCCAGGAGGGCGTGCGGGCGCTCTCGGGCGTGCTGAGCGGCCGGGTCGAGCCGTCGGGGCGGCTGCCGGTGAGCGTTCCCCGGCGCCCCGGCGGGCAGCCGTCGACGTATCTCGCGGCGAGGCTGGCGCAGGCGGGCGACTCGTCGAACATCGACCCGACACCCGAGTTCGGGTTCGGGCACGGGCTGACGTACACCACCTTCGCCTGGTCCGGCCTGACGGCCGACGACACCGCGCCGACCGACGGTGAGCTGCGGCTGTCCTGCACCGTGCGGAACACCGGTGGCCGGGCGGGCACGGAAGTGGTGCAGCTGTATCTGCACGATCCGGTCGCCTCGGTCGTGCAGCCCGTCCAGCGTCTGATCGGCTATCTGCGTGTCCCGCTGGAACCGGGCGAAGCGGCCAGGATCAGTGCCACCGTGCCCGCCGATCTCGCCTCCTTCACCGGCCGCGACGGGCGGCGGGTCGTGGAACCGGGCGAGTTGGAGCTGCGGTTCGCCGCCTCCAGCACCGACACGAGGCTCACCGCCCGGCCGGTCCTGACGGGTCCCGTACGGGAGGTGGACCACACACGCGCGCTGCACGCCCGGATATGCCGGGAGACGGAACAGATCACTCTGATGCGCGGTCAGTAAACCTGAACAACAGGGCATATGACTCGTCATAATGGCAAATCATCTTCCGGAATTCCGCGCTGCCGCGCGCCGTATCGGCCGCCGTCAGTTCGTCACCCGCGCCGGCGCCGCGGCCGTGCTCGCCTTCTCGGCGCACCTGCCCTCCGCCGGCGCGGCGACCGCACGCCGGCTCAACCCCAGGGCCATCACCGAGGACCCGTTCACACTCGGCGTCGCCTCGGGCGACCCGCAGCCCGGTACCGCACTCCTCTGGACCCGTCTCGCACCGGAGCCCTACGCGGCGGACAGCGGCCTGCCCGCCGAGCGCGTCGAGGTGGAGTGGGAAGTCGCCCACGACGAACTCTTCGCCGTACCCGTCAAGAGCGGCACCGCGACCGCCCACCCCGAGTTCCACCACAGCGTGCGCGTCGAGGTCGAGGGGCTGGCCGCCGACCGTGTCTACTACTACCGCTTCCGCGCCGGGACATGGATCAGCCCGGTCGGCCGTACCCGCACCGCTCCCCTCGCCGGGTCCCGGATCACCGCGCTGAAGTTCGCCACCCTCTCCTGCCAGGCCTACTACCACGGCTACTTCACCGCGTACAGCCACTTGGCCGCCGAGGACCTGGACGTCGTCGTCCACCTCGGCGACTACCTCTACGAGTACGCCGTGACGTCCGCCGGCGGCGCCCGCGACTACACCGACCGCAAGCTCCCGGCGCACTACAACTCCGAGACCGTCACGCTGGAGGACTACCGGCTGCGCTACGGCCTCTACAAGTCCGACCCGGACCTGATGGCCGCGCACGCCGCCCACCCGTTCATCGTGACCTGGGACGACCACGAGACCGAGAACAACTACGCGGACGAGACCCCCGAGAACGACGTGCCGCCGGAGGAGTTCCTGCTCCGCAGGGCCGCCGCCTACCGCGCCTACTGGGAGAACCAGCCGCTGCGCACCCCCCAGCGGCCCGAAGGACCCGACATGCGGCTCTACCGCAGACTCGACTTCGGACAGCTCGCGCGGTTCGACATCCTCGACACCCGCCAGTACCGCTCCAACCAGGTGCAGGGCGCCAACTGGCAGGTCCCGGGGCCCGAGTCGAAGGACCCCAAGCGCACGATGACCGGCGAGACCCAGGAGCGCTGGCTGCTCGACGGCTGGCAGGAGTCGACCGCCACCTGGAACCTGCTGGCCCAGCAGGTGACGTTCGCCCAGCGGCGCGACGTGCCCCGCGCGGACTTCAAGCTCTCGATGGACGCCTGGGACGGCTACACGGCCTCCCGCACACGCGTCCTCAACGGCGCGAAGGCGGCCGGCCTCGACAATCTGATGGTGCTCACCGGCGATGTGCACGTCGGCTACGGCTTCGACCTCAAGGAGGACTTCGACGACCCGGGCTCCCGTGTGGTGGGCACGGAGATCGCCACGACATCGGTGAGCAGCGGCATGGACGGCGCGGAGAAGCCGTCCAACTGGTCCAACCTCACCACCGCCAACCCGCACCTGAAGTACTACAACGGGCGCCGGGGTTACACCACGTTCACACTCACCGACGACCGGGCGACGGTCACCTTCAACACGCTCACCGCCGTGACGAAACCGGGCTCCGCACTCACCAGAGCGGCGTCATTCGTCACGGAAGCGGGTAGTCCGGGACTGAAGCCCGCATGACCGGGCGGAGCCCGCGGACGCCAGGATCGAGCTGAGGAAATGGAAAGACTGAGCGCGGCGGTCCTGGGGACCGCCCGAAGACCGGTAATGATCAACAGACCCGCCATGGTGGGCAGTTGCTGTGGCACACTGTCCGCCATGGCTGCGGCGGTGCTCGGGGGTGTGCGATGAGCGAGCCACGGTCGGCTCCGACGATCGGTCAGATCGTCCTCAGCAGGCAGTTGTTGGCGCTGCGCGAGAAGGCGGGACTGACCCGGGACCAGGCAGGTCAGCTGCTGCGGGTCACGGCCGCGACCGTGCGCCGGATGGAGATGGCGGAGGTCGCGCTCAAGGTCCCGTACCTCCAGATCCTGCTTCCCGCCTACCACGTCCCCGAGGACGAGATCGAGGTCTTCCTCCGGCTGGCCGACGAGGCCAACAAGCCCGGCTGGTGGCAGCGGTTCCACGATGTGCTCCCCGACTGGTTCAGCGGCTACGTCAGCCTCGAAGAGGCCGCGGTGACCATCCGGTGCTACGAGCCGCACTTCGTGCCGGGGCTTCTCCAGACCGAGGAGTACGCGAGGCAGATCCTGACCCGTGGCGCCCTGGGGCAGCAGATGTCCGACCCGACGCGGATCGACCGGCAGGTCGCGCTGCGCCTGGAGCGCCAGTCGCTGCTGACCGGCGCCGGCGCACCCGTCTTCTGGGCCGTGCTGGACGAGACGGTGCTGCGGCGCCGGGTCGGTTCGCCGGACGTGATGCGCGCGCAGGTCGACCGGCTGATCGAGGCGAGCGAGCTGCCGAACGTGACGCTCCAGATCGCCGAGTTCGCCGCGGGACACCACCCCGGCACGTACAGCCCCTTCGTGCTGTTCCGCTTCGGCATCCCCGAGGTCCGGGACATGGTCTACATCGAGTATCTGACCGGCGCGCTCTATCTCGACGAGGACAGCGAGGTCTCCGAACACATGGAGGCCATGGACCGGATGGTGGCCCACGCGGAGTCCGCGAGCCGTACGAAGCAGCTACTGTCCGACTTCCGCGCCACGCTGTGACCGGCGGGCCCGGTGCCGAACCCCCGCCGGCCCGCCACTCCCTGTTCCCGCCCCCCTCCCCCGGATCAGAAAGCCAACGGAGCACCGCATGAACGCAGGTACACCCAAGTCCCAGGTCGACACGAGCAAGCCCCACCCGGCACGGGTGTACGACTGGCTGCTGGGCGGCAAGGACAACTACCCCGTCGACCGGGCCGTCGGGGAGCAGCTGCCCGATCTGGGCAAGCGCAGCGCCAGACAGAACCGCGCCTTCATGCACCGCGCGTCCGCGTGGCTGGCCGGCCAGGGCGTCGACCAGTTCCTCGACATCGGCACCGGTATCCCGACCGCCCCGAACCTCCACCAGATAGTCCAGGAGATCAACCCGAGGGCGCGGGTCGTCTACACGGACAACGACCCGATCGTCCTGCGGCACGCCGAGGCGCTGCTCTACAGCAGCCCGGAGGGCGCGACCGACTACATCGAGGCGGACGTACGCGAGCCCAAGGCGATCCTCGACCACGCGCGGGGGCACCTGGACTTCGACCGGCCGGTGGCGGTCTCCCTCATCGCGCTGATGCACTTCATCCCGGACAGCGACGGCCCGTACGACATCACCCGCACCCTCGTCGACGCGCTGGCGCCCGGCAGCCATCTGGTGCTGTCGCACGGCACCTTCGACTTCCACAAGGAGCTGGAGGCCCAGATCACCGGGACCTACGGCAAGGGCGGTATCGAGCTGAGGTTCCGTACCCGCGACGAGGTGGCGCGGTTCTTCGACGGTCTCGACCTCGTCGAGCCCGGACTCGTCACCGGGCCCGACTGGTACAAGGACACGGCCGCTCCCGAGGCCGAGGAGAACGCCGTGTACGCGGGAGTCGCCCGCGTCTCCTGAGGGCACGGCCGGGCGCTCCCGGCCGCCCCCCGCCGCGCCGGAGGCGAGGATCGCCCGACGGGGTGACGATGGGTGGTGGTGCCCATCGCGGGAGGAGGCCCCATGTACCCGGAACGCTACGAGCTGGTGTTCGAGGAACCCGCGCCGGCGGACCCGGCCGGTCCGCCGGTGCCACGGGAGGACGTCGAACGGGACGTGGTGACGGTGCGGCGTACGGCCAGGGCCGGCGCGGGCGGGTTTCCCGTCTACGAGGACGACACGGGGATCGTGCGCGCGGAGATCAGCGACCGGGGCGAGGTGCGGATGCTGGCCAGCGGAGGCCAGCAGGCGCTCAGCACGCCGGTCACGGCGCGGTCGCTCGGTTCGTGACGAGGCTGTCCCCGCCCTCTCGGTGAGGGGGCGGGGACGACGCGGTTCACAGGGGGGTGCTCACAGGGGGGCGCGCAGGCCGGAGAGGCCGTCGCGCCAGGCGGGGAGCAGCTTGTCGGCGAGGCGCGCCTCCAGTACGCCGGTGGCGTCGACGCCGAAGGCCACGTCCCCCTCCAGCCATGGCTCGTCCTCCAGCAGTCCGCCGACGACCTCGTGGCGGACGAGCCGTCCGCGGGAGGCGTCGTCCGCCACATGGGTGGCGTAGAAGTGCACGGCCGCCTCTCCGGCCTCCGTGCGGCGCATGGCCTCCGCCAGTCTGCGGGACGTGGGCGAGGAGACCGTCTCGACGGCGGCGCAGTGCCCCACCAGGGCGCCGCGCAGCGCGCGGTGCAGACCGAACATCGACATGAGGTTGACGCTCGCCAGCATCTCCCCCGTCGCCGCGTCGAGGTACCGGCCGTACGCCGTGTCCAGGCCCAGGTCCGTCATGAGGCCGGCGAAGAGGCGCGAGTGGATCCGGTCCGCCCGGCCCGCGCCGAACTCGTCGAACCCGACCGCGGCCATCGCCGCCTTGGCCCTGCCGCGCAGCCGTGGGATCACCCAGGCGTGCGGGTCGGCCTCCTTGAGGTGGTAGACGGAGCGCTGGGCGGCGTACTCACGCAGGTGCCACAGCTCTCCCTCGTCCTTGAGGTAGTGGGACGTGCTCGTGCCGTCCGGCGGTTCGACGAGGAGATCGGCGAGCGCCTCGCCGACGTCGGTACGGCGTTTGGTGTCCGCCCGCAGGGCGTCCAGGAAGCGGCGTTCGAGATCGGCGCGGACGGCGAGCAGCGCCGGGTCCCACTCCCAGCCGGGGTCGACGCCGCAGAACCCGCGGTAGTGCAGTTCGTAGCAGAGGTAGAGCGCGAGGTGCAGGTCCTCGCCGTACGGGTCGGCGGCGTCCGCCGCGGCGCCCGGCGGAAGGGGGGTCCTGGAACCGGGGCGGCCACGCAGGGCTCGTACGACTCCGTAGCTGAGGTCGCCACGGCCCGTCGGCAGAGCCGGCCCCGTCGGCCGGACGTCGGCGTTCACCACTGAGTTCACTCCTTGACCTGATCGAACTGATCAGTCGCGTTCGGTTCGCTCATTCTCGCCGTTCCGCGCCGTTTCCCCCTTTCGTTCCGGTCTGGTCGGTGGCGGTGTCCGGACCCCGGGTAACGTCCGGCGGCGCCTCGCGACCGCCCCGGGGGGCCCGCCGTTCCGGGTCCGCGGGGTGGCCCGGTTCCCGGGCTCAGCCGTGGCGCCCGGGTGCCACCGTTCGGGTGATCGGACCGGTCGATGGGGGCGACCGGACGGTCGCGCCCGCCCGCGGCCGGGGGTCAGCGCGCCGGCAGCGCGTCCAGCCACCGCGTCAGGAGCGCGTTGACCTCTGCCGGGCGCTCCTGCTGAACCCAGTGGCCGCAGCCTTCGAGGATGTGCGAGGCGGCCAGGCCGGGGAGGGTGCGGGGGAAGTCCCGTACGGCGTCGGACATCCACGTGAGGGAGGCGTCGCGGCCACCGCCGATGAAGAGGGAGGGCTGGGTGAGCGGGGCGCCGTCCCAGGCGGCCAGGTCCTCCCAGTCCCGGTCGACGTTGCGGTAGCGGTTGAGCGCCCCGGTCGTCCCGGTCCGCTCGAACTCGCCCGCGTAGTGGTCGAGATCGGCCTCCGAGAGCCAGGCGGGCAACCGGCCGGCGGGGAACCGGTCGCGGAGTCTGCCGCCGGGCGGCACGAAGAAGAGACCGCCCTCGCCCTCCGGCGGCATCGTGTCGCCCGAGACACCCGCGTAGAACCCGGCGAGCCATCCGCGCACGTCGGGTTCGATCTCCGCCTCGGCGCGGCCGGGGGTCTGGAAGTAGCCGACATAGAACTCCTCGTCGCCGCCGATCCGCGCGAACGCCTCGGTCGGGCGGGGGCCGCCACGCGGCGCGTAGGGGACTCCGAGGAGCGCCGCGGCCGTGAAGACGTCGGGGCGCAGCAGCGCCGAGCTCGCGGCGATGTTCGACCCCCAGTCGTGGCCGACGATCGTGGCGGTCTCCTCGCCGAGCGCGCGGACGACTCCGGCGTTGTCGGCGACGTGGGCGAGCATCCGGTAGTCCTCGACGGCCGGGGGCTTCGAGGAGCGGCCGTAGCCGCGTACGTCGACGGCCACCGCGCGGTATCCGGCGGCGGCGAGGGCGGGCAGCTGGTGGCGCCAGGCGTACCAGGACTCGGGGAAGCCGTGGACCATGAGGACGAGGGGGCCGGTGCCCTGCTCCACGAGGTGGATACGGCCGCCGGGGACGTCCACGAGACGGTGTTCGGCGCCCGCCGGGGCGGCGGCGGGGGCTGCCGCGTGCGGCGTGGTGGGCTCCGGCATGTGCTCCTCCTCGGGGTGATCGTTTCCGCTGACCATCATTCGGCGGCCGTCGCTTCGCGGCCAAGGGAACTTGCCGGGTCGGCAAATCGCCTCCGGGGGCGTGTGCCGCGCCGGCGCCCGGCCCGGGTGACGGACGAGCCGCTGGGTACGGTGCGTTCCCCTGTCGGACCGGCGGGTCGATTCCGCCGACGCGGGCCCGCCGTGGGGACGGATCTCCATCCGGAGCCGAGCGGGCGGGGATCGCGCCGTGCGCGGTCGACGCTCGCCCTGGGAGGCCATCGCGTCGGGCCGGCCGGCGCCCGGCACGCGCCTGCCCCCGCACCGCACGGTCGCCGTGGATCTGGGTTCCCCCGCGACACCGTCGGCGAGGCGTACGCCGAACTCGTCGCCGAGGGGTTGCTCACCGCGCGCCGGGGTTCCGGCACCCGGCAGCACGATCCCACCGCGCGAGGGGCTGGTGATCGGCTTCGGCGCCCCGCCCGGTCACGCGTTCGACGGCGCGCTCCAGGCCCTGTGCGGCGGGCCTGCCACCCGCCGGAGAACCGTTCCACGGTGCCACCGGATGACACCGCATGGTGCAACCGTCGCCCGGTTGCTATGGTCGGTCGCATGACCGCAATGACGCTCCGTATCCCGGACGAGATCAACGCATCGATCAAAGCGGGGGCGGCGGCGGCCGGTCTGTCCCTGAACGCCTACATCGTGCGGGCCGCCCAGCGGCAGGCCGTACTGGACTCCGCCCGCCGGCTGGCGTCGCTCGGGCTCGGCGAGGACCTGGGCGGCGAGGGCGACGCCCTGTGAAACGTGGTGAGATCTGGACGCTCGGCGACGGGCGGAACGTCCTCATCGTCTCGCTGGAGGGTCTGGAGGAGGCGTACGGGGCGGTCCTGACCGTCGTCCTGCACGACGCCGGGCGCTACCCCGACACGGCGATGTCCGTGGTGATCGACCACCCACTGCCGTCCACGGCCGTCGCGGTCAACCTCCAGCAGCTGAGAGTCACCCGTTTCGACGGTGCGAAGCCGCTCGGTTCGGTCGACAAGGCGGTGATGGACCGCATCAGCCAGGCCCTGCGCGCGGTGCTCGACCTCTGATCCCCGGGCTGTCGTCGGGCTCTGTCGTCCGGCGGCCGGTGAGCCCTTGACCATGGCTCACCGGCCGCCGGGCGCTACGCCTGTGCTGCCAGCCGGAAGGTCTGGCCGGCCGCCTCGGTGCAGGGCTGCTGGGTGAGCGTGGCGCCGTTGACCGTGCCGGCGCTCACGGTCAGGCACTTGTTGCTGTGTCTGGCGGCGAACCGGTAGCGGTCGGTGGTGCCGATCCGCTGCGGCTGCCACTGCTGGTTGGTGCCGCCGGTGTAGCTCCACAGATGCGCGCGTGCTCCGTCGGCGGTGGCGGTGGGGCCGCCGTCGATGTCCCACACCTTGTTCGCGTGCCGGTTGACGACCTGGTAGTAGCCGTTGCTGGTGGGTCTGAACTGCCAGGTCTGGTTGTTCGCGGCCGGGACGGAGCAGGACCACTGCTGGAGTCCGGTACCGTCCGCCGTGCCCCAGCCGGTCGCGTCGAGGCAGGCGCCGGAGCCGGAGTTGACGACCTGGTACCAGGTGGCCGGGTCGATGTTCCCGTTGCCCGGGTTGCCGCTGTCGGTCCCGGTCCAGACGAGGGTGGCGACGGCACCCGCCGGCAGCGTGTAGGTGGCCGAGCGTCCGGCGTCCGTGATCGAGAAGGTCCTGGCCGCGCTCGCGCCGTTGACGACGTACGCCGCCTTTCCGCCGTCCGGGTTCTGCCAGACGACGTTCTGCACGCCGCCCGCGCCCTGGCTGGTGGAACCGATGCGGGTGGCACCGGGCTTGACGAACTTGGTCAGATGTCCGAGGACGTAGTACTCGGCGTTGCGCGTGACCGTGCCGCCGTTGATCTCGACCACGCCGTTGCAGCGGGTGGCGCAGTGGCCCTGGTGGGGGCCGCCGCTCTGGTTCAGCGCGAGGTTCCACATGATCGTGGTCTCGCCGCCGTTGCGCATATTGGCCACGACGAGGTTCTCGGCGTGCCACTTCAGCGTGTCGGCGAAGGTGTTGGCCGGGTTGTCGCTGTCGGTGCCCGAGCACTCGGTGAAGAAGACCCGCTTGCCGGCCTGCCTGATCTGCGACTGGCTGGTGGGCTGGCCGCCGTAGCAGTGGAAGGCCGCGCCGATGACGCGGTTCATGCCGGGCGTCTCGGAGAAGACCTGGAGCGGGTAGTTCGGGTGGTCCCAGTTGTGGTCGTAGGCCAGCAGGTTGGTGGGCAGGTTCGCCGCCGTGAGCGTGCGGTCGAGCACCTTGAAGAACGCCGCCTGCTCGGAGGCGGTCATGCTCATCGACGGGTAACTCGTCGCGAACTCGGGCTCGTTCTGCACGGTGAGGTCGGTGAGCTTGAGACCCTGCTGCTGGTAGCCCTGGATGGCCTTCACCAGATAGTCGGCGTAGTTCTGGTAGCGGTCGGTGCGCAGACTGCCGCCGTTGAGGCTGTTGTTGGTCTTCATCCACGCGGGCGGCGTCCAGGGGCTGCCCATGAAGCGGATGGCGGGGTTGATCGACACGGCCTGCTTGAGGACGGGGATGATCGCCTCGTGGTCACGGCCCAGGTTGAAGTCGCCCTGGTTGTCCTCGTAGGTGTAGGCGGCGCCCTGGTTGAAGTCGGTGCCGCCCAGCGGCTGGCGCAGGTAGTTGATGCCGATGCCGTCGCCCTGGGAGGAGAAGAGCGAGGCCATCAGCGCGTTCTTCTGGGCGGCCGGAAGCTGGTTGATCAGATGGCCGGCCGCGCCCGTGACGGAGGCGCCCGCGCCGGTGAACTGCTGTTCGCGCTGGGCCGGGTTGACGTTGATGTCGACCGCCTGCGGCGAGGAGTTGAAGGTGATCTGGCCCGCCGAGGTCAGCTTGCGGCTCCCGTCGGCCGTGGAGATCCACACCTGGGCGGTGGGATCGGCGGCCTGCGCGGTCCCGGACGCGGTGAGTCCGAGACTGCCGCCCAGCGTGAGCACGCTGAGCGCGACGACGGCTTTGCGAACGACGTTTCTGTGCAGGGTTCTTCGCATACGTGGGGGCTCCTGCCGGTTCGTGTGTCGAACGAATCGCCTGCGGCCCGGGGTGTCCCGCGCCGTGGCCGGGGTGGCGCATCGGCGACATGAAAGCACGCTTACTAAGTACTTAGTAAGTCGTCGTGCGGAACTTGTTGCGGACGGGACTCCCGGCGCCCCGCCGGGGCCCGGACGGTGATCCGGAGAGCCGTAGACTGCGCCCGGTGAGCAACAGACGAGCGGGGGAACGGGCCGGCGCCCCGACAGGGTCCGCCCAGCCGCGCAAGCCGCGCAGCCCGGGTGCGCGGCAGCGGCGCGAGGAGATCCTGCGCATCGCCATGGAGACGTTCGCGGCGCGCGGCTACAACAACGCGTCACTCGCGGAGATCGCGGATCGCGCGGGACTCACCCAGGCGGGAGTGCTGCACTACTTCCGTTCCAAGGAACTGCTTCTGACGAGCGTCCTCGAACTGCGGGACCAGACCGACATAGAGCAGCTCGGCCCCGACCGCCCCCGCGGTCTCGCCTTCCTGCGCCATCTGATCGACACCACCCGCCGCAACGCCGAACGTGAGGGCATCGTGCGGCTGTACGCGGTGCTCTCGGCGGAGAGCGTCACCGACCGGCACCCCGCGCAGGACTACTTCCGCAACCGGTACACCGGGCTGCGGGCCTTCGTGGCGGACGCGCTGCGCGAGGCGGCCGAACTGGGCGAGGCCCGTGAGGACCTGGACGTCGAGAACGTGGCGAACGCGATCATCGCCGTGATGGACGGGCTCCAGGTGCAGTGGCTGCTGTCGCCCGAGTCGGTGGACATGGCGGCGTCGACGGAGCGTGTGGTGTCCTCGTTGCTCGCGTCCATCGCGCCCGCCGAGGGCTGAGGGGTCTCAGGAGGGGCGCGCCGCCCGCTGCCGGGCACGGAGCAGGCCGGCCGCCCACTCGCACCACTCGCGTGTGTCGGCCTCGTAGCGGATGCCGCGCCGGCAGGTCAGATAGGGCCCGAGGTGGCCCGTGGTCCGTACGAACTCCTCCTCGTCGCGGCCCGACAGGATCGAGGTCTCCGTACGGCGGAGCGCGGCCAGTTTCTCCCGTGCCTCGTCGGCCCGGCGTCCGAGGTGGGCGAGCAGCGCCTCGGGCTCGACCACGTCGGCGCACTGCACGGCCACGGTCAGCTCGTCGCGCAGGTTCGTCGGCCGCAGCGGCCCGGCCGCGAAGTCGACCAGTGCCCGGGTGCCCGTGTCGGTGAGCGAGTACAGCCGCTTGTTCGGCCGGGACTCCTGCACCACTTCGGTAGCCCGGACCAGCCCGTCCGCGTGCAGCCGGGTGAGCTCCGCGTAGAGCTGCTGGGGCCGCGAGTGCCAGAAGTTGGCCACTCCGACGTCGAAGCGCTTGGTGAGTTCGTAACCACTGGCCTCGCCCTGGATCAGGGCTGCCAGCACGGCGTGCCGCAGAGACATGGCGTCACCCTATCCGGGCGGTCCCGGGCTTCCCGAAGCGTGATTACTCACCTACTTTATTAGTCATGGATATGACTATGCGGGCGGGGAGTCTCGTCGCCGTCGGCGACAGCCTCAGCGAGGGAGTCGGCGATCCGAACCGGGGCGGCACGCTCAGGGGCTGGATCCACTATCTGACGACGGAGCCGGTGCGGCGCCCCGGCGACATCGGCGTACCGGCCCCGCGGCCGGAACTCGCCGCGAACCTCGCGCGCAGCGGCTCCACCGTCGCCGCCCTGCGCGCCGGTCAACTGGAGCGTGCCGTCGCGCTCGCGCCCGCGTACATCACATGCGTGATCGGGGTCAACGACGTCATCGCCGGGCACTTCGACATCGCGCGCTTCGAGGAGGACTACGCGCAAGTGCTCGCCGGGCTCAGCGGGGCGGCGACGGTCGGTGTGCTGACCATGACGCTGCACGACGTCGCCGCCGTACTGCCCGTGTCACGGGCGAGACGGGCGGAGCTGCGGCGCCGGACCGCCGAGGCGAACGAGGTCATCGAGCGGGTGTCGCGCCGCCACGGGGCGTGGATGGTGGAAGCGCGCACGGCGGCCCGTGTGGACGGGGCCGGGATCGTCTCCGTCGACCGGCTGCATCCCAACCGGCGCGGCCACCGCTATCTCGCCGCACTCGCCGGTGATGTCCTGCGCGCGGGCGGCGCCGCCGTAGCGGGACCGGGGCCGGCGGTCCCCGACGCGGATCCGCTGCGCGAGCGGATCGCCTCCGGGGCGCGGCACACGCTCTGGATCGCCCGGCATCTCCTACGGCCCCTGGCCGGGGCGCTGTTCACTGCCCGGCGGGCCGGGCACGTACGTGCATCCGCTCCCCCTGCCGGCCGAAGATACTGAGGAACTCGACCGCTTCCGGGCCCGCGTTGGCCCAGCCGTGCGGGGTACGGGTGTCGAACTCAGCGGCCTCCCCCGCGCCCAGCACCAGGTCGTGCTCGCCCAGCCGCAGCCGGAGCCTGCCCGCCAGTACGTAGAGCCATTCGTAGCCCTCGTGCACCCGCTGCTCCGGCTCACCGGTCTGCTGCCGTCCGGCGGGCATGATCTGCTTGTACGCGTGCAGACCGCCGAGATGGCGGGTCAGGGGCACGATGGTCATGCCGTGCCGCTGATAGGAGCGCATGTGCACCCGGGGGTCGCCGGTCGCCGGCGCGTCGACCAGTTCGTCGAGCGGCACGCCGTACGCCCTGGCGAGCGGCAGGAGCAGTTCCAGGGTCGGTCTGCGTCCGCCGGACTCCAGCCGGGACAGGGTGCTCACCGAGATCCCGGTCGACTCGCTCAGCTGGGCCAGCGTCGTCCCGCGGTCGTGGCGCAGGGCCCGCAGTCGCGGTCCCACACCGTCCAGGACGGTCGAGAGGTCGTCGTCAGCCATCCCTCCATTTGCCACCTCGGCAAGAAGGTTTGTCAATCCGCCGGCCCTGGACCGAGCATCTCCGAAAAGACGTGAGGAGACATCGATGGCCCAGGGTCAGAGCGGTGCGGACGTCCGCACCGGTGCGGCTACGGACGGCGGAACGGCCGGCGGCACCGACAGGGGGACGGCCGGCGGCACCAACCAGGAGTTCTGGGACTCCCGTTACGGCGAGAGCGACCGGATCTGGAGCGGTGACCCCAACACGGTCCTGGTCAGGGAGGCCGCCGGACTGGAGCCCGGCCGGGCCCTGGACCTGGGCTGCGGCGAAGGCGCCGACAGCATCTGGCTGGCCGCCCGAGGGTGGCGGGTCACCGCCGTCGACGTCTCCGGGGTCGCCCTCGCCAGGGCCGGGCGGCACGCCGTCGCGGCGGACCCGGACGCCGCCGGCCGAATCGACTGGCAGCGGCACGATCTGGCGGTCTCCTTCCCCGCCGGGACGTTCGAACTGGTCTCGGCGCAGTTCCTGCACTCACCGGGCGACATGCCCCGCGAGCGGATCCTGCGCGACGCCGCCGCGGCCGTCGCGCCCGGCGGGGTGCTCCTGATCGTGGGGCACGCCGGACTCCCGTCCTGGGAGCCCCGCCCGCACCCCGAGGTGCACCTCCCCACGCCCGCCGAGGTCCTCGAATCGCTCGAACTGCCCGACGGGGGGTGGGAGGTGCTGCTCAGCGACGAGCACGAGCGGATCCAGACCAGGCCCGACGGCCGGTCGGGCACGCGCACGGACAACACCCTCAAGCTGCGCCGCCTCGCCCGGTGACCGGGAGCAGCGCCGTACGCAGATCGGCGGCGTCGCGGTGCAGCACCCCGGTCATGCCGAGCGCGACGGCGGCGTCCACGTTCTCCCGCCGGTCGTCCACGAAGAGGCAGCGGTCCGGGGCCACGCCCGCGCGCCCGGCGGCGATCTCGTAGATCCGGCGGTCCGGCTTGGCCACGCCCACCAGTGAGCTGTTGACGACACTGTGCGCGAGCCCGGTCAGCCCGAGCCGGGCCAGATCGTCGTCGAGCCACCGGGGGCGTTGCTGACGAGCACCAGCGGGCAGTGCTCCCGGACCCGCCGGAGCAGTTCCACGACCGTCTCGTCCGCCCGGAAGCCGGCGGTGCTGAACGCCCGTGCCAGGGCCCCGGCCTCGTACGGCGCGACGCGCGGAAGCAGACCCCGGACGATCGAGTCCGCCCACTCCTCGCGGGTGATCCGCCCCAGCAGCAACGGCAGATCGTTCTGGGGCGCGAACGCGACGGACGCCGTGGTGCCTTCCGGTAGTCCCGCAGCCCGTTCGAGACGGGTCACCCCGGACAGGTCGAAGAAACGGATGACCCCGTCGACGTCACAGAGCACCGCGTCGAAGGGCCGGGCCGCTCCGAGCGGCTGTTCTCCGGCGGGCGACGGGTGCTCCGTACGCCTCGTCAGAGGCCCATCTCGACGTAGTCCAGGTCGGTGAACTCCACTTCGAGGCCGGTCGCCCGGCGGCCGTTGTCCTTGAAGTACTGCTCCTGGAGCCCCTCGGCGACGATGCCGCGCAGTTCACCCTCGTTCGCGCCGGTCTCGTGCGCGGCGAGGAGGCGGGCGGCGACCCGGGGCGGGAGCTGTTGGGTGATGCGCCGCATCCGGGGGTCGTCGGTGGAGCCGGCCGCCGCCGTGAAGCCGAAGCGGGCACGCGTCTCGACCACGATGCCCGTGCTCGTGGCGGCCTTCGTCATCGCCTCCTTGCGGATGCGGGGCTGCCAGTCCTTGCGCACCTCCGCCGCCAGCCGTTCGGCGAGCGCGGCCCTCGGACGCTTGAGGTCACCCCGCAGATAGCGCTCGACGGTGCGCTGGGAGCAGCCGAGCCGGCGCGCGACGGCGCGGGTGGAACCCTTCTCCTTCTTCACGAGGAACCGTATCCGCGCGCCCGCCGACTTCGGGATCGGACGGGTCGCGGTGTTCTCCGCGGCCTTGGTGATGCTGTCTCCGACGATGCCCACGACCGCTACTCCCCTTCGGCGACGGCGTCGACGCCGTCCTTGATGTGCCGCGCCGGGTTGAGGCCCTCGTCCAGCAACTGGGCCGCCCAGAGCAGTGGTTTGGTGCCCTCGTGCTTGACCATGCCGGGGCTGACGCCGAGCCGGAAGGCACCGGGGGCCGGTCTGCCGTCGGCGGCGCGCGGCAGCAGACCGAGCGGGCTCGGGCTGTCGGAGAGGAAGACGACACCGTCGGAGAGCAGCGCGACCGGCAGGAGCGCGTCGTCGGCGAAGTGCAGCCGTCCGGCCGGCGGCGGCGCGGACTGGCTGGCGACGGCGGTTCTGAGGAGTTTGCGGTGCATGTTGACGCGCGCGGTGGCGATGACCGCGGCGCGGATGTCGGGCCGCCAGGTGGGGCGTTTGAGGGCGGGCCAGCGCTCACCGGGACGGTATCCGGCGCCCTGGGGGCGCTCGCGGAGCTTGCCGATGCCGCCCTTGACCGTCGACTTGATCGCGGCGAGGACGGCGGCCGACGCGGGGTCGGTCTGCTTGTGGGTCTCCATCGCGGCGAGGAAGGCGTGCTCGTCGAGGTCGCCGGTGACGCCGAGTTCGGCCATCGTCGTCCGGTAGGCGTCGGCGAGCCGTTTGTACCAGGGGTCCAGGTACGGGCCGTGGTCGGGGCGCACCCACGCTTCGAGGGGGCGGAGGGTGACGGGCAGTCCGTAGGTGGCGACCAGCTCGTGCGCGTACGCGACGGTCGGCGTGGCATACCAGGCAGGTCCGGTGGGGCGGCTGCCGCGCGGGGTGAACGGCGAGGGCAGCCGGGGGTCCATCTCGATGCCCGACAGATCGATCAGCCAGCTGCCGGGCAGCGCCTTGTCGAAGGCGGGCGAGGTGAGGTGGACGGGCTCGCCGAGGCCGACGGGCAGGCGGTTCGCGGCGGCGAGGAAGGCGGTGTTCACGTCGATGCCGACCGCGTACTTCCTGGCGCACTCGGCGTCGGTGAGCAGCTGCGGATCGCGGATCCAGTCGTGTGCCTCCTCGTCGATGACCTCGTCGGGGGTGCGCCAGTGGCCTCGTGGGTGGAGCGCGGCGACGACGGGGTGTTCGTCGGGTGCCTCGGGCGGCGCGGGGTCCACGGCCCGGGTGAGGGAGCCGGGCACGGGGCCGGAGGTCCAGGTGCCGGTCGCGGCGTCCTTCACCGGCCGGGTCGGCGGGCGCAGGGCGGTCATCAGCTCCAGTCCGGAGACGGCGGTGGAGCCGCACGGGGTGATGACCCTCGCCGCGTACGCGCCGAGCACATGGGCCAGTTCGGCGGGCGGCAGAGTCGCCGCGCCGGGCCAGCCGCGCTGGTCGAGCGCGTCCCACGGGAGTACGGCGAGCTGCACGCACTGGCGGCGCCCTTCGCGTGCCGGGCGGTAGATACGGGCCCAGGGGCCGAAGCCACGCTTGGTCAGCGTCCATTTGGCCCTGGCGAGCTGCTTGTTGACCTTGTGGTCGTCGGGCAGCCGCAGACCGCGCCGGTCCTCCAGTACGGCGGGCAGACCGAGGCGCACCGCGGCGGACTCGGTGAGGACGATCAGCGGATCGGAGTCCCTGCCGTAGCGGTCCAGCCGGGGCGCGCCGAGCGCGGCGTCGCCGAGCGCCCACTCGACGAGCGCGGGGATGTCCTCGGCCGGGCAGCTCAGGACGAGGCCGCCGGCGCAGTAGGCGCTCCTGTCGCCGTCGAGCACGGCGAGCGGGCCGTTGGCGAACTGGGGCCCGGGAGCGGGGAGTTCGGCGGTGGGGGCGGTGGCGGGCCGGCGTGGCGCGCTCCTCCTCGGTGCGGCCCCCTGCCGGGCGACCGCCGGCCGGGGAGGCCCCGGGGAGGCCGGGGCCGGGGCGGGCGCTGTCCCGGCCGAGGGCTCCGGGGCAGGGGCGGGTGCCCGTACCGGAGCCGGGGCCGTCGCGCGGGCCGGGGCGGGCGTCCGTACCCGCTCCTGCCCCTGCCCCGGCTCTGCCCCCGGCTCCGGCTGCGCGGGCGCCAGTTGGGCCGCCATGCCCTCCAGGAGTTTCGCGTACGCGGCACGCGTGGCGCCCTGCGGCTCGCTGCGGCCGGACTCCCACCCCGCGACCGTCGCCCGTGTCACGTCGAGCGCCGCGGCGACCTCGGCCTGTGTGAGGCCGTAGTCGCCGCGCAGCCTCGCCCGCTCCGCCGGTCCGGGCAGCCGCGTACGCCGCGGCCCCGACCTGAGGAGGGCGTCGACGGGGTCGGGCTTCTTGGGCATCGGCACTCGCTCCTTCGCGCGTCAGCCCTGGTCGGCGGTGGTGCGGTACGGCGGGGCCAGGACGATCCGGGACATGACCGGATCGTAGCGCGCGTGGCCGGGTTCTACCGTCCGGCGGCCGCCGCGTCACCCGGGGCGACGGCGGTCAGACTGCCGCTGCGGGTGAGTTTGGCGTACCAGTGGGCGCTGGCCTTGGGGGTGCGCCGCTGGGTCGCGTAGTCGACGTACACCGCCCCGAAGCGCCTGCTGTACCCGTAGCCCCACTCGTAGTTGTCGAGCAGCGACCACAGGAAGTAGCCGCGTACGTCGGCCCCGGACTCGATGGCGCTGTGCACGGCGGTGAGGTGGTCGCGCAGATAGTCGATCCGCTCGGGGTCGTTGATCTCGCCCTCGGGGTTCGCGTAGTCGTCGAACGCCGCGCCGTTCTCCGTGATCATCACCGGCAGTCCGGGGTGATCGCGGCGTACCCGCATCAGCAGTTCGTACAGGCCCTGCGGATCGATCGTCCAGCCCATGGCGGTCCGCGGACCGGGTGTCTGGTGGAAGGCCACGTTGTCGGCGCCCGGCCACGGGCTGTGGTCGCTCATACCGTGACCGTCCGACCCGTGGGCCGGGGGTCCCGCGTGGTGGGAGACGAGCGTCGGCGAGTAGTAGTTGACGCCGAGGAAGTCCAGCGGGCGGTTGATCAGCGCCGTGTCGCCGTCCCGGACGAAGGACCAGTCGGTGAGCGACGCGGTGTCCGCCATGACGTCCTCGGGGTACGCGCCGTCCAGCATCGGTCCCGTGAAGACCCGGTTGGCGAGCCCGTCGATCCGGCGGGCCGCGTCGAGGTCCGGCTCGCTGTCGGTCAGGGGCCGTACGTGGTGGAGGTTGAGCGTGACGGAGAGCCGCGCGTCCGCCGGGAGCCGGTCGCGCAGCGCCTGTACCGCCAGCCCGTGGCCGAGATTGAGGTGGTGGGCGGCGCGCAGCGCGTCGACGGGGTCGGTACGGCCGGGGGCGTGCACACCGGAGCCGTAGCCCAGGAACGCGCTGCACCACGGCTCGTTGAGTGTCGTCCAGGTCTTGACCCGGTCGCCGAGCGCGTCGGCGACCAGGGCCGCGTACTCCCCGAAGAGTTCGGCCGTACGCCGCTCGGGCCAGCCGCCGGCCTCCTCCAGGTGCTGCGGGAGGTCCCAGTGGTAGAGGGTGACGACCGGTTCGATGCCCTTGGCGAGGAGGTCGTCGGTGAGACGGCGGTAGAAGTCCAGGCCCTCCTGGGAGACCGGGCCGGTGCCGGTGGGCCGGACACGTGGCCAGGAGACCGAGAAGCGGTACGCGCCGACGCCGAGGTCCGACATGATCGCGGTGTCCTCGCGCCAGCGGTGGTAGTGGTCGGCCGCGATGTCACCGGTGTCGCCGTTGCGGACCTTGCCCGGGGTGCGGGAGTAGACGTCCCAGATGGAGGGGGTGCGGCCGGCTTCCCGTGCGGCGCCCTCGATCTGGTAGGCGGCGGTCGCGGTGCCCCAGAGGAACTCGGGCGGAAAGACTCTGACGGAGGGGGATGTGGCCACGAGGGCCCCTTTCAGGAGTTGAACTGTGTGCCGTGTGCCGGGTGTTGGGCCGCGCGGTGCCCTCCGTGGCGCCCGTGTGGGCGAGGGGGACAGGAGGCAGCACGGAGCGCGCGGGGCGGGGGCTCGGGAGCCGGGGAGTCAGCCCTTGACCGCTCCCTGCATGATTCCGCCGACTATCTGACGGCCGAAGACGATGAACATCGCCAGCAGCGGCAGGGTGCCGAGCAGCGCGCCCGCCATGATCACGGACTGGTCGCGCACATAGCCCGCGCTGAGCTGGGTGAGTGCGACGGGCACCGTGGGGTTGGTCATGTCGAGTGCGATGAACGGCCAGAAGAAGTCGTTCCACGCGTGCACGAACGTGATCATGAAGAGGACGGCCATGGGCGGCCGGGCGATCGGCAGCACGATGCTCCAGAAGATACGGAGGGAGTGCGCGCCGTCCAGGCGCCCCGCCTCGATGAGTTCGTCGGGCAGCGCCTCCTTGAGGTACTGCCGCATGAAGAACACGCCGACGGCGCTGACCAGGGTCGGGAAGATGACGGACGGGAGTGTCTGCCCCCAGCCGAGCTCGGCCATCATCATGAACAGCGGGACGACTCCGAGCTGCGGCGGCACCATCATCGTGCCGATGACCAGCAGCAGCAGGAGGTTCCGCCCCCGGAAGCGCAGTTTGGCGAAGGCGAAGCCGGCCAGGGTGGCGAAGAAGACCGTCGACAGGGCGATGGCGCCGGCGACGATCAGGCTGTTGATCATCGCCTTGCCCATGGCCGCGTCCTGCCAGGCGATCCCGAGGTTCTTGAGCAGGTTCGGGCCGGGCAGGAAGGGCGGCGGGGTCTGCGACACCCGGGTGTTGTCGGTGGAAGCGGCGACCACCGTCCAGTACAGCGGGAAGAGGGAGACGAGCGCGGCGATGCCGAGCAGGATGTAGGCGAGCGGTCCGGCGTGGTGCTGGCGTCCGGCGCCGGGGCGCAGCGCGAGGCGCTTCCGGCGGCCGGGGATCGCGGGGGCCTCGGGAGCCCCGTCGCGGGCGTCCGCCCGGACGGGTGCGGTGTCGATGGTCATGCGGCTGCTGCTCCCTGGTCAGGACGTCGCGGACGGCGTGGACTTGGCCTTCTTCGCGGCCTTGGCGGCCCGTGCCGGCCGGCCCGCCTTGACGCGGGCGGCGACGCGCTGGAGGACGAAGACGAGGACGAGGATCAGGAACATGGCCCAGGCGATGGTCGCGGCCCGGCCCATCTGGTAGTTCTTCCAGCCCTCTTCGTAGAGGAGCAGTCCCAGCGTCTGGTACTGGTTGTCGGCGCCTCCGCTGATCCCGTTCGGTCCCTGCCCGAAGATCAGCGGCTCACCGAACAGCTGGGTCGCGCCGATCGTGGAGAGCACGATGGTGAAGACGATCGTGGCGCTGATGCCGGGGACGGTGACCTGGCGGAACTGCTGCCAGCGTGACGCGCCGTCGATGGCGGCGGCCTCGTAGAGGTCCCTCGGTATCGCCTGCATGGCCGCGAGATAGAGCAGGGCGTTGTAGCCGGTCCAGCGCCAGATGACGATGGCGGAGATGGCGAACTGGGCGGGCCATTTCTGGTTCTCCCAGTCGACGTTCTCGACGCCGAAGAAGCTCAGGCCCCAGTTGATCATGCCGAAGTCGCGCTCGAAGAGCATGGTGAAGACGAGTGCGGCGGCGGCGATGGAGGTGGCGTACGGGGTGAGGACGGCGACCCGGAAGAACGTGGAGCCACGGAGCCGGTAGTTGAGGAGATGGGCGAGGACCAGCGCCATCAGCAGCTGCGGGACGGTGGAGATGACCCCGATGGTGAAGGTGTTGGTCAGCGCGTTCCAGAACCGCTCGTCGTCGATGAGTTCGGTGAAGTTGGCGAGCCCCTGCCACTCCATCATGTCCATGGTGGACAGCTCGACGCGGTGCAGCGAGATCCAGAAGGTGTAGATGAGCGGGTAGAGGCCGAAGGCCCCGAAGATCAGGAAGAACGGGGCGATGAAGGCGTAGGGCACCGCCCGTACGTCGAGCCGGTGCAGGATGTTGCGTCGCGACTGGCCGGAGGCCGTGCCGCGGCCGGCGCCGCCCTTCCCGGTGGAGCCGTCCGGTGTCGGGGGCGGCTGCCCGTCGGTGCGGGCTGCCGGGGTGGAGGTGGCCACGCGGGGCGTCCTTCCTTGGGGTTCGTGAGGTGCTGGTTCGTGAGGTGCTGGTGCATGAGGTGCTGATGCGTGAGGTGCTGGTGCGTGCCGGTGCTGGTGCGTGCCGGTGCTGGTGTGCGGCTTGCTGGAGGGGCGGGGACCGGGTCTCCGGTGGGTGACCCGGCGGCCGGGCCGGTCAGGGGCGCCGGCCGCCGGGTCCTCCCCCGTGGACTCAGCGCGTGAGCTTCTTGATGCGCTCGTCCGTCGTCTTCCACGCCTCGTCGGGGCTCTTGCCCTGGCCCTCGATCAGCTGGAGGCCGGAGGAGAACGTGTCCTTGATCGTGCCGTCCTTGCGTCCGAGGACCTGCTCGTCCGGGATCTCCTTGGCCGCGTCACCGAAGATCTGGCCGATCGGCGCGTCGCTGAAGTACTCGGACTTGCCGTTGGCGACCTCGGGTATGTCCAGTGCCGCCTGGGAGGAGGGGAAGTTGCCGAGCTTCTCGAAGATGACGGCCTGCTGCTCGGGCGCGGTCAGCCAGGCGATGAGGTCGGCGGCCTCCTCCTTCACCGGACTGTTCTCCATCACCCCGAGGAACGCGCCGCCCCAGTTGGCGCCCTTGGGCGCCCTGGCGACATCCCACTTGCCCTGGTTCGCGGGGCCGGCCTTCTCGCTGATGTGCGCGAGCATCCACGCCGGACAGACCGCCGTGGCGAAGGTGCCGTTGGCCAGTCCGGGGTCCCAGCCGGGCTGGAACTGCCGCAGCTTGGCGGTCAGTCCGGACTCGGCGGCGTCGGCGGCCAGCTTCCAGGCGTCCTTGACGACGGGGTTGTCGTTGTAGATGAGTTCGCCGTCCTTGTCGTAGAACTGCTTCTCATCGCCGTAGATCATCGCGTTGAACAGGCCGCTGGAGCTGTCCATGAAGGCGACCTTGGCCTTCTTGTTGCCCTCCTTGAAGTCCCGGCCGACGTCGACGTACTTGGACCAGTCGCCCGCCCACAGCTTCTCCACCTCGGCGCGCTCGGTCGGCAGACCGGCCTGCTCGAAGAGGTCCTTGCGGTAGCAGACCGCCATCGGGCCGATGTCCGTGCCCAGTCCGAGCAGCTTGCCGTCCTCGGTCGTGACCTGGCTCGACTTCCACGGCAGGAAGTGGTCGAGGCCGGGGGTCTTGGACAGGTCGGCGAACTTGTCCGAGCGGGTGTCGACCAGCTCCTTGGCCCGGCCGATCTCTATGCCCTGGATGTCCTTGAGGCCGCTGCCCGCCGCCAGATGGGTCTGGAGCGCGGTGTAGTACGTCTGCTCGTCGCCGGCCACGTCGGCCTCGATGAGGATGTCGGGGTTCTCCTCCATGTACCGGTCGAGGAGCCCCGACTCCTTGAACCCCATGACGCCGAACAGCCCCATGCTGATGACGGTCTTGCCGTCCTTCGTCTTCGCCTCGCCCGTGTCACCGCCACCTCCGCAGCCGGCGACGAGGACGAGGGACAGACCGGCCGCCGCGACCGCGGCGAGCGTCGGAACACGCTTCGGGGACCGGTTGCGGGAACGGTGCGGGAAGCGGGACGGGAGAGCGGAGAGGGTGGATCCGAAGCGATGACGGGCGGTGCCCATGTGCTTCCTCCTTGCGGGGCGCTCGACGCGCCGAAAGTGACTCAACTGAACACACCGGACGCGGGCCCGGCATCCGGTGAACGGGATAATGGGAGCGCTCCCAGTCGGTTGTGGAAGACTCTGCGGAGAACGTCGCACCGTGTCAAGAGTTGAAGACGTTTCCGTTGCCCGGAGATGTCCGGCGCCGACCGGTGCGCCGTGGTGCGTCGCGGGTCAAGTGCCCTGCGCAGGCGGGAACAGGGCGGCCCTCCGGGGCGGAGACGAGGAGAAGCGTTGAGCAGCCGTAAACACCGAGGTCAGCGGCCAACTCTTGAAGCAGTCGCGGCGCTCGCGGGGGTGGGGCGCGGGACGGTCTCGCGGGTCGTCAACGGGGCTCCGGGCGTCAGCGCGAAGGCCCGCGCCGCGGTCGAGACGGCCATCACGAAGCTGAATTACGTACCCAACCCGGCGGCGCGCAGTCTCGTCACGAGCCGGACGGACTGCGTCGCGCTGGTGATCCCCGAGTCCGAGAGCCGGCTGGCGGCGGAGCCGTACTTCTCGGCCGTGATCCGAGGCGTGAGCACGGAACTGGCCGACACCGAGATGCAGTTGCTGCTCATCCTGGTGCGCGACCGGCGCGAACTCGACCGGCTGACGCGCTTCGCGGCGGCGCGCCGGGTGGACGGCGTCCTGCTGGTCTCGATCCACGACGACGACCCGCTGCCGGGCCTGCTCGAAGAGATGCGGATGCCGACCGTCCTGGCGGGCCGGCGCTCGCCCGACGAGTCGCTGAGCCATGTCCACTCCGACAACGTGGGCGGCGCCGCGACAGCCGTACGGCACCTGATCGACGCCGGACGCACGACGATCGCGACGATCACCGGCCCGCTCGACATGGACGTCGGCAACAGCAGGCTCAGGGGCTGGCGCGAGGCGCTGTCCGAGCGGGGCACGGCGCCGGACGAACGGCTCGTCGCGGTCTCGGACTTCACCGAGGAGGGCGGCCGTACGGCGATGCGCGACCTCCTCGACCGCGCCCCGGGGATCGACGCCGTGTTCGCGGCGTCGGACGTCATGGCGGTCGGCGCGCTGACCGAACTGCGCGAGCGGGGGCGCCGGGTGCCCGACGACGTGGCGGTGATCGGGTTCGACGACTCGGTCATCGCCCGGCACACGACACCGGCGCTGACCAGCGTGCGTCAGCCCATCGAGGCGATCGGCCGCTCGATCACGAGACTGCTCCTGGAGGAGATCGCCGACCCGTCGACGGCCCACCGGCAGTTGCTGCTTCCGACGACGCTGGTGGTGCGGGACTCGGCGTGAGGGCGGGGCCGTTCGCGGGGGCCGCGTCCGGTGCCGGCCGGGCCCGGGGCCCGGCGGTGGTGTACCGGCCGGTCTACGCGGGGCTCCCGCCGGCGTCGCCGCCATCACCGGTCCCGGCGGCGTCCGGGACCAGTACGACCTTTCCGGTGACGGTGCCGGACTCGGCCAGGGCCATCGCGTCGGCGGCCCGCGACAGCGGTACGCGCGCCGCCACCCGCGCGGTGATCGCCCCGTCGGCGAGCAGGGTCAGCACCTCGGTGAGGTCGGCCCGGAGCCGGGCCCGGAAGGCGTCGGCGCGCCGCTTGCCCGCCCAGATGTTGTAGAAGTGGGCGTGCCTGCCGTTGGGCAGCGCGTTCCAGAGCTGGAGCCGGCCGACGACCTTCAGGATGGGCCACTTGGACGAGCCCGCCACGTCGCGGGTGGAGGCCGTGCCGTACGAGACGAGTGTGCCGCCGGGGGCGAGGAGCCCGAACGAGGTGACCACGCCCTCGCCGCCGACGTGGTCGAATACCGCGTCGACCCCGTCCGGGGCGATCCGGCGGACCTCGGCGGCGAGGTCGTGCGTGCGGTAGTCGACGGGGACGGCGCCCAGCTCCCGGACGGCTTCGAGGTGCCGGAGCGAGGCCGTGCCGATGACGCGCGCGCCGGCGCGGCGGGCGAGCTGCACGAGGGTGGATCCGACGCCGCCGTTCGCTCCCAGTACGAGCACGGTCGCGCCCGCCCCGACCCGGGCGACGCGGTGCAGCATCTGCGTCGCGGTGATGCCGTTGACCACCAGGGTCTCGGCCTCGGCCGGGTCGACGCCGGCGGGCACCTCGACCAGATCGGCCGCCGGTACGAGCAGATGGCTCGCCCAGGCGCCGGTCTTGGTCAGTACGGCGAACCGGCGCCCCACGAGCGCGGCGTCCCCGCCGGGCCCGACCGACGCGACGGTGCCCACCACGTCGTAGCCGGGTACGAAGGGGAAGGGCGGCTGGTCGAAGTACTTCCCCCGCCGCATCTGCTGTTCGGCGAAGGAGACGCCGGCGGCCTCCATCACCAGGAGGACCTGCCCGGGCCCGGGAGCCGGTACGGGCCGCTGCCGGATCTGGAGTCCCGCCGCTTCCACGACCCCGGGAAGGACGACCTCGGTCAGCACTGCCCGGTCGCCCGCCTGCCGCGTTTCGTTCATGACACTCGACCCCTTTGATCATCACGCTTCAGTTAGAATCTATAACCAAAGTGTTGGCCCATTGCCGCGCGCTGTCAAGCGGGGTCCGAGCGGGCCGGGGAGAACGGGGCGGAACCGGGCGGGGGCGGACACGCGTCCCTCAGCCGTGTCCGCATGATCAACCACACCGCCGGAGGACCACGCGCATGCCCGGAACAGCCATCCGCCATCTCTATCTGGCGCGGCACGGTGAGGCCTCGGCCGACGAGAGCGACCTGACCGACAACGGCCGCCGACAGGCCGTACTGCTCGGCGAGCGGCTGCGGGGCAGCCCGCTCTCGGCGATCCATCACGGACCGCTGCCGAGGGCGGAGCGGACCGCCCGGCTGATCCGGGAGCAACTGGGCTACATTCCCTGCGAGTTGGTGCCGTCGGAGCCCGCCGGTGACTACATCCCGTACGTTCCGCGGGAGGCGGAGCTACCGGCGGACTCGGCCGCCGCCATGCTCGGGCGCCTGGCCGAGTTCCCCGCCGAGGACCGCCTGCGCGGGCCGGATCTGGCCAAGGCGGCACTGGCACGGTTCACCGGGCCGGTGGAGGGCGACGAGCCGCGCCACGAGCTGGTCGTGACCCACAACTTCCTCATCGGCTGGCTGGTCCGTGACGCCCTGGACGCCCCGCCCTGGCGCTGGATGGGGCTCAACCACTGCAACGCGGCGCTGACCGTCATCCGCTACGCGCCGGACCGGCCGTCGTCGGTACTGCTCTACAACGACATGGGTCATCTGCCGGCCGAACTCCGCTGGACGGGCTTCCCGGCGGAGTCCCGCGTCTGATCAGCGCACCGTGCGCACCGGTGCGGAGCCGTGCCGGTGCCCGCTCGCCGGGCGGGGCCTCACGTCGCACGCCCCTGCGCTCCCGCTCCCTCCGTGGGCGTCGCCGTGGCGGTCGTCCGCGTCTTCTCCGTGACCGTCCGCGTGGTCTCCTCCGTGGCCGTCCGCGTGGTCTCCTCCGTGGCCGTGATCCGGTCGAGCACGGTGGTGTAGGCCGACCGCTTGTCGGGGCGGGCGTGGTCCGCCGCGTGCCGGAGCGCGGGGACGGCCCGCCGGCCGATATGCGCGAGACCGTCGACCGCCGCCGCGCGCACGGCCGGGTGAGGGTGGTCGAGCAGCGCGACGATCGCCGGGGCGGCGGGCTCCCAGGCCGCGTGGGTGAGGGTGCGGACAGCAGAGCGCACCACGTCCGGCTGCGCGTCGCCCAACAGCGCCGCCGTATGGCGGAGGTAGGTCTCCCGGTCGAACAGCGCACGGGAGGTCCGGTGCGCGTGGAGCCGGACGCGGGGCCGGGGATGGTGCAGCAACTCGTCGATGAGCGCACACAGTTCGGGGTCGTCGCCGGTCCCCGGCGAAGCGGGCCCACGGGGTGACCGCGCGTCGCGGCCGGGGTGTTCCGCGGCGAGCCGGGTGAGCGCCCGGCGGATCTGGTCGGGGCCGCCGGTACGGGCCAGAAGCAGCAACTCCCGCCGGGAGGGCTCGTCTTGGACTTCGACCGGCGCCGTCGACCTCGCCCGCTCACCGGTGTCCTGTCGTCCGGCGCCGGGGTCGCGCAGCGGCCCGTCGACCAGGCGGAGGCTGTCCGCGAGGGCGTCCCGGCCCGCGGCGCGCAGCCTGCGGCGGATCTCGGTGAGGGCGGGCGTGCGGAGCAGCGTACGACCGGCGAGCAGGTCGAGGTACCCCCAGGCGCCCGCGTCGATCCGCTCGCCGAGGACGACGGCGAGCGTATCGGCCGGTACGGCGTCCAGGACGGGCCGCACGGCTCGCGGAGCCCGCTGCCACCACTCCAGGAGCCGCGGTACGAGCGGCTGGAGCGCGGACGGGTCGAGCTGTCCGGCCAGCCGGGCCAGTCGCTCGTACCGGATCCCGGCGCCGTCGCCCTCCGCGTCCGCGAGTGCGGCGAGCGGACCGGGCGGTTCGGCGTCGGCCGGGAGAGGGACATCGACGTCGACACGGCCGTGGAGATACGCGCGCAGCACAGCCGAACGGAGGTCCGGATCGGGCCACTTGAGCAGCGCGAGGGCGGCGGTGCGGCGCCGGCCCGGGTCGGTGGAGTCGAGCATGTGCAGCAGCCGCGCGCGCAGGGCCGCCGAACGCGGCTGATCCAGATCGTCGGCGCGTACCGTACGGCTCGTCGCCGACGCTCCGGCCGCACCCTCGGCGACGGTCTCGCCCAGGGTCCAGGGCGGCGTGTCCAGGGGCTGGAGTGCCGTCATCCAGTCGAGGAGCACGGACCGGGTCACGGTGTCGGCGGCGGGGTACGCGTCGGCCAGCGCGGCCAGTCGGGCACGGGAGTCGGGCCTCGTCCCGCCCGGTCGTGACTCCTCGGCCCGGCGGAACCGCTCCGCCTCGGACGGTCCCCGCACGGCGGCGCCCAGTTGGGCGCGCCACGCCCGTGCGTCCGCCGCGAGAGCCACGTCCGTGATCCCGAACGCCTCGCGCAGCACGGCGAGTTCGGGCTGTCCCGCCCGTGTCTCCCGTCCGCCGGCAGCCCACCCGCCGGCCGCCGCTTCGAGCGCCCGGTCCAGGTCGGTACGGGTGAGGACCGCGCCGCAGTGGCGCAGCAGGGTCAGCGTCCGTGCGGGTGCGGAGCCGGGCAGCGCGCGTACGGCTTCGGCCACGGCCCGTTTCTGGGTCGCCGGCAGTGTGGGCGCCACCTCTTCGAGCACGCGCACCAGGTCCCGCCCGCCGTCGTCCCAGCTCGCGGCGTCCGTCAGAGACCCGAGCAGCAGCGGGGTGGACCGCGCGTACGTCCGCCGCTCGGCGTCCGAGAGCGGCGGCGGGCAGATCCTGAGCGCCGCGCGCACCAACCGCGTCCGCGCCGGGTCCCGTGTCTCGTCGGCCAGGGCGAGCCAGTCCGCCAGCGTCGGCCGCAGCCGGTGCGACCGGTGGGGCGCGGGCGGTCCCCCGCGCCCGGCGATCCGGAGCGCGATCGCGGGCCGCCAGCCGCCGGACTCCAGCGCGGCGATGTCGGCGCCGGGGGAGATCGTCGCGCCGTCCGCCGTGGGCCCGGCGAGGCACTCGCTCAGCAGCCGGCGGGCGCGCGGTTCGTCCGCGCGGTCGACGGCCGCGCGCAGCGTCGCCTCGAAGGCGTCGCCGAGGATGGCCCGCAGGGCGTCGGCGAGCGCGGTCCTGAACCCCGGATTGTCGTGCCGCTCAAGCCAGTTGAGCAGGCGGGGCACGGCCGCGGGGGTGCCCGCGCGGACCAGCACCCCGGCCGCGGTCTTCTTGATGTTCATGTTCGCGTGGTCGAGGCAGGCGGCGATCGCGCCCGCCGCCCACCGGGCCCGGGCGTGGCCGAGGGCGAGCAGCGCCTGCCGTACGGTCCGGATGTCGTCGGCCGCGGTCAGGGTCAGCAGGCTCGCCGAGAGCGCCCGAGCGTCGGCGCCGTCGGAGTCCCGGGCGAGCAGCGCGATCACGTGTTTCCGCAGCCGGGGGTCGCGGTGGCGGAGCAGCCGGTGCACGCGCGGCCGGGTGTGCGGGTAAGGGATCCGGGTGAGCAGTTCGAGGAGGATCGCCCGCTCGCCGTCGGCCGGCCCGGGACGGTCGAGCAGGTCGAGGACCGTCGTCGCGGCGAGCGCGTTGCCCGCCGCCTCCGCGTCCGCGGCGTCGAGCAGGCAGACCGGCCGGATCCTGCGCCGTGCGTGGAGCCTGCGGCCGAGATCGCGTACGGCTTCCAGGACTTCTCCGGGAACGACGGGCTCACCGGTCGCCCCCTGGCCGGTGCCCCCTCCTTCCGGCTGCCGGTACGGCGGCCGTTGGGCCAATGTCCTTTCCGCCAGGGCGAGTTCGGTGACGATACGCAGAAGGAGGTCGCCGATGACCGGGACGGTGCCCGCGCCGCCGTGGGCGGCCAGCCCGCACAAGGCGGCCACCGGCTCGTCCAGGTTCGCGCGGGCGCCGAGCAGAGCCAGCTCTTCCTCGTCGGGGCCGCCGAGATCGGCGGCGATCCGTGCGGGCAGTTCGGCGGGGTCGAGACGTACGAGAAGGGCACGGCGGTCCGCAGGGTCCTCGGTGAGCTGCCAGAGCAGTTCGAGTGCCCGGTGCCGTACGGCGCGCAGGTGCGGTGCGACCGTCCCCGGCGGGAGGTGCGGCGCGATGACGCCCCCGCCGTCGGCCGCGGCGAGGCCGAGCCCTTCCCGCAGCGCGGACACGGTCCGCCGTCCCCCGACGGCCTCCAGGGTGCGCAGGGCGGCCGTGGGCTCGGTCGCCAGGCGGGCCAGTACCGCGGCTTCGGCGGGCGTGTGCCGCAGCGCGCGCAGCGCGTCGAGGAACGGCCGCGGGGACGAAGCCGCTTCGAGCGGCAGGGTTTCGAGCGTACGGGTGACGGCGTCGCCCACCGGAAGTTCGCCCGGTTCGCCCGCGGCACCGGTGCCCTGCTCCGCCAGCGCGACCAGCAGGGCGAGTCTGCGCGGCCAGCTCGGATCGTCGGCCGGGGCGTCGGTCAGCAGCCGGAACATGTCCTGTCGGCAGGTGAACAGGATCGTCGCCGTCTCGGACGGCGCGATGGCGTGGTCGGCCAGCGCGAGGGCGATGACGGCGGGCACGTCGGGGGCGGTCACGAAGTGGCCGCGCCGGTGGAGCCCGCGCAGGCAGGCCACGGCCGGCTCGCCGAACAGCAGCGGGTCGCGGCCGGCCACCTCCGTCAGCTCGCGGATGTCGTCACGTGTCGCGAGCCCGCCGAGCAGTTCCAGCGCCCGGCGGCGCGGCCGGGGCGGCAGGTCCGGGTCCTCGACGATCCGCCGCAGCGCGCCCCCGTGGCCGTGCCGGGCGAGCGCGGTGAGCGCGGCGTCGGCCACCTCGGGCTGTTCGGCCGCCCCGGCGGCGGTCAGGAACCCGGCCGGACGGTGCGGCGGCAGGGGCTCCAACACCGCCCAGGGCTCGGAGAGTTCGGTCAGCGCGGCGACGACGGTCGCGGACCCCGGGGCGCGTTCGGTGTCGGGATCGAGCAGCCGCACCAGATGGGCGCGGACGAACGCGACCGGGAGGGTTCCGGCGTGCAGTCCCTCCCTGGCCAGCCGCAACGACTCGCCCACCAGCACCGGGTCGCCGCTCTCCCACAGCTCGGCCACGAGCCGGCGCGGCCGGCGGACGTCCGCGATGCCCGTCCCGCGTACGGCCTGGCGGAGCGTCTCGCCCGCGGGCTCGCGGCGTACGAGCGCCGGGTCGTTGGCGATCTCGGCGCGCAGCCAGGCGATCCGTACCCGTGCGGGGAGCGCGGCGGCGCGCCACGGCGGGACGCGGTCGGCGAGGGCGTAGGGCAGCGGAGCGTACGGTCCGAGGCGCGCGTACAGCTCGGCCAGGACGAGCGTGTCCTCCACCGACCGGTCGGGGTGGGCCGCCGCCGGCATCGCCATGGGCAGCAGTGTGGCGGCAGGTGGCCCGCACGCCTCGGCGTGACCGCCGACGACGGCGACGTGCTCGTGGAGCGACACCAGGCCCAACGACCTTACGCGCGCGTCCTCGTGGCGCAGAAGCCGTTCGAGGACCTCCGGCGGGCAGCCCGCCGGATCGACCAGCCGGGCCAGCCGGCGGACGTCGGCCCGCCGGAACGCGTCCTCGAATGCTTCGTCCCCCGGCGTCATGAGCGTCGATACTAAGGGCTGGAGGTCGAGAGGCGGGGCTGGTACCTTGCCGATCATGAGCAGCCCCGAGTCCGACAGACCCGGGCCACCGGTCGCCGGTGGCTGATCCGTCGTCGAGTTGACGCCGTACGACCTCTCCGGTCGTGGGCGAGCGCCCGGTGAGCGCCGCTGCCACCGGTCCACCGTCGCGTGGGCCGCTCCCGACACGCTTCGTGTCCTCTGATCCGTTCAAGTCCTCCGGCTGTCCGCCCGTGAACCCACCGGGCTGTCACGTCAGTTGACGGTGCTCTCGGATCTCCGCCGTGTCGCCGCACGCCATGACGAACCGTCATGGCGCGCCGGGTGCGGCCCGCCTCCCCCTCGCGCGTTCGCGCACTCCTGCTCGACTCCCGCTGTCTTCCATGGGGTTCCTTCATGCCATTCGCCGTGTACGTGCTCGGGCTCGCCGTCTTCGCCCAGGGCACCTCCGAATTCATGCTGTCCGGGCTCGTCTCGGGCATCGCGACCGACCTTGATGTGTCCATTCCCGACGCCGGGCTCCTGACCTCGGCGTTCGCCGTGGGGATGGTGATCGGCGCGCCGCTGATGGCGCTGTTCAGCCGTCAGTGGCCGCGGCGCCGGGCTCTGCTGGTCTTCCTGACCGCGTTCGTGGCCGCACACGTCGTGGGCGCGCTCACCCCCGGTTACGAGGTGCTGCTCGCGACCCGGATCGTGGGAGCGCTGGCGAACGCCGGGTTCTGGGCGGTCGCCCTGGTCGCCGCGGTCGCGATGGCCGGGCCGGGCGCACAGGCACGTGCCACGTCCGTCGTGGTCGGCGGGGTCACCGTGGCCTGCGTGGTGGGGGTGCCCGCCGGGGCGCTGTTGGGCGAGCATCTGGGGTGGCGGGCCGCGTTCTGGGCGGTGGCGCTCGTCTCGCTGCCGGCCCTGGTGGCGATCGTGACGTCGGTCCCGGACGGGCGGGCCGCCACGTCGGACGCCCCCGAAACTGCCGTCGCCGCAACCGACGTGCCCGAAACCCCCTCGGTACGCGCGGAGTTGCGCTCGCTCACCGGCCGACGCGTGCTGCTCACCCTGCTGACGATGGCGCTCGTCCAGGGCGCGACGTTCTGCGCCTTCTCCTACCTCGAACCGCTGGCCACCCGCGTCACCGGACTCGCCGCCGGGTGGGTGCCCGCCCTGCTGGCCCTGTTCGGGGTGGGGTCGCTCGTCGGCGTCACCCTGTCGGGCCGCGTCGGCGACGCGCGCCGGGGCACGTTCGTCGTGGCCGGCATGGCGTCTCTGGCGCTGGGCTGGGTCGCGCTGGCGCTGGGTGCGGTGAGCCCGCCGGCCACGGTCGCGCTTGTCCTCCTCCAGGGGATGCTGGCGTTCGGCACGGGGTCGGCGATGATCTCGCAGGTGTTCCAACTGGCCTCGGGGGCCCCGACCCTGGCGGGTTCGTTCGCGACGGCCGCCTTCAACGTCGGTGCCGCGGCGGGCCCGTGGCTCGGCGGGCTCGCCATCGACGCGGGCTTCGGATTCCGGTCGCCGGTGTGGGTGAGCGGGGCGCTGACGGCCCTCGCCCTGGCCACGGCCGCCGCCACCCGTCTCGCTTGCCCGCCTTCCTTCACGAAAGCTACAGTCGCCATGAAAAGCTAGACCCTCTCAACAACGGAAGGCGCGCCCGTGCCGGTCGGCAAGGACAGTCCTCGGCAGCGCTACCGCCACCACGTACGCGCGGAGATCAAAGAGGCCGCGCTCCGGCAGATCGGCGAAGGCGGGCCGGCGTCGCTCAGCCTCAACGCGATCGCCCGGGAGCTGGGGGTCACCGGACCGGCGCTCTACAAGTACTACGCCGGCCGGGACGCCCTGCTCACCGAACTGATCCTGGAGGGGTACGAGAGCGTCGCCGCCGCCGTACGGGCCGAGGCCGCGCGGACGGCCGAGCGGCCGGCGCGGGAGCGGTTGCACGCGCTGGCCGGCGTGTACCGGCGGTGGGCCGTCGACGCCCCGCACCTGTACCAGCTGCTGGCGGGCTCGCCGTCGCCCGGCTACGAGGCGCCCGCCGAGACCGTCGACAGCGCGCGGGCGGTCCTCGGCCCGTTCCTGGGGGTGCTGGCGCAGGGCTCCGCCAGGCCGGCGGCCGGCGCGCTGGAGGCCGAGATGCGGGCGTGGGCGCGGAGCACACCGGCGGTCGCCGACTGGGTGCGGGAGAACGCGCCCGGCGCGGATCCCGGCCGGGTCCTGGCCGGGTCGGTCGTCGTCTGGTCGCGGATGCACGGAGTGGTAAGCCTGGAGATCCAGGGGCAGTTCGGGGGCATGGGTCACCGCGGGAGCACCCTGTTCACCTCGGAGATCGACGCGCTCGCCGACGCGCTCGGGCTGCCGCAGGACCCGGCTCCCGGTCGCGATCTCCCTCCTGCCCGGGGAGCAGGGCACCGACGGGAGTGACAGCACGCGCGGCGGCCAGGGGCCTGTCCCCGGTCCGCCCCGTTCACCCGGCTTCGCGACCCGGCGCACGAGCGCACGACCGGTGAACGGCCGGAGCCGGTCCGCCGCGCGCCTCGCCGCGCGCCCGCCACGGGCCGACGTCCCCGCCGCCCTCCGCCACTCGGGTCGATCCGCCCGGAAGCGGCTCAGTGGCCACGCGGGGCGTACATGATGACCGCCATCCCGGCCAGGCAGACCAGCGCGCCGGCGACGTCGTACCGGTCCGGGCGGTAGCCGTCGGCGACCATGCCCCACGCGATCGACCCCGCGACGAAGATGCCGCCGTACGCGGCGAGGATCCGGCCGAAGTCGTCGTCGGACTGGAAGGTGGCGAACACCCCGTACAGACCCAGCGCGACGACACCTGCGCCGATCCAGATCCAGCCCCTGTGTTCACGGACGCCCTGCCAGACCAGCCACGCGCCCCCGATCTCGAACAGCGCGGCAACGGCGAACAGGGCGAGGGAGCGGGCGACGAGCACGACAGGGACTCTCCGGAGCGGAAGGGACAGGCGGTCAGGCGGTCAGGCGGTCAGGCGGTCAGGTCAGGCCGCTACGTGTCAGGCGGTCGGGCCGAACAGGTCGGCGAGCAGCGCGGCCCCGTCGTCCGGCGCGCGGACCTCCAGGTGCAGTCGCGGGCCGTCGAGATGAAGGCGGAAGTCCATGAACGGGCAGCAGCGCTGCTCGGCCGCCGCCAGTTCCGCGATCCGCGCGGTCCGCTCGATCGGCAGGGTCAGCCGCATCCCCTCGGGCAGGGCCGTCCGTACGGCGCCGCCGACAGCGTCGTGCCACTGAAGGGTCCGCTCGCCGAGACCCTCGCCGTCCAGCGAGCAGGCCACCGGCGCCGTGCGCCAATCCTCCGCATCGGACGCCCGGCGGCCGGGCGACAGGGCCACGTCCACCAGCCGCGTACCGGCCGTGGGCGAAGCCGGCGGGGAGAGGAAGCCGCACTGGGGATCACAGGGACTCGCACGGTCGGGCAGTGTGTCCAGGTGCCCCAGCGCCGTGTGCAGGGAGGCGGTGAACGCGGCCAGCTCGGCGGCCCGGGACTCCGCCGCGGCGAGGCGGGTGGCGATCCGGGGGCGCAGGTCGGCCTTGACGTCCCGGCAGGCACCGGCCTCCCACACCCCGAGCAGCTCGCCGATCTCCCCCAGCGGCAGCCCCAGGTGCTTGGCCGCGCCGATGAACGCAAGCCGCTCGACCGCGGCTTCGCCGTACACCCGGTGACCCGCCCGGGTCCGCCCGGCGGGCAGCAGCCCGGCGCTCTCGTAGAAACGCAGGGTGGTGGCCGGAACGCCGGAGCGCTCGGCAAGCTCGGAGATCCGCATCGTGCTCACGCCTCGACGGTAGACCTTCGACCCGGGTCGAAGGTCAAGCCGGAACCCGGACCGGCGTCCTCCGCCCGACCGCTGTTGTGCCGAAGGCGGGCCGGCCCCGGGGGAGCCGGAGCCAGCCGGACGCGAACCAGCGTCAACGGCGGGTTGACACTCCCGAGAGCGTCAACCTAGGGTTGACACATGACGCATCCCATCCGGCTCGACGATCTGATCGAAGCCATCAAGAAGGTCCACACCGACGCTCTCGACCAGCTCTCCGACGCGGTCATCGCCGCGGACCATCTCGGCGACGTGGCCGACCATCTGATCGGTCACTTCGTCGACCAGGCACGACGCTCCGGCGCCTCATGGACCGACATCGGGCGCAGCATGGGGGTCACCCGGCAGGCCGCGCAGAAGCGGTTCGTCGCGAAGACCCCCGGCGAGGGAACGGACCTCGACGCCAGTCAGGGGTTCAGCCGCTTCACCGAGCGGGCCAGGAAGGTGGTGATGGCCGCCCAGGAGGAGTCCCGGGCCGCGGGGAACGACCAGACCAGGCCGGAGCACCTCACGCTCGGGCTGCTGAGCGAACCGAAGGGTATCGGCGCGCGTGCGATCGCCGCGCAGGGCGTGACCCCCGAGGCCGTACGCGAAGCGGTCGGGGCGATCCTGCCGCCGGCCGTCCCGAGCGTGCCCGAACTGATCCCGTACGACGCGGGGGCGAAGAAGGCCCTGGAACTCACCTTCCGTGAGGCCCTGCGCATGGGACACAACTACGTCGGGACCGAGCACATCCTGCTCGCCCTGCTGGAGCTGGAGGACGGCAAGGGGGTGCTCAGCGGGCTCGGTGTCGACAAGCCGGCCGTGGAGGCGTTCACTTCCGAGGCGCTGGCCGCCGTCATCGCGGCGCAGGAGGACGAGTAGTCCGCGGCGGGCGCTCCGTGAGGAGACGGCTCACGGCCGGCCGGTCCCGGCGCACATCGAGGGGGTGCGCCGGGACCGGCCGGCGTGCGTAGGTACGGGACACCCGGGGCGGCGTACGGTCAGGGGCGCCCCGCCGCCGGAACCTCCTCGCCCGCGGGGACCGGCCCCGGCGGTGTGCCGTCCCCGAAGGGCCGGCCGCCCAGCTCCGCACGGTGGTGGGCTGTGAGCCAGCCGGAGAGATCGGGCCCCAGAGGGACGATACGGGTGGGATTCACGCCGGTGTGCACCATGTAGTAGTGCCGCTTGATGTGGTCGAAGTCGACCGTGTCACCGAAGCCGGGCGTCTGGTAAAGGTCCTTGACGTACGCGTGGAGGACGGGGTCCTCGGCCACCTTGTGACGGTTGCACTTGAAGTGTCCGTGGTAGACGGCGTCGAAGCGGACCAGTGTGGTGAACAGCCGGATGTCGGCCTCGGTGATGGTGTCCCCCACCAGATACCGCCGGCCGGCCAGCCGCTCGGAGACCTGGGCGAGCCTGCGGAACACATCGCGGTACGCGCGCTCGTACTCACGCTGCCCGTTCGCGAAACCGGCCCGGTACACACCGTTGTTGACGTCCCGGTAGATGCCGTCCATCACCTCGTCGATCTCGTCGCGCAACGGCTCCGGGTAGAGGTCGGGCGCGCCGGGCCGGTGCAGGGCCGTCCACTCGGTGGCCAGGTCGAGCGTGAGCTGCTGGAAGTCGTTGGTGACGAGTTTCCCGCTCGGCACGTCCACGATCGCCGGGACGCTGACGCCACCGGGGTAGCCGGTCTCGCGCGCGTCGTACGCCTCGCTGAGATGGCGGATACCGAGCACGGGGTCGCGATCACCCGGATCGAGGGTGAAGCGCCAGCTGCGGTCGTCCTGGATCGGGTCGGTGACGGCGAGGGAGAGCGCGTCCTCCAGACCGAGCAGGCGGCGCGAGACGAGGGCGCGGCTCGCCCACGGGCACGCCCGGCTCACGACGAGCCGGTAGCGGCCCGCCTCGACGGGCCAGCCGTCGCGGCCGTCGGCGGTGACGCGGTCGGCGAAGTGACTCCTGGACCGTTTGAAAGCCTTTCTGCCGTACGCGGCGTTGCCGTCCGTCCCCTCTCCGTCCGTCCTGCCGTCCGCCTTGGCGGATTCCGTGGTGCCGGTCTCGTCGCTCATGGCCGTCCTTCCCCGGTCGGGCCCCCGCCGAGAGCCCGGGGCCGTACCCCGATCATCGGCGGACCGGGCTGCCGGGCTCTGTTCCACGCTGTCCAGAATGCTGGGAAACACACGTACGGAGGCGCGGGCGACGGGGGCGGCGGTGGCGCGGGGCGCCCGGTCTATAGTTCTTGTTCGCTTCCTCAGTTCTTGATCGCTTCCTCCTGACGCTCCCCGGAGAGGTTCCCCCCGTCCCATGAACGCAGTCGATGACACCGCCGGTGACGACAACCGGGCGTTTCTCGATCGCACCGCCGATCGCCTCGCCGCGCTGCCCGCCGTCAAGGCCGTGACGCTCGGCGGCTCACGCGCCCAGGGCACCGAACGGCCGGACAGCGACTGGGACTTGGCCGTCTACTACGAGACGGGCGGGCCCGAGGTCTTCGACCCGGCCGATCTGCGGGCCGTGGGCTGGCCCGGTGAGGTCTCCGAGATCGGCGGCTGGGGCGGTGGGATCTTCAACGGCGGCGCGTGGCTGACGGTCGAGGGCCGCAGTGTCGACGTGCACTACCGCGATCTGGCCGTGGTCGGGCACGAACTGGCCGAGGCGGAACAGGGCCGCTTCCGTCTGGAGCCGCTGATGTTCCATCTCGCGGGCATTCCCAGCTATCTGGTCGTCGCCGAACTCGGCATCAACCGGGTGCTGCGAGGTGAACTGCCCCGGCCCGGATATCCGGCGGCGCTCCGCGAGACGGCGCCCGAACGCTGGCTCGGCAACGCGCGGATGACGCTCGGATACACGAAGGCCAATCATGTCCCTCACGGGCGGCTCACCGAGGTCGTGGGCAATCTCGCCATCGCGGCGACGCAGACGGCGCACGCCGTCCTCGCGGCGCGCGGCGAGTGGGTGACGAACGAGAAGACGCTGCTGCGGCGGGCGGGACTGCGGGACGTCGACATGATCACGTCGGAGCTGAGCACCGACCCCGGGGAACTCGCCGGTTCGGTCGCCGAGGCCGAGGCGCTGTTCGCCTCGGTGTCGGCGTACTGAGCGAACCCGGCGATCCGGGCGAACCAGCCGGCCCGGGCTGACCGGGACGGCGGAAATGGTCAGGGGATCAGCGCCCGGTCCCTCGCAGCCATACGGCGGTGTCCGCCGGCAGTCGTCCCTCGTCCGTCAACCGCCCGCTCCCCAGCACCACTTCCGACGCTCCGACCCCTTCCGGGAGCGCGAGCGGTTCCGCGCCGAAGTTGACGGCGCACAGCAGCCCGTCGCCCCGGTCGAACATCAGGTGCGGGGTGTCCGGCGGTGACAGCAGCCGCAGCGCGGCGCCGTCCGCGACCGCCCGCGGGGAGCCGTGCCGTCGCAGCCGCAGCGCCGCGCGGTACAGCGCGAGCACCGAATCCTTGTCGTCGGCCTCGGCGTCCGCCGTCAGCCCCTCCCAGCCCTCCGGCTGCGGGAACCAGCAGTCGGCCGCGGCGGCCGAGGAGAACCCGTACGGCGGTCGCGCGCCGCTCCAGGGCAGCGGGACACGGCAGCCGTCCCTTCCCCGTTCGACGCCTCCCGACCTCCGCCACACCGGGTCGCGCAGCCATTCGTCCGCCAACTCCACCTGGGGCAGGCCCAGTTCCTCACCCTGGTAGACGTACGCCGTACCGGGCAGGGCCAGCATGAGCAGCGCGGCGGCCCGTGCCCGGCGCACCCCGGCAGGCCCGCCGCCGTACCGGGTGACCGGGCGCACCGCGTCATGGCTGGAGAGCACCCAGGTCACGGGAGCGCCCACGGCCGCCATGGCAGCGACGGACTCCGTCACGACGGCGCGGATCGCGGCCGGCTCCCACGGGCACTCCAGAAAGGCGAAGTTGAAGCTCTGTCCCATCTCACCGGGGCGGACGTAGCGCGCGAGCCGGGCCGGGTCGAAGACCGCAGCCTCGGCGACGAGGAGCCGCTCGCCCGGCGCCGCCGAGCCCGGCGGTCCGGCGGGGTGACCGGCGAGCAGGCGGTGCCAGCTCCGGTAGAGGGGGTGCAGCTCGTCACGGTCGTAGTACGGCATCAGATGGTTGCGCGCCGGGTCCCGGTGCTGACCGGGGCCCGCGTCCGGCAGGGCGGGGTCCTTGAACAGCGCGTGCGCGACGTCGACACGGAACCCGTCGACACCGTGATCCAGCCAGAAGCGGAGTATCCGTTCGAAGTCGGCGGCCACGTCGGGGTGGCGCCAGTTGAGATCGGGCTGCTCGGGCGCGTGTAGATGCAGATACCAGTCGCCGTCGCGCGTACGCGTCCACGCGGGGCCGCCGAACGCGGATTCCCAGTCGTTGGGCGGCTCCTGGCCCCCTGCGCCACGGCCCGGCCGGAACAGATAGCGGTCCCGGACGGCGTCGCCCGGCGGCGCCGCCAGTGCCTCACGGAACCAGGGGTGCGCGTCGGAGGTGTGGTTGGGGACCAGGTCGACCAGCACCTTAAGGCCCAGTTCGTGCGCCCGGCCCGCGAAGGTGTCGAAGTCGGCGAGGGTGCCGAGATCGGGTGCGACGGCGGTGTGGTCGGCGACGTCGTAGCCGGCGTCGGCGAGCGGGGAGGGGTAGAAGGGCGTGAGCCAGACGGCGTCCACGCCGAGGTCGCGCAGATACGGCAGCCGGGCGGTGGCACCGGGCAGATCGCCGGTGCCGTCGCCGTCGGAGTCCGCGAAGGAGCGGGGGTGGATCTCGTAACAGACGGCGTCGCGCCACCACGGCCCGGCCGCCCCCTCCCGCCCCCGCTCCCCCGCGACGCTCATCCGACGCGTTCCAGGCGGGCGACACCGATGTGCGCGTCGGCCATCCCGTAGAAGACGTGCCGCACGCCGCCGAACTCCTCGATCGCGGTGGGGAACACGACGTTCGGTACGGTGCCCGAGCGTTCCTCCTCCGTCTCGGGCGCCATCAGCGGCTCGGCCGAGCGGGCCAGCACCACGGCCGGGTCGGCGGGATCGAGGATCATCGCGCCGGCCGCGTAACTGACCCGCTGGTTCTGCGCGAAGGGGTCGTCGATGCTGCCGGACACCCCGTGGTGGATGAGCAGCCAGCCCTCCTCGACGCGGATCGGGGCGGGGCCCGCGCCGATCTTCAGGCTCTCCCAGGGGTACGCGGACAGCGCGACCAGCCGGTGGTCGCGCGGCCGGGTCAGGGCGGTGATGTCGCGCTCCACCTCGGCCGCGGGCACATAGCTGATCCAGATGCCGGGCCGCTCGTCGGTCAGCCCGGCCGGCAGGTGGACGCCCTCGCCGGGGCGGAACCAGCCGAGGTCCCACATCGGGCGGTGCAGCATCGCGTACGCGGGCTGGCCGTCCGGCCCCGGTACCGGCTCCGGGAAGTGCACGACGTCCTTGTTGGGGAAGAGGTTGAGGTCGGTGTCGAGGTCCGGCTGGTAGCCGAACTGGACCGGGCCGAGCCGCCGCCAGTGCGTGAGGTCGTCGGAGACGGCGAGGGCGGGCTTCGGCCCGAGGGGGCCGTAGGCCACGTACGACATGACGTACCGGCCGAGGGACGGGATCCAGGTGACGCGGGGGTCCTCGACGCCCGCGTTGTTCTTGCCGCGCTCCCAGCCCGCGTCGGGGGCGAGGACGACACCGCGCCGTTCGACACCCGTCGGGACACCGTCGGTGAGGACGACCTCGGCGAGTCCGACGCGCGAGACGTTGCCCGCCGACACCAGGCGTGGCAGCAGATGGGGGGTGCCGTCGGGTGTCCGGCCGGCGGCGGGGTTGAGGACTCCCTCGGCCTCGTTCGCCTCGCCGGGGAGGGGGGACATCACCACGCCCCGCCGCACGAGGCGGTAGGGGATCGTGGTGTCGGGGACGTGGGGGGAAGTGGCGCTGTGGTGCACGGTGGGTCAGCCCTTTGTTCCGGAGTCGATGTCGGTCTGGGTGAAGTGGCGCTGGAAGAGCAGGAAGAGGACGACCGCGGGTACGGCGAGGACGCAGGCGCCCGCCATGAGGGCGCCGGTCGGGTTGGCGACGGTGCCCTGGAGGTTGCTCATGAATCCGGCGAGGGACACGGCGAGCGGCTGCATGTCCGCGTTCTTCGTGACGAGGAACGGCCAGAGGAATTCGTTCCACGGTCCGATGAAGGTCAGCAGGGCGCCGCTGAGCAGCGCGGGCCTGACCATCGGGATCGCGATCTGCCACAGGATGCGCGGTTCACTCGCGCCGTCGATGCGGGCCGCCTCGAAGAAGGTGGCGGGGATCTGGAGGAAGAACTGCCGGAAGAGGAAGACGGCGGTCGAGTTGATCGCGAACGGCAGGATCATCCCGAGGTAGCTGTCGCCGAGCCCGTAGTCGCGCACGACCAGGACGTACAGGGGCAGCATCAGCAGTTGGAAGGGGACGGTCTGGATCAGGAGCAGTACGGCGAAGAGCGTGCCCCTGCCCCGGAACTGGAGGCGGGCGAGCGCGTATCCGGTGAGTACGCCGAAGACCATCGTGCAGAGCAGCACGCCCATGGTGAAGACGCCGGAGTTGACGAGCGAACGGCCCAGCGAGATGGCGCCGTTGATGCTCTCGTAGTTCCCGGTGGTCGTGGTGCCGGGGCGTGGGACGGCGCCGTCGAGATCGCCGCTGGTCACCTTTCCCAGGGAGCCGACGACCATGTAGTAGAAGGGGAAGAGGAAGGCGATCGCGCCGAGGGTGAGGACGGCGAGGCGCAGCGGACGGCCGCCGCCGGCCATGACGCGGTGGACGGCGCCCCGGTGCGGGCGGCGGTCTCCCGGGGGCCCGGCGGGGACGGGTGGGGTGGTGGGTCCCGTGGCGGGGGCGGCCGTGCCGGCGCTCATCACTCGGCTCCCTTCTCGGTGAACCTGCGGGCGATCAGGGCGAGTACGACGACGAAGACGACGAGCACGACTCCGAGCGCCGCCGCGAAGTCGGGGTGGGCCTGCTCGATGCCCTTCTGGTACATGACGAGGACCGGTGACGAGGACGCGTGGTCGGGCCCGCCGCCGCCGGTGAGCAGATAGGGCTCGCTGAAGAGGTTGGCGCCGGTGATGATGGCGAACACGGTGACGAGGGTGGTGGCGTGGCGTACGCCGGGCACGGTCACCGACATGAAGGAGCGGACCCGGCCCGCGCCGTCGATGGACGCGGATTCGTACAGCTCCTTGGGGACGCTCTGGAGCGCGGCGAGGTAGAGCATCACGAAGAAGCCGAGCTGTTTCCAGGTGACGAAGACGGCGATCACCGGCATCGCGAGCGTGGAGTTGACCAGCCAGGACGGCTCGGGGGCGAGGTCGCCCAGGACGGTGTTGAGGAGTCCGTCGGCGCCGAAGATGTACTGCCACACGGCGACGAGCGCCACGCTCGCCGTGACGTACGGCAGGTAGTACGCGGCCCGGAAGAACGACCGGAAGGGGAGCTTGGCGTTGAGCGCGCCGGCCAGGACCAGTGCGAGCACCACGGTCAGCGGCACGTTGATCACGAGGAAGATCGCGATGTTGAGGAAGGACCGCTGGACGACCGGATCGGTGAACACGTCCTGGTAGTTGCGCAGTCCGACCCAGGGGGTGTCGATGTCGGTGCCGGGCGCCGTGAAGTAGTAGCGGTGGAACGAGATCCAGACGGTGTAGCCGAGGGGGACGGCGAAGACGGCGGTGACGAACAGGACGTACGGCGAGACGAACAGGGCGCCGACGCGTGGCGGGCGGGGGCGCCGACGGGTGCGGGGGGACGCGCTCTTGGGGGCGGCGATGCCGGTGGTGCTCATACGGGCCTCAGTCCTCAGTACTCGTCGAGGAGGGTGGTGATGTCCCGCGAGAGCCGGGGCAGCTCCTCGCCGGTGGGTTCGCGCCCGAAGACGACGGAGCGGGTCCAGCCGTCGCGCAGCGTCTGCCAGACGTCGATGGAGCCGGCGACGGCGGGGACCTCGACGGTCCGGTCGGCCTGGTCGGCGAACTCCCTGTAGTCGGGGTTCTCGGCGAACCAGCCGGCGTAGGTGCGCAGGAGGTCGGGCCGCATCGGCATCTGTCCGGTGTCGGCGAGGAAGGCGCCGTCCTGCTCGCGGGAGGTGGCGAATTTCATCAGGTCCCAGGCGGTGGCGCGGTTCTCGCAGGCGCTGAACATCGCGACGGACTTCTGGTCGCCGAAGGTGGAGATCTCCGAGGCGGGGCGGCCGTCCGAGGTCGGTACCGGCACCACGCCCCAGTCGATGCTGTCCTTGTAGGTGGCGACGGCCCAGGGTCCGACGGTCGACATGGCGGTCCTGCCGCCGCCGAGCGCGTCGCCGGGGAAGGTCTCGTTCGGGGCGAGCTTCTCCCGGTACACGGTCCGCCAGAACTCGAAGACACGGCGGCCCGCGGGGCTGTCGAAGCGCGGCTCGCCGTTCTCGACGAGGGACTGTCCGCCGCTCTCCGCGATGAAGGCCGGATAGAAGTCGAACCAGGACTGGAAGAACTCGGAGGTCGGCGCGGGCCAGATCGCCGCGTCGGACGCGCCGCTCCCGACGATCTTCCGTGCGCTGTCGAGGAACTCGTCGTACGTGGCGAGCCGCGGGTTCTCGGGGTCGAGTCCGGCCTTCCGGAAGATGTCCTTGTTGTAGAGGATCATCACCGGGTTGCTCTTCCAGGGCAGTTGGTAGTAGGAACCGTCCTCGGAGCGGTACTGCTCGGCGCGGGGGCCGGTGCGGGACTCGATGTAACGGGCGCCGTCGGGGAAGTCGTCGAGCGGGACGAGCCCGGCCTGCTTCTGGAACTGCGGGACGGACGCGGGCGAGGTGTTGAAGACCAGACAGGCGCTGTTGCCGGCGATGATCGAGGCGCTCAGCGCCTCTTCGGAGGTCTTGCCCGCGGGTATCTGCTGGGAGGTGACGTGCTGGTCGGGGTGGGCCCTGTTCCAGCTCGCGATCATCTTCTCGCCCCAGGCGACCTCCTGGGCGTTGTTGGAGAGCCATACGGTGACGGGGCCGCGCGCGGTGGCCGCGCGCGCGCCGTCGGGGCCGGAGCGGGAGCACGCGGCGGCGCCGCCGCTGAGGGCGAGCGCGAGCAGGACGGCGACCGTCGCCCGGGTGCGGGAGGTGCTCAGCATGGCGTCTGGCTCCGTACGGTCGTGGGGCTCGGGGCTCCGGTGTCGGTGGCGTCGGGGGCGGGGGCGGGGCCCATCGAGCCGCGCCGTACCAGCTCCGCGGGGGGAAGCGCGACGTCGTCGGCGCGCCCGTTCGCGATGACCCCGTCCAGGGCGCGGACCGCGGCGGCCCCCCAGCCGAGGGCGTCGGCGCGCGCCGAGGCGAGCGGCGGGTGGGTGTACTCGGCGAGCGGGGTGTCGTCGTAGCCGACGACCGACAGATCGCCGGGGACGGTCAGTCCGAGCCGCTGGGCGACGGCGAGCCCGGCTGTCGCGGAGAGGTCGTTCGCGTAGACGACGGCGGTGGGGCGGCGGTCCGGGGCGAGTGCGAGCAGTTCGCGGGTGGCGTGGGCGCCGCCAGCGGCGGTGAAGCCGCCGGGCAGTACGGGCCCCTCGGGCAGTCCGGCCTCCCGCATGGCCAGCTCCCACGACTCACGGCGGCGGCGGGCGTGCCGGAATTCCTGCGGTCCGGCGACATGGGCGATGCGCCGGTGGCCCAGGCCGGCCAGCTCCCGTACGGCGGCGGCGAAGGCGGGCCGGTCGTCCAGGCCGACGGCGCACAGTCCGCCCGCCCCGCCGGGGTCGCCCACCACGACGGCGGGCAGGCCGAGTTCGCGGGTCAGCTGCGGGCGCGGGTCGTCGACGCGCAGGTCGGTGAGGAGCACACCGTCGACCCGGCGGTCGGCGGCGAGCCGGCGGTAGGTGGCGTCCTCGTCGGCGGGTTCGGTGACATGCAGGACGAGGGCGTCGCCGCGGCGGGCGAGCACGGATTCGATACCGGCGATGAAGGCGGGGAAGAACGGGTCGGCGCCGATCGCCGCGGTGTCCCTGGCCAGTACGAGTCCCAGCGCCCCGGCCACCCCGCGCGACAGCGCCTGGGCGGGCCGGCTGGGCCGCCATCCCAGCTCCTGTGCCGCCGCGAGGATGCGCCGCTTGGTCTCATCGGCGAGTCCGGGACGGTCGTTCAGCGCGAAGGAGACCGAACTGCGTGACACCCCGGCCCGCTTGGCCACGTCGGCGATCGTCGGACGCCGGTCCATGGAACCCCTCCCTCACTTCTCCGTGACGACGAGTGTGCTGCTGACACGTGCGACGACGCGTAGGACGACGGGTACGCCGACCGCGACATCGACTGTTTAAACCGGTTTAGCTCGAACGTAATGGCAGTACTGAAGCGGTTTGGCTCCGTGGATGTCAAGGGTCGGGACGGCATCGCACGCTCGGTGACCGCACCGGGGCCGCAGTGGCGCTCCCGCGGCGGACGGCCCCTCATATGCCGCACATAACCCCGTCCCGGATGGCGCGACCCCGACAGGTGTGGATTGGTTGGAGCAACGCGTGCGTGCTGATCACGCATCGTGACAATCACGGTGTGTGCCGCCCGTGAAGTTCGACCCGAGGGAGCCGCACCATGGCGCTCGACCCCACACCCCCCATCAACGGCGACCACTACGAAGGACAGCCCCGTCCCGGCGCGGCGGAGCGCGCCGGATCACCGGATCCGATGACCGGGTCCGGTGAGGAGCCCATACGCAAGCTGCTCTGGACGGCCGCCACTTACCGGCCGCTGGAGGAGGTGGCCGCCCTGGTGATGCTGCTCAAGCGGACCGGAGAGGTGCCCAACCCCGGCGACGAGGCCCTCCGGGTCGCCGCCGTGGCCCGTCCGATAGACGAGGTGATGCGGCTCGTCGCGATGCTGAACGAGCCACCGCACGAAGTGGACGAGGCCGACACGACACTGCACGCGGCGGCCGTCGGCAGGCCGATCGAGGAAGTGGCGCAGCTGGTGTCCTTCCTCGGCACCCACGAGAACGAGCCGCCGTTCCCGGCCGACGGCCGGAGCCCGGAACGCGGGGAGCCGGTGCCGACACTGGCCGAGCGGCCCGACGAGCGGGAGCCGCGCGAGGCGCGCCCCGGCCCCGCGGAACCGCCCGGCCGGGCGGCACGGGCCGCGCACAAGGCGCGCGACCGGGAGCCCCGGCGCGCCGCGCCGTGGACGAGCGCCCCGTCGGGTCCGCCCCCCGAGGTCCCACAGCCGGGTCCGGCGCGGGGTGCGGGAGCGGGACCCGGGGCGGCCCGCACGGTGTCGGCGGCACTGCGCTCCCCGCTGCGCTGGCCCGCGGCCGCCGCGCTGCTGGCGTGCGGTGTGATCCATCTGCCGACGGATTTCGCCGGTGTGCGGTCCGGCGGGTACGCGGACGCGGTCTCGCTCGTCGTCACCGTGCTCTGCCTGGTGTTCGGAGTCTGGCTGGCGGTGGCCGACTCCGCGCGGATCTGGGCGGCGGGCGCGGCCACGGCCGTCGGGATCGTCGCGGCGCACACGCTGTCGGCTCTCGGCACCGTCGATCTGCTCCGGAGCAGTCTGAGCGCCGACTTCGGCTGGGCGAGCCCCGTGGCTCTGGGCTGTGCCGTGGTCGCCCTGCTGCTCGCGGGCACGGTTCTGACGCTTCGCCAGAGGACCGCGCAGCGGGCCGGGCGCGAGGCGGCGCGCAGGCCCTCACCTGCGCGGGGCGTCGCCAACGACATCTGAGAATCACCACCGCACACCCCGTCCCCCGTTCGCGGTCCGTCACCGGCCACGAGCGGGGGACGGCCCTGTGCCGGCCCTCCCTCACCCGGCCGTCCGGCCCGCGCGGTGACGCACGAGCGGCCAACTGATCGTTCACACAGGACTCTTGACGTGAACGCGGCGGCCTGTATGGTCTAGGCCAAGTGGTAAAGACCTTTGCCGAATGCACGTGTAATTCAGTGCCTTCGGACAAGGCTCCGCGCCACGGCCCTTCGCGCCTCTTGGCCCCACCCCTGAGAGGCCGGCCCGAGCGTACTCATGTCCCCCCACGGACCGGTACGCCCGGGAAGACCTGATGTGAAGGAGTAAGGCATGCATTCGAAAAGGAAGACGGCCGTCGCCCTCGGTGCGGTGATCGCGCCGATCGTCGCGATAAGCCTTCCCGCGGGTTCGGCAAGCGCCCACGGTTACATCTCGGACCCTCCGAGCAGGCAGGCGCAGTGCGCCGCCGGAACCGTCAGCTGCGGTGACATCAAGTACGAGCCCCAGAGCGTGGAAGGCCCGAAGGGTCTGACCAGTTGCAGCGGCGGGAACTCCCGCTTCTCCGAACTGGACGACGACAACAAGGGCTGGGCGGTGACGCCGATCGGCTCCAGCCAGGAATTCAACTGGAAGATCACCGCTCGGCACGCCACCAGCACGTGGCAGTACTTCGTCGGGGGCCAGAAGGTCGCGGAATTCAACGACGGCGGCGCGCAGCCCGGCGCGACGGTCACCCACAACGTCAACTTCGGCGGCCTGTCGGGCAAGCAGGAGATTCTCGCGGTCTGGAACATCGCGGACACGGTGAACGCGTTCTACGCGTGCATCGATGTGAACATCGGCGGCTGACGAATTCTCCCGCGGGGCCGGTAACCACGATCCCCCCGCCTGAGAATCACCGACCGATCGTACGTCTTCCACCGGTGCGCCTCCCTGCTCCGGACGGTGTCCGATCACCGCGTCGGTGAGCCCCTGACCTGCTGTACGGGGCTCACCGGCGCCGCTCCGACCACCCCCCACACCTGGGCCGCGGCGCGTTCCGAGGCCCTTTTGAGGAGTGAATCGCCTTGCGTAAGCGCCTTATCGGCCTGCTCGCCGCCACCGCGTCGGCCGCCGCTCTCTCCCTGACCTCGCTCGCCCCCATGTCGTCGGCCGCCGAAGAGGGCAAGGCCGACTTCATCGTCAGCGAGTCGCAGTTCAACCAGATGTTCCCGAACAAGAATTCCTTCTACACCTACGGCGGACTGAACGCCGCGCTCAGCGCGTACCCGGGATTCACTGGGACGGGCAGTGACACCGTACGCAAGCAGGAGGCCGCGGCATTCCTGGCCAACGTGGGTCACGAGACCGGCGGACTGGTGCACGTGGTCGAGCAGAACACCGCCAACTACCCGCATTACTGCGACGCCTCACAGCCTTACGGCTGCCCGGCGGGCAATGACAAGTACTACGGCCGCGGACCGATCCAGCTCAGCTGGAACTTCAACTACAAGGCGGCCGGGGACGCGTTGGGCATCGATCTGCTCAACAACCCCGACCTCGTGCAGAACGATTCCGCGGTCGCGTGGAAGACCGGCCTCTGGTACTGGAACACCCAGAGCGGTCCCGGCACCATGACACCGCACGATGCCATGGTGAACGGCGCGGGATTCGGGGAGACGATCCGCAGCATCAACGGCAGCATCGAATGCAACGGCGGAAACCCCGGCCAGGTGCAGAGCCGCATTGACAGCTACCGTCAATTCGCCGAAATGCTCGGCGTGGATCCGGGTGGCAATCTCAGCTGCTGAACCGGCTCCTGAGACAGGGGTGGGGGGGGGGGGGGGGGGGGGGGGGGGGGGCCCCCCCCCCCCCCCCCCCCCCCCCGGGCCCCCCTCCTCCGGACGATCCGTACTCTGCTCCGTGCCGGGGATCCGACGGCGGGT
>NZ_JBVJNN010000013.1:0-163664 GCF_055583685.1 Streptomyces sp. NPDC104581
GGGGGGGTCCTGACTGGGAGCCTACCGAGAAGGGGGGCCCGGAAACAACCAGTGGGTTGCCCGGGGGGGAACCGGAACAAGGGGGGGGGGGCGGGGCGGGGGTGCCCCCCCCCCCCCCCCCCGCTGCTTCATCGCCCGCACCGGGGTGACCGCACCCGGCACGGGCCGCTGTCACCGCAGCCTGGCCGCTCGCGCGGCCTCGAACCGGTCCACCCAGTGCCGCGTCCGGTCGAGATACGCCGTCTCGGCCTCGGCCCCGGTCTTCCCGTAGGCGCCGGAGAAGGTCTGGTAGCCGTGACCGGCCGGCGGGTTGCCCGACGCGGGTTCGATCGAGCTTCCCTCGTGCCATTCGTTGAAGGAGGTGACGGACACCCAGGTGGGTGATCCGCCGATGGCCGGGTCGAGCGCGTTGTTCCACTGCTTGTCGTACGCGGCGCCGTTGTCCCTGCCCAGGGTGGGCGTGGTGTTGCCGGGTACGGCGCGGTCGTCGATGTAGCCGGGTGCCACCGAAGGCGCCCAGACCAGATCGTTGGCCCGCGCGTAGTCCCCGGCGTTCTTCCAGCCGGGAGCGGTGGCGCCGGCGATGCCGTCGTAGGTGTAGATGCCGTTGAAGTGCTCGATCTTGGAGGTGTCGGTGGTCTGGGCCAGGACGATGTTGTTCCCGGTCACCTGGTCCAGCGCCGACCAGTCGGGCACGTCGAGGCTCTGGAAGACGTAGAAGGCGTTGCTGTTGTTCCGCTCCGCGTCCCTGAAGTACGCGGGGTGGTCGCCGTAGGTGTCGTTGATGTAGTTGATGTCGTCGACGGTCGACGCGCCGCTGCGGCCGCTGTAGGGCTCCAGGTGCCAGGCGACCTTGATGCCGTGACGCTGGGCCGCGTCCAGTACGCCGCCGGCCAGGCCGTCCTCGTAACTGCCCTGGCCCCACCAGCTGTAGACCAGGACGTTGGCGCCCGACTGCTTGATCCACTCCATGTGCTGTTCGACGGCGCCGGTGAAGTCACCGGAGTCGTACGCGCCGAGCTTCGGGTAGAGGTCGGCGCCGATGTCCTCGGGCGGGTTCTGGCCGCCCTGCTGCCAGTGCCGCCAGCTGCCGTTGATCTCGGGGCTGCCGTACCAGGGGTAGTAGAAGAGGTGCACGTTCGACGAGCCCTCGGCCCTGGGCTCCTCGGCGGCGCGGGAGAGGGTGAAGCTGTCGATGTCGAACAGCGCGCCCGCTCCCCCGGTGAAGCGCAGGAACAGCGCGCCCGTCCCGGTGGCGGTCAGCGTCGTGGAGACCTCGGTGAAGGTCTCCCAGCCGCCGGTCGGCTCGATGTCGACCGACCCGAGGAGCGTGCCGGTGGCCGATCCCGAGCGGATCTCGACGGTGCCGCCCGCGCCCGCCGACGAGACGTCGGCGGTGAACTTCGTGGCGCCGGCCGTCTCGACCTGGGAGTACCCGGCCCAGTCACCGTGCTCGATGTGGCCGAGGGTCCGGCCGCCGCTCGCCGGGCCGTGGCTCGCGCGCTCGACGCCGGAGCCCGAGGTGTACGCCTCGCCCTCCACGGTCGTGGGCTCCGGACCCGGGTCCTGTCCGCCGTCCGGTGAACAGTCGGCGTCGACCGCGCCGGCCGCGTACTGGATGCCGCCGAGCAGTACCTGCCGGAAGGCGGGATCGGCGTACGACTCCCGGGTGTGGCCGAGCCCGGTGTAGAAGGACCGGCCCGCGGCCTGCTCGTCGCACCAGGTGATCGGGTGGTCGTCGCCCATCTCCCCACCGCTGTAGGTGGATTCGTCCAGGCTCTGGAGCACGCGCACGTCATCGCGCGGATTGGTGCGGTAGTTGTACCACTCGTCGGTCCTGGTCCACGTCGGGTCCAGGTGCGAGGTGGCGGGGTGGCTGCGGTCCTCGTTCTCCAGCGTCGCCTGCTGGATCGCGGGGTGGCTCTTGAACCAGGCGCCGACCAGCCCCTCGTACTCGGGCCATTCGTACTCGGTGTCGGCCGCCGCGTGGACGCCGACATAGCCGCCGCCCCCGTCGACGTACGACTTCAGCGCCGCCTGCTGCGCGTCGTCGAGCACGTCGCCGGTGGTGCTGAGGAAGACGACCGCCTCGTAGTTCGCGAGGTTGGCCGTGGTGAAGGCGCCGCTGTCCTCGGTCGCCGTGACGGTGAACTCGTTGGCCTCGCCGAGGTCCCGGACCGTCTCGATGCCGACCGGGATCGAATCGTGCCGGAAGCCCGCCGTCTTGGAGAAGACGAGCACCTCGTAAGGATCGGCCGCGGGTTCGGCGGAGGCACCGGTGGGCGCCAGGAAGGCGGCGCCGAGCGCGACGGCCAGTGCGCAGGACACGTGCCGCGCACGCCGGGCGATGCGCTGTCTCATCGTCCCTCTCCCTTCACGGAGTCGGCCGCCCCGGCACCCCGGCCGGCCTTGGCCGCCGCACCCGTGGTGAAGGTGAAGGCGTCCAGGTCGAAGAGGTTGCCCTGCCCCGTCGGGCCCGTGAAGACGAGGAACAACTCCGTTGTCCCGCCGGGGGCGTCGGTGATGTCGGTCGTGACGTCCTCGAAGTTCTCCCAGCCGCCGGTCGGGGCGACCGCCACCGAGCCGAGCAGTGTCCCGGTCGCCGACCCGGCCCGTATTTCGAGCGTGCCGCCGACGCCGCCGGAGGCGACGCGCGCCGAGAAGCCGGTCGCGTTGTCCACCGCGTACGGCTTGAAGGAGACCCAGTCGCCGTTGTCGGTGAAGCCGACCGTGGCGCCGCCCTCGGCGTTGCCGTGGGCCGCCACCTCGATGCCGGACTGGGCGCCGAAGTGCTCGCCCTGCCGGTGCCGCGGCTGGAGGATGCTGTCGCTGTGCGTGGTCAGTCCGCCGGCGTCGGTGTACTCGGCGTCGAAGACCCCGTAGATGTTGGCGGCGGTGTCGTGCTCACCGTCGACGGGGACGTCGATGGTGCCGGTGCAGCCGTTCTTCGAGGTGATCTGGTGCCGGTGCTCGTCGTGGCCCAGCAGATACGTCACCTTGACCTTGGCGCAGTCGATGGTGCCGTCCTCGGGGTCGGTGACCGTCACGCTGAACGGGACGCTGTCACCCCAGGAGAAGAGTTCGCCGTCGGTGGGTGTCGTCAGTGTGACGGTGGGCGCGGTGTTGCCGGCCGTCACCACGAGGCTGGCGGAGCCGGTCAGGCCCTCCGGGTCGGTGACCGTGAGGGTGGGCCGGTAGGTGCCCGCCTCGGTGTAGGTGTGGCTCGGGTCGGCGTCGGTGGACTGCGTACCGTCGCCGAAGTCCCAGGCGTAGCTGAGCGCTCCGCCCTCGGGATCGGCGCTTCCCTCGGAGGAGAAGGAGACCGCGAGCGGTGTCGGTCCGGAGGTCTTGTCGGCGGCGGCCTTGGCGACCGGGCTGCGGTTGCTGCCGGCCAGGTACTCGACCCGGTACAGGGCCTGGTTGTTGGAGCCGGTGCCGTAGTCCAGCACGTACAGCGCCCCGTCGGGGCCGAACGCCTGGTCCATCACCTGGGTGCCCGTCCACGGGAAGTTCTCGATGACGCCGGGGGAACCGTCGGCCTTGACCTCGATGGCCTTGATCCACTTGCGGCCGTACTCACCGGCGAAGAAGCGGCCGTCGAGCGACTCGGGGAACTTCACGGCGGAGTCGAGACCGGCGTCGTAGTTGTAGACCGGTCCGCCCATGGGTGATTCGGAGCCGCTGCCGAACTCGGGCGGGGAGCCCTCGTCACCGGAGTAGCGGATCCAGGCGGCCTCGGCCGGCGGGAGTTCGCTGCGGCCGGTGTTGTGGAGGGAGTTGTTGGTGGCGCCGCCCGCGCAGTCGTACTTGCCGGCGGAGGGGCCGTCGGGGAACGCCCACTCGCCGTACGTCTCCGTGGCGGAGTTGGAGCCGGTGCAGTACGGCCAGCCGAAGTTGCCCGGTCCGGTGATGCGGTTGAACTCGACCTGGCCGCTGGGGCCCCGGTCGGCGCTCGTGGAGCCGGAGTCGGGGCCGTAGTCGCCGAGGTAGACGATGCCGGTGGCCTTGTCGACGGACATCCGGAACGGGTTGCGGAAGCCCATCGCGTAGATCTCGGGACGCGTCTGCGCCGTGCCCGGGGCGAAGAGGTTGCCGGACGGCACGGTGTAGCCGCCGTCGGCCGTGGGCTTGATCCGCAGCACCTTGCCGCGCAGGTCGTTGGTGTTGCCCGAGGAGCGCTGGGCGTCGAACTGCGGGTTGCGGTCGGCGCGTTCGTCGATCGGCGAGTAGCCGGCCGACTCGAAGGGGTTCGTGTCGTCGCCGGTGGTCAGATAGAGGTTGCCCTGCGCGTCGAAGTCGATGTCACCGCCGACGTGGCAGCACTGGCCGCGGTCGTTGGGGACTTCGAGCACGACCTTCTCGCTCGCGGTGTCGAGGGTGCCGTCGGCCTTGAGGGTGAAGCGGGAGAGGTTCAGATGCCCCTTCCACGGCTCGAAGTCGGCGGCGCTGCCGGTCACCGGGGCGTCGCCGCCCGGCGTGTCGAGCTTGGGCGAGTAGTAGAGGTACAGATACCGGTTGGTCGCGAAGTCCGGGTCCGCCGCGACTCCCTGGAGACCTTCCTCGTCGTGCGTGTAGACGTCGAGCTTGCCCGATGTCCTGGTGTTGCCGGCGGCGTCCGTGAGGCGGACCGTTCCGTCCCTCGCGGTGTGCACGACCGAGCGGTCGGGCAGGACGGCCAGCGACATGGCCTCGCCCAGTTCGGAACCACCGAGGGCGAGTTGTACCTGCTGGTAGTCCGATGCCGGGATGTCGGCGGCTTCGTGCTCCGGGTGGCCGGGGTGCGCGACGGCCGCGGGAGCGGCGGTGAGCCCGGCGGAGAGCACGAGGGCGAGCGCCGCGAAGATCCTGGACCACGCTGGTGGGCGTCGTCGTGACATGAAGTTCCCTTCCTGACCAGAGGTGGGGTGAGTCAGGCAAGGCGCGCGCCGTCGCGCTTTGCTGCCGTGCGGGGGGTGGGACTGGTGCGGGGGGTGGTGGCCGGGGGTGCGGGGATGACGCGGTTCGGTACGCGGGGTATGCCGTGCGTGCGGATGCCGTGCGTTCGACCGGGAGCCGTGTCCGCAGTCCGGGCGAGTTGCATGCTGGCAACGCCGAATTAATTTGTCAAGGTCGTGTCAAAATTGCCGTCGAGCGTCCCGGCGGAGTCCCGCGTACGCGCGTGGGACCCGACTCGCCCCGCGTAGACCGGCCTTGGCCTGCCCCGTTCCCCGACCGCTCCCGATATCCGACGCACCGGCAACTGCGCATGTTTCGGACAGTGTTGTGTGACTGAACAAATTCACCGAGGTTACGGAAACACCGCCGTGACGCACGACGGCGCCGCCCTCGGGCCGGCGAGGCCGGGTCCGCGGGAGTGGGGCGGGGAGGTTCAGCTCAGCAGCGCCCGCAGCGAGGCCGACGTCCGCGCGATGAAGGCGTCACGGGTGGGCTCGTCCAGCAGGCCCAGCGACAGGAAGGGGTTCAGGTCCTCCAGCTCCACCAGCAGCAGTTCGCCGTCCGGCGCCCGGCACGCGTCGACGCGCTGGATGCCGTGGTCGAGGGTGTTCCAGTCGATGAACCTCCGGGCGAAGTCCAGGTCCACGGCCTTCGCCTCGTACGGGACGAGCTCCCACCGCCGGTCCGGGTCGGGGGCGTGGAGCGCGTACTGGAAGTCGTGGTCGACGAAGTAGAAGGAGACCTCGTAACGGAACGGGATACGGGGCTGCACCAGGGCGTCCCGGAGCTCCCCGAGTTCGGGGAGCCGGTCGCGTGGCACGAGACGCATGCCGATGGAGTCCGCCCCGTCCTTCGGTTTGACGACGTATTCGTCCGCGTCCGGCAGCAGGCCCAGATCCTCGGTCCTGTCGACGGTGGGGATGACGGGCAGCCCCTCGGCGCTCAGCTCCACCAGGTACTGCTTGCCCGCCATGTCCCCGCGCCCGGTGAGCGGGTTGTAGACGCGCACACCGTCCGCCGCGGCCTGCTCGCGGAAGGCGTCGTAGACCTCGCGGTAGTGCAGCACGGGGCCGCTGTTGCGTACGACGACGGCGTCGAAGCCGCCCATGAGCCGGGCGGCGTCGGCCGGATGGCAGGTGGCGACGGTGAAGTCGCGCCGCAGCCGGGCGGAGAACAGGATGTCCTCGTCGCAGTAGCGGCGGCCCTTCGCCTCGTAGGCGAAATCGGTGACGTAGAGGATGCGCGGGTGCGGGGCGGCGGCGGACATCGTGCTCCTGGTGGCGACGGGGGTGCCCGCAGGCTACGCGGCGCGGACACCGGGCCGGCGGGCCGGTACGGCCTTCGGGGCGATCCGGTCGATCGGGGGCACGGGCCCCACCGGGCCGCCGGGCCGCACGGCCCCGTGGCGGTTCACAGCGCCACCACGGTCGCCTCGGTCGCCTTCACGCTCGTCCAGACCGGCACCCCGTCGGCCAGTCCGAGTTCGACGGCCGCCTGCGGGGTGATCTCGGCGACCAGGTCCGGGGCCCGCTCCGAGGTGATCAGTACCCGCAGCCGGCTGCCGCTGGCGGTGATCTCGCGTACGGTGCCCGGCCAGACGTTACGGGGGCTGCCGCCCGGCCGGTCGCGGTGCACGGAGACGGCCTCGGGCGCGATGATCGCCAGCGCGCGGGTGCCGGGACTCAGCGGCTCGGCGGCGACCAGCAGCCCACCGCCGCCGAGGGCGAGCCCGTCGGCGGTCGCGGTGCCGGGCCACGCGTTCCTGCCGAGCATCCGCGCCACCCACGGTGAGCGGGGATGGCGGGCGACATCGGCGGGCGGTGCGTCCTGCACGACGCGCCCCTCGTCCAGCACGAGGACGCGGTCGGCCAACGACACCGCCTCCACCGGGTCGTGAGTGACCATCAGACAGACGCCGCCGAAGCCTTCGAGATGGGTGCGCAGGGTGTGCCGGACCCGCGCGCGGGTCGTCTGGTCGAGCGCGGCCAGCGGCTCGTCGAGCAGCAGGAGCCGGGGGCGGGTGGCCAACGCCCTGGCCAGCGCGACCCGTTGGGCCTGCCCGCCGGAGACGTGGGCGGGCTTGCGGTGCGCGAGATGGCCCACGTCGAGGCGGTCGAGCCACAGTTGGGCGGTCCTGCGTGCCTCGGCGCGGGATACGCCATGGGCGCGCGGCCCGTACGCCGTGTTGCCCAGGGCGCTCAGATGCGGGAAGAGCGCGCCGTCCTGGGGCACCCAGGCGACGCCCCTGCGATGCGGCGGGAGCGCGGTGACGTCGAGCGCGCCGAGGCGCAGTTCGGCGTGGGCGCGGGTGGTCAGGCCGAGGAGGGCGCGCAGGAGGGTGGTCTTGCCGGCGCCGTTGGGGCCGACGACGGCGATGGTGGTGCCCGGGTCGGCGTCGAGCACGAGGCGGGTGAAGCCGGTGACGTCGGCGTGCAGCGCCCAGCGTTCGTCGGCGGCCGTCGGCTCCCGCTCCCGGCCGGCGCCCGCCGCTGCCCCCGCCGCTGCCCCCCGTCCAGGCCCCGGCCCCGGTCCCGGTCCCGGTCCCGGTTCGGTGTCGTCGTCCGGCAAAGTGGGCCGTTCCCGGCGCCTGTTCGGGTCGCCCGTGGTGTCGCGCGGGGTGCCGGTCCAGCGCCCGCGCAGCGCGATCAGCACGGCCATGGCGATGACGAGCAGCAGCAGCGAGACGGATGTCGCGGCTTCGGGCGAGTTCTGGAGCAGCAGATAGACCTGGAGCGGCAGCGTCTGGGTGGTGCCGGGCAGATTGCCCGCGAAGGTGATGGTCGCGCCGAACTCGCCGAGCGCCCGCGCCCAGGTCAGCGCGGCCCCGGCGAGCAGCCCGGGGGCGACCATCGGCAGCGTGACGGTGGCGAAGACCCGTACCGGCGAGGCGCCGAGCGAGGCCGCGGTCTCCTCGTAACGGGGGCGCAGTCCGCCGAGCGCGCCTTCGAGGCTGATCACGAGGAACGGCATCGCGACGAACGTCGCCGCCACGACCGCGCCCGAGGTGTGGAAGGGCAGTGTGATGCCGAACGTGTCCTCCAGCCAGGGGCCGAGCAGCCCGCGCCGCCCGAAGGCGAGGAGCAGCGCGACGCCGCCGACGGTGGGCGGCAGCACCATCGGCAGCAGGACCAGGGACCGTACGAACGCCTTGCCGGGGAAGTCGACCCTCGCCAGCAGCCAGGCCAGCGGCACCCCGAGGACGAGGGAGAGCGCGAGGGCCCAGAAGGAGACGAGGAGTGACAGCTCCAGCGCCTCGACGACTCCGGGGCTGGTCAGATGGTCGCCCACCTCCCCCCAGGAGGTCCGGGCGAGGATCCCGGCGAGCGGCAGGAACAGGAAGGCGACCGCGAGGAGCGCGGGGACGGCGAGCGCGACGGGGGTACGGGTACGGCCCGGGGCCCGGCGGGGGAAGCTGAGGCGGCTCATCGGGCTCCTGCGGTTCCTGGCGTCTGCCGCGCGAGGGGAAGACGGCGCGTGACACACGCGAGTTGACGGGTGGCGGAGGTGTCTGCCCGTCAACTCACGTGCTGATCGGCGGGGTTACGGCTGCTGGAAGCCCGCGTCCTGGAGGAGCTTCTGCGCCTCGGGGGTGCTGAGCCACGCGACGAACGCCGCCGCCGCTTCGGCGTGTTCGGACGTCTTGAGCGTGGCGGCCGGGTACTCGGCGACGGCGTTCTGCGCGTCAGGGATCTCGATCGCGTCCACCTTGTCCGTGGCGGTTGCCGCGTCCGTCCGGTACACGATCCCGGCGTCGGCCTCGCCGAGTTCGACCTTGCTGAGGACGGCCCGGACGTTCGGCTCCTGCGAGACCGGCTTGACGTCGATCTTCTGTGCGTCCAGGACCTGTTCGCTGTAGCGGCCGACCGGGACCTCGGGCGCCGCGAGGACGACCTTGAGCCTGGTGTCGGCGAGGTCCTTCAGGTTCCCGATCTTCTCCGGGTTGCCCTCGCCGGTGGCGATGACGAGTCGGTTCCTGGCGATGACGGTCGGTGTCCCGGTGTCGTCCCCCAGACCGTCCATGGTCTTGGTGTCGGCGGTGACCAACGCGTCGGCGGGAGCGCCCTGTTCGACCTGCGCGGCGAGTTCCTGGGAACCGGCGAAGGAGAACGTCACCTTGGTGCCCGGGTTCTCCTTCTCGTACGCGGCGCCCGCCGTCCTGAAGACATCGGTGAGCGACGAGGCGGCGAGAACGGTCAGTTCGGCCCCGGGGGCGCCGGTGGCGGACCCGGTCGGCTTGGCTCCGGCGTCGCTGTCACCGCTGTCACCGCCGCCGCACGCGGTCAGTGGCACGAGCAGGGCCGCGGTGAGCGCCGTGGCGGCGGCGCGGCGTACGGCGGCGGTGCTGAGGGTGAGGGACATGAGGGTCGGGACTCCCTGGAAGGCTCGGCGGAAGGCTGGCAGGAGGGCGGTACGGGTCAGACGCGGTCGATGTGCACGCTGGTCGACTTCACGCGGGCGGTGGCCCGCATGCCGACCTCCAGGCCCAGCTCCTCGACGGCCTCCCTGGTCAGGAGCGAGACCAGCCGGTGCGGGCCGGCCTGGATCTCGACCTGCGCCGCCACGTCGCCGAGCTTGACCGCGGTGACGATGCCCGGGAAGGCGTTGCGGGCGGAGGTGTACGAGACGTCCTCCTCACCGCTGCCGCTCTGGCCGACCTCGATCGAGAACGCGGCGAGGTCGCGGCCGTCGATGAGCCGTCGGCCGCCCTCGTCGCGATGGGTGGCGACACGGCCGGCGTCGGCCCAGCGGCGGGCGGTGTCGGTGCTGACGCCGAGCAGGCGCGCCGCCTGTCCGATTGTGTAGGACTGCATGCGCGGAAAGATAGGCCGCTCCCCTCGCATCTGCAAGGTTTCAGGTCTTCACCCATGGCAGATGCGGTACGCCTCGGAGGAACACACGAAGGCGGTGAGGGGGTGGCGGAAGTGACCGCGAGGGCGGCGGGCCGGCGGGCGGCTCACTCCCGCCGGTGGCGGCCGACGGCATGCGGGAGCGGTCGGTCAGAGGGCGTCCGGGTAGCTGCCGTCTCCCAGATCGGGGTCCGGGAGCACGCCCGAGGGGTCCCGGACGGCGACCCCGCGCCCGTCCAGCCGCAGTCGGCGCAGCCCTTCGAGCGACATGCGGCGGCCGAGATCGGAGAAGGAGTGCACCCTGGTGACGTCCAGAACCACGTCGGCCGGGCCGTCCGAGCCGGCCATCAGGTCCAAGAGCTCCGAGGCCGCGGTGAGTTGGACGTTGCCCCGGAGGGCGAAGGTGACCGTGTCCGGTGTCTCGCTCACGTCGACGGCGTCGAGCCTGCCCTGGTCGGAGGCGAACAGGTGCATCCCCATGTCGCGGGAGAGCCGCTCGAAGGCGCGGCGTCCTCGCTGGCTGTTTCCGTGGGAGTCCAGGCGCGGGGAGAAGGTTCCGATGCCGACCCGGTCGGGCAGGACGCCGACGATGCCGCCGGCGACGCCGCTCTTGGCGGGGATGCCGACACGGGTGAGCCAGTCGCCCGCCGCGTCGTACATCCCGGCCGCTGCCATCACGGCCATGACGTGCCGGGCGACGGCGGGGTCCATGATCCGTTCGCCGGTGACGGGCTGGATACCTCCGGTGGCGAGCGTCGCGGCCATCACGGAGAGGTCCCGGACGCTGACGAGGATCGAGCACTGGCGGGTGTATCCCTCGACGACGGCGGGCACGTCCCCGTCGATGATGCCGTAGGTGCGCAGCATGTAGGCGAGGGCGAGGTTACGGTGCGCGGAGGCGAGCTCCGATGAGCACACGCGCTCGTCGACCCGCAGATCCCGTCCGGCGAGGCGGGAGAAGAACGCCAGGGCACGGTCGACGCGCTCGTCCTGGCCGGCCTCCGCGCCGACCAGGAGCGAATGCGTGGTGATCGCTCCGGCGTTGATCATGGGGTTCTTGGGCCGGTGGGTGCCCCCTTCGAGGGAGAGCTCGTTGAACGCCTCGCCGGACGGCTCGACCCCGACGACGTCCAGGACGCGGTCGAGACCGCGGTCGATGACGGCCGCCGCGTAGGCGAACGGCTTGGAGATCGACTGGATGGAGAACTCCGTGTCGGCGTCGCCCGCGGCGTAGGTGCGGCCGAGCGTCGTGGTCAGCGCCATGCCGAAGGGTTCCGGGTCGGCCTCGGCGAGCTCGGGGATGTAGTCGGCGTTGGCACCGCTGGTGTCGTCACGCAGGCTGTCGAGCACTTCGTCCAGATAGTCGGGCACGGGGGTCTTCATGAGCGGGTTCCTCTGTCACTGGCGGGAGAGGCGTCACGGTCGGCGGGGTGCGTCGCGGCGGCGGGAGGAGCGGAGCCGCCACTCCTCCCCCACGTCGGCACGGGTTCACACCATCGGATGACCGCTGGCGGTTGATTCGGGGAGGGTGAGGTCCTGTACGACGTCCCAGTGTTCGACTATGCGGCCGTTCTCCAGCCGGAAGATGTCGACGATCACCACCGGCCCGGGCCCCCAGCCGTGGACGAGGCTGTGGGTGAAGACGAGGTCGCCCTGGGCCGCCGTACGCTGCGGCTCCCAGGAGAATCCCCGCAGTCCGGGCACCGCGGCGCGCAGCGTGCCGAGGCCGTCGGGCATCCGGGGGCTGTGCTGTGTGTACGGCTCGGCCCAGTAACGGTCCAGCGCGGTGAGGTCCTTCTCGACGAAGAGCTCCCGCATCGCGGTGACCACGATCTCGGTGTTGCGCTCGGCCTGATCGCCCTCGGCGACGGAGCCGGCGTTGTCGGTCATGGTCGTGCCTCCGTGATGGTTTCCAACAGGTTGTACAGGGCGCCGCCCGGTGCCGGGGGCATCCGGTGCGTTCCCGTCGCGTCCGTTCCCCTCGCCGCTTCGGCCGAGTCTCAGCCGAGGAAGGAGCGCAGAGCCGAATTGACCTCGTCCGCGTGCGTCCAGAGCAACCCGTGCGGGGCGCCCTCGATCTCCACGTACCGCGCGTCGGGCAGATCCCGCCGGAAGCGGCGGGCGGTGGCGTCGATGGGCAGGATCTTGTCGGCGGTGCCGTGCAGGATCAGAGCCGGCTTGCCGCTGTCGCGGACCGCCTCGACATCGGCGCGGAAGTCTTCGATCCAGGCGGGAACGACCGCGTGGGCCGCCACGGGGGCACTCGACGTCGCCACGTTCCAGCTCGCGGTGACGGCCTCCTGGCTGATCCGGCTGCCGAGGTTCTCCTCCAGATCGTAGAAGTCGGAGAAGAACTGCGTGTACCAGGCGTACCGATCGCCTTTCGCCGCCGCCTCGATTCCGTCGAAGACATTCCGCGGCACACCCTCGGGATTGTCGTCCCGGGCGACGAGGAAAGGCTCCGGTGAGGCCAGGAACGCCATCTTGGCGACCCTTCCATGGCCGAATCGCGATACGTAACGGGCGACTTCGCCGGTCCCCATCGAGAAGCCCACCAAGGCGACGTCGCGGAGGTCGAGCGCCTCCAGCAGGGTGTTCAGATCCGCGGCGAAGGTGTCGTAGTCGTATCCGGAGTTCACCTTCGACGAATTGCCGAATCCCCGGCGGTCGTAGGTGATGACGCGATGTCCGGCGGCCAGGAGATCGCGCGTCTGGCGCTCCCAGCTGTGACCGTTCAGCGGATATCCATGAATGAGGACGACGGGCCTGCCCTCGCCCTGGTCCTCGTAGTAGAGATCGACCGGTGTGCTGTTCTCATTTCCTACGGTGATGTATCCCATGCGCTCATCCCTCCTGGTCGTCGCGGGCGTCGGGGCCCGGCGAGCCGGATCCCCGCGCGGGCCGGTCCGGGGTTTCCGTCCGGCCGTCCACGAATTCGTACTGAAGGGCACCCGACGGACAGCGGCGCACCACTTCGGCCAGCCGCCCGGCCTCGGCGCCGTCGGGCCGGATCCACGGGCGCCGGCCCGGATCGAAGACCTCCGGCAGGCCGTTCACGCACTCGGCGGCGTGCAAGCACCGCCCGGCCTCGAAGGTCACGGTGATCGACCGGCCCGCGTACGCCTTCTTCACGGTTCCGCCGCTCACGCCTGACCCCGTCCCCGCCGGGCCCGGCCGTCAGTCACTGACGCTGCTGCGGGACTGGTACAGCAGGTCCTGGTACTCGGGGTGCCGGGCGATCCACCCCGCGAAGAACGGGCAGGTGGCCAGCACCCGCAACTTCGCGGCGCGCGCGTCGTCGAGGGCGGCGCGGGCCAGTGCCGCCCCGACTCCCCTGCCCTCGTACTCCGGTGAGACCTCGGTGTGTACGAACGCGACCAGTTCGGCGGTACGGATGTACTCCGCGACGCCCGCGACCTCGGCCTCTCCGTCGACCCGGGCCTCGTACCGCTTGGCTCCGGGAACGTCGACCACTTCCACGGCCATGTGTCCTCCCTCAAGTCCTCCGCGCGAATCTTGTTGAACAGTAACCCAATTCGGTTGACGCATCAACTTGTTGGTCGCGAGCGGGACCCTCCGGGATCGGGCGAACCGGCGACGGTCCGTACCGCCGACGCGGAAGGCGCGTCAGACCTCGCCGCCCACAGGCGTGGCCAGGAGCTGCGTCTCCCAGGCGAAGGCCACACCGCTGGCACCGCCGTGCCGGGCCTGCACCTCGGCGGCGCCCCGCACGGTCTCCTCACGGGCCCAGTCGCGCTGCCACTCACCCAGCACGGCCATCCACGTGATCGGCACGACGCCCGCCTGGACCATGCGCCGCACGGCCATGTCGTGGGCCTCCTTCGAGACACCGCCGGAGGCATCGGTGACGGCGTAGACCTCGAAGCCCTCGCCGGCCGCCTGTATCGCCGGCATCGCCAGACAGATCTCCGTCCAGAGACCGGCGAGGATCAGCTTCTTGCGCCCGGTCGCCTTGACGGCGTCCACGACACGCTCGTCCTGCCAGGTGTTGATGAAGGTCCTGTTGATCGGCTTCTGCTCCGGGAAGACATCCCGAAGCCCCTGGAGGAGAAGGCCGCCGCGCTCCTCCAGAACGGTCGTCAGAATGGTCGGGACGTCGAACACCCTGGCGGCCTTGGCGAGTCCGACAACATTGTTGACGATCATCGTCGGCTCATGGCTGTTCAGATTGGCGAACTGGAACGGCTGGTGGTCGATCAGCACGACCACGCTCTCCTCTGGCGTCAGCAGCGCGTTGAGCCCGGCCTTGTTCTCAGTACTCATGGGATTCCCTTGCTGGAGCTTGGCGTCCACGGGCCTCGGACGGCGCACCGAAATCCTGATGCCGGCCGACCGGCCGACGACCCCGAACCATTTGGTTGACGCATCATCCACATTAGGCATGGACCCTTGACGCGTCAACTAACTCCGCGGAGTGCGGACCTGACGGCGCCTCCGACGATTCCGGGAGGGACGGACCCGGGGAGAGGGCGGGCATCACGAGGCCCGCCATCCGGTCGATCGACGAGCCGGCGGCACCGCCTCACCGTGGCGGTTGATCAGTCAACTGGCCCTGCGCACTCCCGCTCGGGCGTGAAGAAGCGTGCGGCGAGGCGGCCGGTCAGTCGGGCTGCTTCTCCATGTGCGCGAGGACGCGGTTCGAGATCCGGGCGAGCGTGTCGAGTTCCTCTTGGGTGAGGGCGTCGATGAACAACCGGCGAACGTGCTCGACATGCACGGGCGCTGCTTCTTCGATCGCCCTGTAGCCGGCCGGGGTGGCGACGATGAACGCCCCCCGCCCGTCGTCGGGACATTCCTCCCTGGCCACCAGCCCACGCGTCGTCATCCGCCGGACCTGGTGGGACATACGGCTCTTCTCCCACTCCACCAGCTTGGCCAGGTCCAGGAAACGCATCCGCCCGCCGCCTCGTTCGGTGAGGCTCACCAGCACGATGTAGTCGGAGGCGGACATCCGGGAGTCGGCCTGGACCAGTCGGGAGAGCCGCCCGATGAGCGTCTCCTGCATGCGGATGAAACTGTCCCAGGCGGCCTTCTGCTCCGTGGTCAGCCAGCGAGGCGTTGCGTTCATCGATGGAGTCTAACGACAACGTTGACACCTCATCTATCCCGTTGACGTGGCCGATTCCCGTCGATCCCCCGTGGACACCGGTCGCACCACGACCCCACCGGCGCGGCGCGGAGCGTGGCTTTCGTTCCGGTATGAGGCGGATTATCCCGCACGGGAAACGGGCACCCAGGGTGCATGACTCCCTCGAAGCCCGATCCGGATTCCGACCCGACCCCCGGCAGGGAAGGCGGCGTGCCGCCGGGCGAGACACCCCCGGCCGAGGGGAGCATGTCCGAAGCGGGGCCGAGAAACGATCCCCCGACGGGGTGGGGCGTCGGTCCGCTGATCGCGATCGGCGCACTGGTCCTGGTGGTGGTCGTCGGCGTGGTGGGATACGCGGTGTTCGTGCACGTCTAGCACCCGCACTCCCGGCCGGGGGCTTGGCCTCGCCCGGCGCCCGCCGAATAGAATCGAACGCGTGTCCGATTCTGATTCACCGGAGGCGCGCCTCACCGCGCTGTACTTCCTGCGCCGCGTCCAGGAACGAGACCTCGCGCGCACCGACCGGTGGATCGCCGTCTGGGAGCGGCGCGCCGCCGAACGGGCCCGGCGCCGCCCGCCCCCCGCCACACCGGACTGGGCACTCGAACGCGGAGAGCGCGCGGTGCCCAAGCTGGTCCACACCGACCAGTGCTGGAACGCGTACTTCATGCAGGGCATCACCCGCGAACAGGCCGTCGAAGCCCTCACGCGCGGCGGCGTGCCCGGCTGCCCCCGCTGCGAGCCCGCCAAGGAACTCGGCGTCCTCGACTGACCGTGGGACAGAGGGCGGTTGGACCGCCGGACCACCCGGTTCGGGCGCTCGGCGGAGGCCCGGTTCCGACACTCCGGGCCGTCAGGGGGCCGGCAGAAAGGCTTCCAGTTGTCGTCTGGCCGCGGGTCAATGCCGCGCACGCCCGCCACCCCGCGTGGGAGGGGCACATCAAGGCTCTGCACGATACGGGGGTTCGGTTGATCTACGGAGACGAGGTGTGGCCGCTCGCCGAGCCGCGGGCTGGGATGCCGGGGCGCCGGTACCCGTGGCAAGCGGTACTCGACCAGGCGGAGACGATCACCGCCTGATACTTAGTCAATAGCTGTTACATCGCGCCGAGTCAGACCCGGACAGACTGTCCGGGTCCTTTGCTCTGCACCGAGCCATTCTGAGGGCGTCACCCACCAACGACCGATTGTGCTGGTGAGCAGCGTACGGCCATGAACGGGGAACGGTCACACGCCGACCGGCTCGCTGTGGTTGTCGGGGGAAACGCCACCGGTACCAGTTCGCCAAGGAGTGGATGTCCGTGTCAGGGCTGCGCACCGCCGAGGGACCCGCGACTGCCATGCGTCCGCGCCGCTGCATCGAGTGTGCGTGCCAACTGAGCAGATACAACAGGGAGGACTGCTGCAGCGCCTGTCTCCGAGGGCGGCAGGTGACCGCACCGGCCTCCCGCTGCGTGCCCGAGCAGGTCTGGGAGGTGCCAGAAGTCCGGTTAGCCCTGGCAGAGCGAGACTTCGGGAGACTCTGCACGTTGGTGCGAACCCTCGGAGGACTGCGACAGGATGACATGGCCACGCTGACTGGGTTGAGCCAGTCATTCCTGTCAATGCTTGAAAGAGGCGAACGACGCCTCACAAACATAGACAGAATTGTTCAGCTTCTCGCTGGTCTGAAGGTCCCTCTCGAACTCACCAGCCCGATATTGCGACCTGCTGGTCCCCCAGAGACCTTGGAAAGGTCTCCAGCGCGACTGCTGGGCCCTGTCACCTGACCAGCGGAATCCCGCGGGCACACGTCGACGGTACGAGTGATCGTGAGGTATGCGTCCCGGGCAGTGGCACCTCACCGAAGATCTCGACGGTTTTCTCAACCGAGCTGGAGACTTCCTGCGGTCGCGCCCCGCGCTGCACACGGTTCCGCTGACGGTGACCGAGTCTCTGCGTAAGCGTGGAGTGGACGTGTACGGTACCGAGGCTCCCATCTTCGGCTGGCTGGAGCGGGAAGGCGATGTCCACGCGGCCCTCTTCCGCACTCCACCCCGCCGCCTAGTCCTCACCCCGCTTACCGCCGAGGAGGCTGGCTCTCTAGCCGATCATCTGGCCAGCCTCGGTGACCCTCTCCCCGGGGTCAGTGCAGACCACGGCACCGCCACGGCCTTTGCCGAGGCTTGGCAGCGGCACACGGGTGCGACACCGGTGCTCCACGAGCGGCAGCGTCTCTACAGGCTCGGTGCTCTAACGTCGCCGGAGCCGCTCCCGGAGGGCCGGGGACGAGTCGCAGGCGAGCAAGATCGCGAGCAACTCATGTGCTGGTACCGCGAGTTCGTCGATGCGATCGGCGAAGTCCCCTCCACGGAGGCGAGCTCGTGGGCCGACACGCGCATCGCCCACGGGCGGGTCAGGCTCTGGCAGACACCCGACGGCACCCCCGTCTCCATGGCGGGCGCCACTCCCATGGTTGCTGGCCAGACCAGGGTGGCCCCTGTCTACACCCCGGCCCACCTGCGCGGCCGCGGCTATGCGGGAGCCGCGACGGTCGACGTGAGCCAGGCCGCGCTGGCCGCCGGTGCAGCGGAAGTCGTGCTGTTCGCGGACCTGGCCAACCCCACCAGTAACGGCCTGTACCAACGGATCGGGTACCGCCCTGTGACCGACTTCGCGCTGTACGACTTCTCATGTGGCGAACCAGAAGCGGGCTGAACGACTCGCGAGGTTCAACAGCGGGCTGCGCAGCCGACGCTTCTGCCATCTGAGCTGGAGCCCGGCGCGCATCGACTCACGAACCTCGACATCGCCTGCCTGCTCGATGGCCGGCAGGCCTCACTCGAACTCAATGCCTTGATCTTGCAGCCGCGCGCTGACCCGGCTCCTGCCCGAGAAGCCGGTGCCGACCGTAGCTCGTCAGGCAGGCCCACGCCCTTATACGGAGCGGCACATCACCCCGGTGATATCACGGCCGTGATGTGCCAACTCCGGGCAGAGCAAGCAGAGTTGCAGCAGCAAGCCAACCCACAACGGCCCCCTGCGGATGGCCGTGAGGGCGCCAGCGGATTCCTTCATGCACCAGATGCGCAGGCAAGGAGTTTCCCAATGGAAATGGGGTCGGTGGATTCTGTGAGCGAGGAAGGGTGCGCCCCCGGTTGGAGGCCCGTCCATGTCGACCGCTCGGGACGTTTACTGTGGCATGTACCAGGATCGGGGAGCTCAGGAACGCAGGCGGCAAAGTACGTCAAGCGATACGCCACCTCAGGCCCGTATGAGCGGGAGTTGCGGGCATTGCAGCAGATGCCGGACGGTCTCGCTCCGCGCATCTTGGAGCATCGCCGGAATCCACCGACACTGGTCCTGGAAGAACTCCCCGGTGTAAGGCTCGACGCCCCAGCGGCCGGCAACCCTTCCAAGTGGATGCAGAAGGTACTGGAGACGGTGGTTGCCTCCATTGGACTTCCTGGCCCATGGCCTGACGACCCACCACCACAAATCAGCGAATTCCAAGCCGAGTTGGCCTCAACCCTCGCCTCTCACGCGCCAACCAGCACCCAAGCACTCCACAGGGCGATACAGGAGCCGTTGCGAGTTCCCTGCCACGGGGACGCCACCCCTCCGAACGTACTCGTCGATCCTGAGCAACCCCGAGCGTGGTTGTTGGACTACGAGTTCTACGGCCCTGGAGACCCGCTGCACGATGTCGCCGCCCTTTGCCTGACGCCTTCCCTGGACCTGCCAGCAAACATGCGCCTGACGCTCCTACGGCAAGGGCGACTGATGGTGGAAAAAGCAACAGCGATGTCCCTGGCCGACCGGATGGCTGGAGCTATCGCCATTTGGGCAATTCAGTGCGCGGCGTGGCATCGCCGCCATCGCCCGGCAATGGACGGGTTCGAGCGAGCCGTATTCAGCAACGCGACCCTTGCAATCGAAGCATCCGAAAGGGGACTGACATGACCAAGACGGTGGGGGATCGTTGCCGATTCCGCCCTCCTGCTGAGGGTGCCACGGTTGTATGGGAGGTCACCAACTACTGCAACCTGTCATGCAAGCACTGCCTGTCAGACTCTTCCCCGCAGATTCCCCGCTCGAGCGATCTCAGCACCACCCGGTTCCTCGACGCGGTGCGGGAAATGACCTCTTCTGGGGTGACCGAGTTCTACCTGACCGGAGGCGAACCGTTCGCCCGCGACGATCTCGTAGACATCATCGCCGCCATTGACCCGAACATCGCCGAAGTGTACGTCAACACGAATGGCTACTTCATCAAGCAGAAAATTGCCGACGCCCTATCCGGGACGGCTCTGCGTCGAATAACGGTGAGCGTCGACGGGCACAATCGGGAGTCACAGGCGCTCGTGCGCCACAAGCCGACATCGTTCGACCGAGCCATAGTCGGCGTCGAACGTCTCCTGGCTGCTGGAGTTCCCGTTCGGGTATCCCATGTCGCCCACCCCGGAAATGTCGATCACGTCGCCGAGTTCTGCGCCCAGATGGCACTTCTGGGCGTCGAGGCGCTGGTGATCAACTCCGTGTTCCCCGCAGGGCGAGCGGCGCGGCACCCGGAGCTGGCGCTGACTGCCGAACGCAAGCAGGAACTGTTCGATGAACTCACCGAACTCCAGGCGAAGTACAAGCAGCTCGGCATGCAGATCGACCACAGCCTCGGAAAACCGCAGCCCAGCGATGTTGAGGGGTGCCCAGCGGGACAGTCGGTGTTCTTCGTGGCGCCGAACGGGGACCTGGCCACGTGCTCGTGGCTCTACAAGCTGGACCAGGATCGGTTCCGTCTGGGAAACCTGGAAGAGGCGTCCTTCACCGAGTTGCGAGCGGGCGTGGAAGCCATGATGCGCCCGGTTCGGGAATTGGCCACAGCCTGCCCGCTTCCGGTGCTCTCGCTGCCGGTGATCTCGTCGTGACCGCGCAGGGAGGGCTGGTCTCCAGCCAGGTGCAGGTACCGGACGAGCAGTGGCGGCGGCGGGCACGTATGACGCTGCTCGGCTGTGATTGGCTCGGTCCCGAAGTAGTCCTGACCCCTATCCGCAGTATCCACACAGCCCTAGCCCGTGGCGGAACGGAGTGTGACGGGTGGTGGCGTACCTCCCTGCTCGGGGACGCCGCCGTCGTACACGTCCCTCAAGGCACAGCCGCCAAGGACATCGTCTTCGCCCTTCCTCAAGCAACGCGGGTCACGTTCGTCGGCCTGGCAGGTGGCCTGCGGAACCAACCGATCGGCACCATCGTGGACCCGGAGTCTGCCTTCGTCGCAGACCCCTCCGCAGCAGCGCAGGGTTCGGCCGTTCCTGCAGACTCGTCCTTTCGCAGTCGTCGTAGCCATCCTGCCCAGCCAGTGCAGCCCGGCGGAGTCGTCGCAACGGTCGGATGCCTGGCCGACTCCACGCTCCTTCATCACCAACTCTCGAGCGCGGCTGACTGCGTCGACATGGAGAGCACCCATCTGTTCTCCGCATCAGCTCTTGCCAGCCACCAAATGCGTTGCCTGCTCGTCATCTCGGACCACAACCGCGACGGGGACGTGTTCACCAGCACGCCGGAGCGCATAGCCGGTGCGATCGATGACCTATGCCAGTCCATCCACGAGGACCTGACCGGAGGCCAGTGATGAACCAGACCACCCAGCGTGTCGCGGTTATCACAGGAGGGAGCCTCGGGATCGGCGAGGCCATCAGCACCCAGCTGCTCAACCTCGGCTGGAGGGTCCACATCCTTGCCCGGCGAGCCAGCAGCTACGTTCACTCCGATCACTATGGCTGCCATACGCATGATGTCGATGTTCGCGACCTCGACGCCATCAAAGAGGCCGCTGAGACTGTGGCGGGTTCCTCCGGACACGTAGATGCCTTGGTCCTGTGCGCGGGGGTCGGCTACCCGACACCGCTGACCTCCGCCAGCCGCGTCCAGTACGACGAACTCTTCGACACCAACGTGGCCGGGTCGATCTTCTCCACCCAGGCCTTCGCGCCCCTGCTTCGTGACGGCGAAGCAGTGATCACATTCGTCTCGTCCATCGCAGGTCGCAAGGGATTCTCCGACTGGTCCCTGTACTGCGCCTCCAAGCATGCGCTGGAGGGGTTCGCCGCGAGCATGCGGGACGAGCTCCGGCCACGCCGTATCCGTGTGACGAGTGTCCAGCCCGGCTCGGTCGATACGCCCTCGTATGACCACCTGCAGCCCGAAGAGAAGCGGGAGTTTATGGATCCCGTATCCATCGCTGAGCTGACTGTCACGGCGATTCAACTCCCTCCACAGGCCTGCGTGGAGACGCTGTTCGTCAACAACGCGGTAGGAGACCTGTGATGCGCGGCGAGATCATCGGCATGGATGAGGCTGAGCACATCCACGAGCAACTCGGCAAGCTGGTCGAAATCCACATGCCTGACGCGGTGGTGGCATTCACCAGCGGCAGCCTGCCCTACGGTGCCGCCGTTCGCGGAAACAGCGACATCGACGTCAACGTCATCCTTCCCACCGACACACGGCCGGACGACGCACTCTTCGACCGCCTGAGCGACTTCATCGACGGCTACCGCAAGCTGCATGGCCAGCATGGAATGCGCCTCGACCGCCGTTACCCCGGCGAGTACTTCACCATCGATCAGGCGCACGACGCCGCAGCCGGCCGCGGCGTGCCCGTGATCAATGGAACGCCCGAGCTTCCCCGGCAGACGGGCGACTCCTATTGGAACACCAGCGAGGACACGTGGTACCTGGCCTGGATGGGCGCCTTGGCCTTCAGTTGGCACGTAGCCGGCAACAGAGATGTCCTTTCAGGGCTGCGTAGGCAAGCGTGGACCACTGTCGTGGCCCTTTGCCTGCCCGACCTCAGCGGCTGGGACTTCCAAGCAGAGGACGTCATGGCCCGCGTCCTCGACCAGGACCACCCGAACGGCGGCTTCGGTGTCCATCCCGGCTACCGCAGGTTCGTAGAACTGGAAGTTCCTCACTGCCGACAGGCACTAGCAGACCTGGCTGCACGCGGAGTCCTAGGACGCCAAGGGGATAGCAGCTTCGTTGTCGAGCGCGACGAGCTTCTTCGCTGGGCCGCTGACCTCGCCGACCTGCACCGATCCCGCTTCCATGCCGCGTCCCTGCTCACCGTGACCTCCAGCCTCAGGCTCGCCGTATGAACACACCGACACTGTTTTCCGACCTTCACGCCGCCCACGACTGGCTGGCGAGCCGCGGCCTTCTCCCGCCGGAGCGCCGTAACGAGACCCTACCCACGCCGCACGTACGTCTCCACGACGGCAGCACCGTGGTCTCCTTCTGCTCGAACAACTACCTCGGCCTCAATCACCGGCCCGAAGTGAAGGCCGCGGCCGCCCAAGCACTTCACGAGCACACCCACGCCACCAGCGAATCCCGCCGACTCGGCGGCAACCTCGGCCTACTCGAAGAACTCGAACGCGAGCTCGCCGATTTCAAGAAGCAGCCATCGGCTCTCATCACCGCAACCGGGCTGCTGGCCAATATCGCAGCTGTTCACGGCATCCTCGATGCCGGTGAACTGGCACGCCGCTGGTACGGATCCCCGTCGCCCAGCAGCCGACCAGTGGTGATCTACGACGAGTTGTGTCACCGCAGCATCCAGATGGGAGTACGCCAATCGTATGGCGAGCGGGCTCGGTTCCGACACAACGACGTCGAACATCTGGCCGACATTCTCGCCATGTACAGGGGGCGCGCCACCCTCGTCGTCACGGAGGGCGTGTTCAGCATGGACGGAGACCTGGCAAATCTACCCCGCCTGGTCGAGGTATGCGATGCGCACGGCGCGGTCCTCATGGTGGACGACGCTCACGGCACAGGCGTGTATGGAGCCGACGGATCTGGTACTGCCAATCACTTCGGCCTCACCGGCCGGATACCCCTCCAAGTTGCCACCCTCAGCAAAGCCTTTGGGGGCATGGGAGGAGCGGTTCTAGGCGATGAGCGGACAATCGCCATGCTCCGCACTTTCAGCTCGGGCTACCGTTTCACTTCAAGTCTGCCGGCAGAGCAGGCGGCAGCGACCATCGCAGCTCTGCGTATCCTTCGAAGCGATCCGGGACTACGCGATTCCCTTTGGGCCAACGTGCGGCGACTTCGAACTGGACTGGCCCGCATGGGCATTCATCCGCCGGGCGACGGGCCCATCATCCCCATCCAGATGGGTACACCACAGGCAGCGGCACAGTTCGAGGAGCTGATGCTCGACACGGGGTACTGGTGCGTCGCCGTCACACCACCGGCCGTCTCACCGGAGACATGCCGTATCCGCCTCACCGTGTCGGCCATGCACGACACCGACCAGATTGACGGACTTCTCGAACGAATCAACGACGTGTCGTCGCAGGTCCCTGCACTCATGGGATTAGCGAATAGTTACGCGGGAAGTGCAACTTGACCCGCTCAGATCCAGCGTTGATCCTTCGTGGCGGCTCACTCGTCCAACGGGTGGCCCGTCTCGGCCTGTTAGAAGGTGCAGCACTCGCCGGCGAAGGTGGATCAGCTGGTCGGCCGGGGTGCGGGAGGGCTTCGATGCCTCTGGCCGCGCCGATGATGACATCAGTCCAGGGCCAGCTATGTGCAAGTCTCAAGTGTTTGCGCCGCCAAGCGGCGACGATCTACGCAGCCGCGAGCAGGCGCAGCGGCATCCAACATCGTTCCTGGGAGCTGGTCTTGACCATGCAGCGTGCCCTTGACCACGGTGAGGCCCGCGGGTCGTTTCCGCCTATCCTTATGCCATGAGTGACGAGATCTACGCAGGTGCCCCAGAGCAGATGCGCGTCCGTCTGGAGAAGGTGACGCGGCTCCGGGAGAACGGCATCGAACCGTACCCGGTGACCTACCCGCGCACGCACACCATCGGCGAGGTCCGGGAAAAATACCCCGAACTGGAAGCCGACACCGGGACCGGGGAGAAGGTCGGGATCACGGGACGGGTCATGCTGTCGCGGATCGGCGGCAAACTGTGCTTCGCCACTCTTCGGGACGGGACCGCCGACATCCAGGTCATGATCTCGCTCGCAGGCGTCGGTGAGGAGGCGCTCAAGGCATGGAAGCACGACGTAGATCTTGGTGACCACATCGGCGTGACAGGCGAGGTCATCTCGTCCAAGCGCGGCGAGCTGTCGATCATGGCGGAGAGCTGGGCGATCACGTCGAAGTGTCTGCGGCCGCTGCCGGAGAAGCACGCCGGGCTCACCGATCCCGAGGCGCGTGTGCGTTACCGCTATCTCGACCTCATCGTCAACGACGAGTCCCGCAAGATGGCCTACCTGCGCAGTGACACCGTGCGGGCGATCCGGGACTTCTGGCACTCCGAGGGCTACCTCGAGGTCGAGACACCCATGCTTCAGCCGATCCATGGCGGCGCGGCGGCCCGTCCCTTCAAGACCCACATCAACGCCTACAACATGGAGATGTATCTCCGGATTGCGATTGAGCTCTACCTGAAGCGGCTCGTCGTCGGCGGCATCGAAAAGGTCTTCGAAATCAACCGGAACTTCCGGAACGAGGGCGCGGACTCCACGCACAACCCCGAGTTCACGATGCTCGAGACCTACGGCACCTATCTCGACTACAACGACATGGCCGACCTCACCCAGCGGTCAGTACAGCAGGCCGTGGTGGCTGCGCTGGGCACGACTGTGGTTGTCCACGACAACGTCGAGTACGACCTGGGCATCGCCGACTGGCCGCGTCGGACCGTCTACGGGCTGGTCTCCGAGGCGCTTGGCGAAGAGATCACCCCCCACACCCCGATCGAGGACGTGCGCAAGCTCGCTGACGCCCGCAACGTCGATTGGGACGCCAAGTGGGGGCAGGGCAAGCTCGTCCAGGAGGTGTTCGAAGAGCTCGTCGAGCACACAATCATGCAGCCCACGTTCGTCATGGACTATCCGGTTGAGACCTCGCCGCTGACCCGCCAGCACCGCTCTGAGCCGCTTCTGGCGGAGAAGTGGGACCTGATCGGTTTCGGCGCCGAACTGGGCACCGCCTACTCGGAACTCGTTGACCCAATTGAGCAGCGCCGGCGCCTCACTGAGCAGTCCCTGCTAGCCGCGGGCGGTGATCCGGAGGCTATGCAGCTCGACGAGGACTTCCTCCGCGCCCTGGAATACGGCATGCCCCCCACGGGTGGCATGGGCATGGGCATCGACCGCCTGATCATGGCCTTCACGGGCAAGAACATCCGCGAAACCATCCTGTTCCCTCTGGTTAAGCCCAGCTGACACGTCCCCGATGCTGCAAATAGTGCGGCCCCTGCGTGAAGCTGACGCAGGGGCCGTCTGACGTTCAATGTCGGCTATCTCGCTAGTTCCCGCAGGATCGTTTCGTACAGATGTTCAACGAGAGCGGCCTGGCTGTCGCCGAGTGAGGCAAAGCCGTCGAGCTCAGGGGCACTGTTGATCTCCAAGACGACGCACTGTTCGTCGCTACGGGCACCGTGCGTCGCATCGCGGTGCGTCTGGGAGTGGACGAGGTCGGGGTGCTCCATCCCGAGGTCGACCAGGAGGTCCACCCCTGCCAGGCGCAGTCCCGCAGTCTGGGCCGCGCTGACCGCCAAGTCCAACACGTCCGCCGGGAGTGCCCGAGACAGGTCGACTACGTCCGCCCCGGTCGCGACATTGGCGGCGTCCGCGAGGGGAACGTGCTCGCCGCTGCGAGGTACACGATCCAGTCCGCCTGCCCGTCTCGCCAGTCGGGCTGCGGCTTCACCATGATCTGGGAGTCGTCTTGCTGGCCCAGCGGTCTCACATTCGGCATACAAGTCTTCGAGAAGCAGCAGGATCGAACGTCGGCCGTCACCAACGAGCACCGGCGGGATACGGCAGTACGCTGCGATCGGTGAACCGTCGAGCACCACGACTCTGACATCGTGTCCCCGGACGAAGGGCTGAACGAGAGCGATCTTGTCAATGCGCAGGGCCTGCTTCACGGCGTGACGCAGGGCGGGCATGTTGTCGACCTTCTCGACTCCTTGGCCGCCGTAGCGACTATTGGGCTTCACGATGAGTGGCCAAGAGTTCTGCGCAACGAAGCTGCCAAGGTACTCGTCGATGACCGCGTCAAGTGCGCGGATCGGGAAGCTCCGCGGAACCGGGATGCCGGCATTCGCGAGGAAGTGCGCGCAGGCGTACTTGTCCCGCGCGAGGTCGGCGCTACCGGAGCGGTTGATGTCGAGGTTGCCATGGCGAAAGTAGGCGATCCGACCATTGGGGAATTCGAGCCGGGCCGCTTCGCGTCCCCATGGTTCGAGTTCCAGCACAATGTCGAGCCGGGGCGCCACGCGAGAAATCACCTGGTATGCGAATGGAATCTCCGTGCCCGAGGGCCGATGGATTGCCCCGCTTGCCTTCTCCATGAGCCCATCCTTGTGACGACGAGGGAATGCCTATGAGCTGTCACCGATCGGATGCCAAGCGTGGCTCAGTAGGACGGATCAAGCACATCACCGCGGTGATATGTCCGCGCCTCGCCCATGTCGCTCGTCGAAGGGCCGAGCAGGGGTCTCATGCACGGTTGCCTGTCCCGAGGGCTCGTTCGTCCCGTAGGGTCTGCTCCCATGCAGCAGTTGGTGATCTTCGACCTCGACAACACACTCGTTGATCGCCAAGGACCCTTGGCGGACTGGGTTTCGGCCTTCTCCACGCAGCACGCCCTGGACGACGATACCCGACTCCATTTGCTGCAGTTCGTGCGAGAGCGTGCCTGCCCTGAGACCTTCGAAGCGATCCGCAACCAGTACGGTCTCGCCACTTCGGCTGCGACGCTGTGGAGCGACTACCTGGCTCACATGGCTCGCTCGGTCACCTGCCCCGCTCACGTGCTCGAAGGGCTGTCCACGCTTCGACGGGCTGGCTGGAAGATCGTCATTGCCACGAACGGTACGACCGAAATCCAGACCGCGAAAGCGACCGCATCGGGGATCGCCGATCGCGTTGATGCGGTGTACACCTCCGAGGCCGCCGGTGCACGGAAGCCAGAGGTATTGATCTTCGAGAAGGCGGCAGCCATCTGCGAAGCCGATCTTGCACTCGGCGGCTGGGTGGTGGGCGACGGTGTGGAAACCGACATCCGCGGCGGCAGAGCAGCCGGACTGCGCACCATCTGGATCAGCGGCAGCAGGCCCTGGCCCGGAAGAGACATAGCGCCGGACCACATCACCGCTGATGTACGCCAAGCGATCGAGCTACTGCTCGCCACCGAGAGCTAAGGACACCGTGATGGCTTCTGAAGGGATCACGGTTGGGCTGCTACACCCAGGCAGCATGGGCGCTGCCTTCGGCGCCCAGCTGCGCAGGCAGAACGTGCGGGTGCTGTGGTGCACGGACGGCCGCAGCACACGCTCCAGAGCCCGCGCCGAGAACGCCGGCCTCGAAGGCGTTCAGAACCTTCGGCAGCTGGTGGCGCGCGCCGACGTGCTGTTGTCTCTGTGCCCGCCTGCGGCCGCGGTGGACGTCGCACAGCAGGTGGCTGCGTGTGAGCTCGACGGCCAGTTGTACATCGAGGCGAACGCGATCACACCGAGCCGCGTCAAGGATGTCGCAGAGCTTCTCCCTGGCGCGGTAGTCATCGACGGTGCGGTAGTCGGCTCCCCGCCGACGGGCGGCAAGCAGCCCACGTTGTATCTGTCCGGAAACCCGGACGGCTGTACCCGGGCCATGGCCTTGTTCAGCGAGAGTGACGTGAAGACCAAAGTGCTAGGCGCCGAGCTAGGGGCCGCCTCCGCGCTGAAGCTGTCGTACTCGAGCTATCAGAAGGTCTCCCGCGTCCTGGCGGCGCTCGCCTACGGCGTCGCCGATGCCAGCGGCGTTGCTGGCGAACTTCTTGAGATCGCAGGCAAACGGGGCGGCAGCTACCTGACCGAGATCGACTACATCCCCAAGACAGCGTCCCGCGCTTGGCGCTGGGGCCCGGAACTCGACGATGCAGCAGCCCTGCTGCGGGAGACCGGGCTGCCGGATGACCTGATGCGTGCAGCCAGCCGAGTCCTCAGCCAGTGGTCAGGCGCCCGAGAGCGCGAGCTCACAATCGATGAGGCCCTCTCGCACCTCCGCGTCGACCACGACTCTGGGGAGCGCGACGAACCGTAGTGCCCTGCTGATCAAATAGCTCCTCGAATCAGAAGATCAATTTCTTGTGCCGCCTCTGCGGGGGACATGGCCTCGGTATCGAGCTGTAGATCCCAGGCGAAATTGGGACTCGCCTTGATGTCCTCGGCTGTAGCGTCCCAGGCTGTCAGGCGGGCCTGCGTGTCGCCATCGCCGCGCCCCTTGGATCGAATCTCGGTGCTTTCCCTCGAACACCACAGCAGCACACTGGTCCACGACGCGGCGAACTTCTCCACCACCGCCTCAAGGCCTGCAATCTGTCCTAGATGGAGGATGGGGATGCGCCCCTCCTGCGTGGCCTGGACGAGGCCGGGGCGGTCCACGAGGTAGATGTTGCCGTACCTGTCGTTGCGGTAGATCACCTCCCCGCGCGCCTCCAGCTCTGCGAGCTGATCAGCTGAACCCATCCGGTAGCCATGGGTGCGGCCACTGCCAATCTTCAGGCGCGTGAACGCACAATATGCGTCGTTGAGTTCGGACAGCGCCGCTGTGACGGTGTCCTTCCCCGATGCGGGAGGACCGTACAGCAGGATGCCCCGGCTCATGCGAATACCGTCCCAAAGATCTGCCGAACCTGATCAGTGAGGGATATGGCCGCGCCGAGACGGTTGTCAACCACCAAGTGCGGTACAGCTGGTCGTAGTTCCGGATCCACGGTCGAGGCGTACTCCTCCCAGTTCTGCAACTTCCAGGTGTCGCGGGCTGCTGAACGGAAGCTGATGTACTCGTGCATAGTCTCCAGGTCGCACCAGATCCAGATGACCGCCACGGTCACGCCCCGTGCCTCACAGCGGTTGATCAGCCGGCGCATCCACTGCGCGTCGCTCACTTCAGCGACGAACGGTGCGGTGAGCACCGTGCTGATCGAACAGTCGACGTTGGCGTAAGCGGTCTCCAGGAGGCACTGGTACTCCAAAGGCCGTACCTTCTCCCGATATACCTGGGAGTGGCGGTCATTTGGGTCGCTTCCCATCTCGACAAGTAGACGTTCAACGAGCGGACGCGTGATGGGGTCTTTGTCGAGGACGGGCCACCCGGTGAGCCGTGAAATGAACCTCGAGAACTCCGACTTCCCGCTTCCGGCGAAACCACCCACCATCAACAGGGTGGGCCGATTCGGGTCGCCTCCTGTGTGGCGACGTTTCCACGCGTCAATGATCCGCTGCTGAACCTCCTGACCGTTGCTGCCAGCGTCGTCGCCTGGAGCGATCTGAAGCACCGCGCGCTCGACGGCCAGTACGTGGTCGCCGAGTGGCTCCACCTGCGCCGGGGTGAGTTTCAGTTGCGTCTGCTCGCCGGGCAGGGCCTTCCGAAACCCCAACTCGGGCTCGGTGGACCGGTAGAGAAGGCAGTAGGCCCTGCGGTAATGGGGGCCGGGGTAGACCTCGCCCTGCTCGTGCCGCCACAGGGTCTGAAAGTTTGCTGCCGGCACAGTGAGTCCAGCGGCGCGCGCCACTTCACGTAGCCGCTCACCGGCGCCCTCAAGCGTCAGACCATGTGCTTCGCGCATGGCGCGAAGCTGGTCTGGACGCCACCCCGTGCGACTCTTCGCCATGCCTACCGCCTGCCCATTACTCACCATGATCGGGACTCTAAGTCTGCCCCGTGCGAACCCATGTGTAAGCGGATGTTGAAAAGTCACGTCGTCCGATGTTGAGCGGCTTCACCAAGCCCCAGTGATACTCCGCGGTACTGATCGCAGATGTGATTGGCCCCTCCGGCAGAGCACTGGCCGGAGCCCAAAGTTGAACACTCGACGAGGGGGACGATCAGGGTGTCGGGGCCGCGAACCACCGAGGTAACTGCAACCGCGCGCGCCAGTGGCCGGTGTACCACCTGCGGGTGCCGCCTGAGCCGGTACAACAACGACAGCATCTGCTCCGGCTGCAACCGCAGTAGGACAGCAGCCCATCCAGTTCGCCCTTCTGTCCCCGCTCAGGTCTGGTCTCACCAAGACGTCAAAGACGCCCTACTCCAGAGGGACTTCGGCAGACTCTGCCAACTCGTACGAGAGCGCGGCCATCTCCGCCAGGAGGACATGGCTCTCCTAACGGGGTTGAGCCAGTCGTTCCTGTCGATGCTGGAGTCCGGGCAGCGGCGCCTCACCAACATCGACCGGATCATCGTGCTCCTGGACGGCTTGGACGCACCCGCTGACCTCACAGGACCGATGCTCCTTCCTGCCCCGGTCATGCCGACCCCACCTCTGCAAGCCTTCTCCTGACCTCGGTACCCAGCATGAGGACTCCACGACTCAGGGGGAGCACACACCGCTGACGAGCAGAAATCAGCAGGAAACCCGTCGCGCGCTGTCGAGCGTTCCTTCACTCTGACTGCATGCCGAAGATCCTCACCCTGCGGCTTCAATACGATTCCACTGCCGCGCGCCCGCGCTGGTCCCAGCTTCCGCAACACGTACGCGATCTCATCGAACGCCATCTCGGCGGGGCCGTACATGCCGAGGAGAGCGCCGGGGGCGGCTTCACCAGCGGGTACGCAGCCGTGGTCGAGGGCACTCACGGCTCCCAGTTCGTCAAGGCTGTTGACGCCCGGACCAACCCGGTGGTGGCCGAATGCTACCGGCGCGAGGCACTGATCAACGAGGCGCTCCCGTCGGCCGTTCCAGCGCCCCGTATCCGCTGGTTGGACGAGCAGGAAGGGTGGCTCGTGATCGCCTTTGACGCGGTCGAAGGCGGACGTATGCCTGCCGCGCCGTGGACGACCGACGACCTCAACCTCACCCTTGCCACTTACGCTGTCACCGCCGAGGCTCTCGCGGAACCGTCCGAGCAACTTCAACAGGTCGGTCTGAAGCCGGTCGGTGACGGCGGCGACTTCGACGACTGGCGCACCGTAACCTCCGGTGCGCCCAGCGCGAAGGTCTCCCTTCCCGACTGGGTGCCTTTCGACAAGCTGGATGCGTTGGCTGAGCTGGCATCAGCATGGCGACCAGCGGTGGCCGGCAACGCTGTTCTGCACCACGACCCTGCGCCAAGACAACGTACTCATCGACGCGCACGGGACCGCATGGATCTGCGACTGGAACTGGCCCTGCCTGGGCGCCGGCTGGTTCGACCTCGTACTGCTCCTGGCCACCGCATACGCCGACGGCCACGATGCCACCGCCCTCTTCCATGCCCATCCCACGGCCCGAGGAGCGAACGGCGAACAGCTCGATGCTGTGCTCGCCGCCCTGTCAGGCTTCTTCCTGGTCTCCGGCGCGCAGCCACCGGCGGACTGGTCCCCCTACATTCGCCAGCACCAGACCTGGTGTGGCGAGGTCTTTCTGCGATGGCTGGCGGATCACCGGCGCTGCCGTCTCTGACGACGATGGCCGTCTCAGCGGGATCCTGGCCACAGGCTGCCAGGACTGTCTCAGGCCAGGCCCGACGAGCTACCCGGAGGTTCGGGGACCGCAGTCTCGTCGGACAACGAAGATGGCATCCACTTTCCTCGGCTGTGCACTCGCTCAGCCCAGTCGCGAACCTTAAGAAATCAACTGTCGAAACCACAGACGCCACGCCATGCCTGCGTCAACGTCTCGACAGAGCCGTACCGATGTACGGGTTCGTCGGCCGTCGCACGCTGAATCACAGCCAGCTGAGCACGAGAGCCGCGCCACGCCTGCTCCTCATCACCGGCGTCCAGGAGTAGACGCAGGGCGCGGCCAAGCACGAATACGGTCGTGCGAATGTCGATGGTCGAGCCCCTGATGAACTCTTCGGGCGCCATGTAGCGCCGTGACCCTGGGAGCCTTTCCTCTTCCAGGATGAAGGGCCCAAGCCGGTACTCATCCAGATCACATAAGACCATGCGGTGTGCCTCGAAGTCGTACAGGAAGCACCCGTCATAGAGATCGACCGCGACCAACCCCGCCTGCTCGACAGCCAGGTGTGCGTCCAGGACCTCGTCCAACGCCCGCAGAATGTCGGGGACAGGCAGCCTGCGAAACCGGGCCATCGGGCTGTCTGGGGCGGCGCGGCCCCCGTGTGCATAGGTCGTGGGGTGATATAGGACCTCACCCTCGGCCCAGGGGTAGACCAGCGCCAGGCCATCTCGGAGTTGGAAGTAGTGCCGCAGGGGCACGATCGCCGAGTGCTGCACTGCGCCGTGCACGTCCACGGCTCGGCGCAATGAGGATGCTGCCGGCGGAGTGGTTGCGCCCTTTAGGAACCACCGTTCATCGCCGACAGCCACCCCGTAAGACTGGCAGCCGGAGTCCTGGTCGCGGAAGGCTCGGAAGATGCTGCCCACGTCTTCCAGGTACGGCTCCAACAGATCAACGGCTTCAACGTCCAGCAGTGGATGCGAGGGCATGGGCCACATCATTCACTGCTCTGTCATGCAACCACCCGATGTGAAGCAGAACGATGCGGCAGTGGCTTCTACCCGATGCTCGCTCACCCGGCGACGTATGCGACGGCGTCGTGGCTATGGATGCTTTCTAGGTTGCGAACCCTCACCGAGTGACGAAGACCCCGCTCGCGGCAGACGTGGCTGACTTCGCGGGCAATGTCTTCGACGAACACAGGGTGGTCGTACGCCTGCATCGTCAGCACACGCTCATCCGGACGCTTTACCAAGGGCACGACGGGAGCGGACGCACACCGTTCCAAGAGTCGTACGGCCTGCTGCACCCCAAAGGGGTAGGGAGTGTCCCCGTGGCCTGTCACGGACAGCGTGACGCGGCTGCGCTGGTTGTGGGCGCCGTAGTCAGAGATCGCTTTCGAGCACGGACACAGACTGGTGACCTCGGTGGTAACCGACGTGATAACCGTCGTGTCTCCGTCGTCCCAGCGGCCGTCGAACCGGACATCGTGGACCTGGTACGACTCGGCGCCAGTCGCTGGCGCGACTACGGTCGTGCTCAGCGGGACGGCTACCGACACCGCGAGCGCCGGTGCATCCAGGAGGTCCGCACCGACTTTCAACACGTGCGGCAGCCTGCGCGGATCGAACCGGCGAAGGTGCTCGTGGACGAGAGCCACCATGCGGCTCATGTGGGTGCCCCGGCGGTCATGCTGGAGCCGCACGGTCACGTCGATCTCGGCGATGCCCTCCTGGCGGAGGTTGCCGTCCTCGAAGTACAGCGGGTAGCGCAGGCCGCTGATGCCAACATCGTCGATCTCGATACCGCGGGTGTCAGTCTCGTTCTGGATGTCGTGCATCGCTCACTCGCCCCGATAGGTGCAGCCGGACGTGCACGTCTCGCGAACGGTGAGCGCGGAAAGGTCGGGCAGGGTCGGCTTCAGCCGCTCCCAGATCCAGCGGGCGAGGACCTCGCTAGTCGGGTTCTCCAGGCCCTCAATGTCGTTGAGGTAATAGTGGTCGAGCTGCGCTTCGAGGGGCTTGAAGGCCTTCTTGAGGTCGCCGAAGTCCATGACCCAGCCCGACTCGGGGTCGACGGGAGCCTCGCCATGGACGATGACCTTGTAGGAGTGGCCGTGCAGGCGCGCGCACTTGTGGCCCTCGGGCACGTTGGGCAAGCGATGTGCAGCTTCGAAGGTGAACTCGCGGAAGATTTCCATTACTGAATTCCCAGATACTTGTGCGTCTGGAGAGAGAGGATCCAGCGCGGGTTCTTCATGCAGTAGTCGACAGTCGCCCTGGTGTTGGCTTCAACGTCCGGGCCGTCCATGGGCTGGAGCCGAAAGTACCGGAAATCCAGATGCTCGAACTGACCGGGGTCGCCGCCCAGTTGAGGGTAGACCAGCTTCAGTTCGTCTCCGCTAGTCACGACCAGTTCGGAGCCCATCTTGGGGCTGACGCAGAGCCAGTCGATGCCGTTCGGCGGTACGCGGGTGCCGTTCGTCTCTACGGCAACCTCGAAGCCGCGGGCGTGCAGCGCGTCGATCGCCGCTTCGTCGAGTTGTAGAAGCGGCTCGCCGCCGGTGCACACCACGAAGCGATGCTCCCTGGATGACGACGGCCACGCCTGCTCGATGGCTTGAGCGAGGTCGTCCGGGGTCCGGAACCGGCCGCCGCCTTCCCCGTCGGTTCCGACGAAATCTGTGTCACAGAACTGGCAGATCGCACGGTGACGATCCTTCTCCAGGCCCGTCCACAGATTGCACCGGGAGAAGCGGCAGAAGACGGCTGGACGGCCTGCGTGACTCCCTTCGCCTTGCAGGGTGTAGAAGATCTCCTTGACCAGGTAGGTCATTCTCACGCGCCCTGGTACTGCACGGGGTCGGTGACGCCGGCCTCGGCGAAGCCCTTGAGGCGGAGCAGGCAGGTCTCGCAATGTCCGCATGCCCGCCCCTGCTCGTCCGGGTCGTAGCAAGAGGAGGTAAGGGCGTAGTCCACGCCGAGGCGCAGGCCCTCACGGACGATGTCGGCCTTCGACATGGCGATGAGCGGCGAGTGGAGCTTGAGACTCTGCGTGCCCTCGACCCCGGCGCGGGTGGCCAAGTTGGCCATGCGCTCGTAGGCCTCCATGTACTCAGGCCGACAGTCCGGGTAACCGCTGTAGTCGACCGCAGTTACACCAGTGAAGATGTCACTGGCGTTGACAGTTTCGGCGTACGCCAGAGCGAACGACAGGAAGATCGTGTTCCGTGCAGGCACGTAGGTGATCGGCACGCCCCCTTCCTCGGTGTGGTCCAGGGAGTCGTGCTTGGGCACGTCAATGTCGGAGGTCAGTGCAGACCCACCGAAAACTCGCAGGTCAATGTCAGCAATGACGTGCCGGGCCACACCCTGGGCCGCGACCACGCGCTTCGCAGCCTCAAGCTCCACGCTGTGGCGCTGGCCGTACCGGAAGCTGAGGGCATACGGCGTGTAGCCCTGGTCCTTCGCGATGGCCAGAACCGTGGTCGAGTCCAGACCACCGCTCAGCAAAACGATCGCAGGACGTCCCATGCCTTACTCCCTAGTTAGACCGTCGTGTACGCGTGCAGCCTAGCGTGATAACTGGCAGGTAGAGTAACCGCCATCAGGTACTAGTTATGGCTGTCAGGAGTCGGGCTGCGTGAGGCAACTATCGCTGGTGGTTACGTGTACCGACCGCAAGGTCGATACGCCGGACGCAGCTCTGTACGCCAGGAACCTGCCGAAGGGCAGCGTGGAGGAACGCTCCAGTAACTGGCAGAAGCGCATCCAGACAGCGACCGCACGTGGCGGAGCCTCCCTGCCCTCGCTCACCGACCTCTACCGCGGTGATCACTGGACCCGAGCTCGCCGACTGACGGTGGCTGCCTCGGCAGCAGGTTTCAAGACGCAACTGTGGGTGGCATCGGCCGGACTGGGCCTACAGCCGGTGGAGCCGAAGACGCAGACTGCGCCTGCCTATGCGGCAACCTTCAGCACGCGGCACGCCGACTCAGTAGCCACATCTGCAGCGGAGAACGCCCAGTGGTGGGGCCACCTTCAAGCGGGATCCGGCCAAGCCCAACTCCAGGAACTCGGCCAGCGGGGGCCGGTGCTCATGGCGCTCTCCGAAGTCTATGCAAGCGCGATGGAGGAGGAACTCCTAGCTCTTGGATCCCTCGGGTGTGAGGCGCTTCTCATTGGCGGCTTGCGCGAGATCCCTGGAATCCACCGCGTTCGTTCCGACGCTGGGCTGCGCCATGCGCTGGGGGGCACGTTGACGAGCCTGAATGTGCGCATGGCCGAGTCGTGGCTCCAGCACTCCAAGGACGGCACCCTCATCTCGCCGGCCACGCAGAAGGCGTGGAACGAGTGGGCGGCAGCCACCACGAAACCAGAGCAGTACAACCGACAGCCCATGTCGGATGAAGACGTGATCGTCTTCATCAAGCGGGAGACAGCGAAGCTGCCAGGCGTCTCCCGCACACGGCTGCTGCGAGCCTTGCGCGATGACGGCAAAGCCTGCGAGCAAAGCAGATTTGCGAATCTATACAAGAGGACCATGGGGGAACGGTGACAGAAAACGTCATCCGCCGCAGGGCACTACGGATCGAGCAAAATTCGGGCATCCCGCTGTATGTGTTTGCGCTCGAAGCGGGAGAGATTGACCGCGTAGCCGACGTGGCCCGGATCTCTCGGGACGAGGCAGGCAGACTGTTCGGGTACCAGAGGGCGGAAAAGAAGCAGCATGTGCAGCAGATCCTCGAATACCTCGACAGCGAGAACGTTCTGTTCCCCAACGGCCTCATCCTTGCTCTGCCCACCTCGGTACGGTTCCGGGGAAGCCGAGGGCCGAACAGTACAGACGGCCTCTCCACGACCGGGACGTTGGAGATTCCCCTGCCGGATTCGTCAACCGCGCCCAGGCCTGCCTTCATTGTGGACGGTCAGCAGCGAAGCCTTGCCCTCGCACGTACTCGGCGGTCCAAGCTGCCTGTCACGGTGGCTGGCTTCGTGGCTGAGGACATTCAGGTGCAGCGCGATCAGTTCCTTCGCGTCAACACCGTGTCACCCCTGCCCGGCAGCCTGGTGACGGAACTCCTCCCCGAGGTGCATACCAAACTCCCGACGAAGCTGTCCGCGAAGAAGCTGCCTTCCGTCTTGGTGAGTGCTCTGAACCAGGACGCTGATTCTCCCTTCAAGGGACTGATCAAGCAGGCGTCAACCATCACGGATAAACGGTCCAACGCTGTGGTGAAGGACAATAGCCTGATCTCGGCTATTGAGGAGTCCCTGAAGCCGTCAGGCGCATTGTTCCCGTACAAGAATCTCTCGAACGGCACGGTCGACACTGACGCAATGCGCAGTATTCTTGTCACATACTGGAGTGCTGTGCGAGACACCTTCCCTGACGCTTGGGGCGTGTCTCCTACCAAGAGCCGCCTCATGCACGGCGTCGGCATCCGCTCGATGGGGCGACTGATGGACCGAGTGATGGACCGCGTGCTAGCCGACGCAGAACCAGGTTCGCCGGAAGCCTATGAGAGGGCTAAGGCCGAGCTGGCGTTCATCGCGCCACAATGCCGATGGACCAAGGGGCGCTGGCCGGAACTCAACACCCCGTGGAATGAACTCCAGAACTTGCCGCGCCATATCAGCACCCTATCGAACCTTTTGATTCGCATCTACCTCCAGTCAAGGACGAGCGCGTCGTGAAGTTCTACTTCCCTGATAGTCAAGACCAGATTTATCCCAGGTATGACTTTATCCACGATGAGTACCCCGATGAGCGCCATCGTCAGCGGGACGACTTGTATGCCCATCAGGCAGTGAAGCCGGCCCCCTACGACGGGATACTGGTCAGCAAGGCCATCGTAGATGGGTCGATTAAGGGAGCGGGGAAGTACAGCGCCCCTCAGAGGGCGCGGCTTTATCGAGACGGTGTGAGGACATTTTTCGGGCTGCCTGAGCCGATGGAGAGCCTAGGCGACTGCGGATCCTTCACTTACATCAATGAAGAGCGCCCACCTTACGAGACTCCTGAAGTTCTCCACTACTACACTGAGTGTCGATTCAATGCGGGAATCAGTATCGACCACGTGATCTTCGGGTACCGGCCCGATGCTCCCGACGAGGATGTCGATGAGGCATGGGTAACGCGTCGCGATCTGTCACTCGATTATGCGCAGAAGTTCTTCAAGGCCACTAAAAGTCACAATAGACTGATCGCTGACGGGAAACTGCATCTGGAGCCAGTCGGCGCAGCGCAGGGCTGGAGCCCGGCCAGCTACGCGGATAGTGTCGTGCAACTCCAGAAAATGGGCTACAAGCGCATCGCCTTGGGGGGCATGGTTCCGCTGAAGACGCCGGAAATCATTGCTTGCCTTAAGGAAATTTCCAAGATTCGCAAGCATGACGTCGGGTTCCATCTTCTCGGAATTACCCGCATCGACAGCATGGAACGCTTCGCTGATTATCACGTCACTAGTTTCGATAGTACATCGGCATTCCGGCAAGCCTTCATGGATGAGAAGAACAACTACCACACCGCCGATGGTTCGTACGTTGCGATTAGGGTTCCCCAAGTTGATGGAAACCCTACTCTAAAGCGACTGATCTTGGCGGGTGTGGTTTCGCAGTCGGCGGCAATCAAAGCTGAACGTGAATGCCTCAAACTGCTGCGCCGTTATAGAGACGATGAGGATTTCGACGTGCAGGAGGTCATCGATGCTTTGCGTGCCTATCACGCCCTCATCGGTGACGCAAAGAAACTAAAGAAGGTCGACGACTACAGAGAAACTCTTGTCGACCGCCCTTGGGATCGCTGCCCGTGTGAACTTTGCAAGAAGCACAAGATCGACATGGTCATCTTCCGCGGAACCGAGAGAAACAAGCGTCGCGGGTTCCATAACATGACTGTGCTCGAGGCTAAGATGCGCAAGCTGCCGCTCACGTAATCGCCCAGACCACGCACAGCACTCAAAGTAACTCAAACAGGAGATGATGTGGCCGACCGCTACGTTCTGAAGGTTCCCGCCCTCAAGGTGCTCCAAGGTGACAAGGAGATCTACTGCTTCGCTGTCGATGGCAAGAAGTTGGAAGACTTTGCAGCCGTCTCGCGCATCCGCCGCGACAGCCAGAGGAAGCTGCAGGGGTACCAGCGGCCTGAGGTCCTGAGCCACATCCGCTCGATCCGCCGCTACCTTGAGTCCGAGGGCGCGATGCTCCCCAACGCCTTGGTTCTCGGCTTCGATGATCGCGTCACGTTCGAACCTGCGGTTCGCGGCGGCAGCGTGAGCTACTCAATCCCCGGCGAGTTGATCATCCCGGTCGACGAGTCACTGGCTGACGACGAGAAGCCGGCCTGGCTCGTAGACGGTCAGCAGCGCAGCGCAGCGATCAGGGACGCCGACCTGGCAGAGTTCCCCGTCGCGGCTGTGGGCTTCATTGCGTCTCAGGAAGAGCAGCGGTCGCAGTTCATCTTGGTCAACTCGACCAAGCCATTGCCCAAGGGGCTCGTGTACGAACTCCTACCAGAGACCACCGCCAAGTTGCCGCGCTCGTACGCGCGCCGCCAGCTCGCCGCGAAGATCATGGTCATGTTGAACATGGGAGACGGCCCCTTCTGCGGAAGGATCAGCAGCCCCACGTCGCCTACCGGCAATATCAAGGACAACAGCATTCTGAGCATGCTGGAGCACAGCATCTACGAGGGCGCACTCTTCCAGTACCGGAATGCCGAGGACGGCTCCGCCGACGAGGAGGCGATGCTGGCGCACCTTCTGGGCTTCTGGACAGCAGTCGAGAACGTCTTCGAGGGTGCGTGGAGCAAGCCTCCCAAGGATTCCAGGCTGACTCATGGCGTGGGCATCCAGGCCATGGGCTACGTAATGGATCAGCTCACCACAGGCGTCCACTACGACAAGGTCAACTGGGACAAGATTCGCATCAGCCTGCGCCGACTCGAGAAGCACGTCGCCTGGACTCCCGGCGGCACGTGGAAGTTCTCGAATGGCGAGGAACGCAACTGGAACGGCCTCCAGAACACGGCCAAAGACGTACGGCTGCTCAGCACTCACCTGCAGACCCTGGTCAGCAAGTAGCCAAAGCCTTGCCCTTGGTGGTCTCCCCAGAAAGATCAGGGAGACCACCAGTGCGTTAGTGGTCGACTGCGGCTGCTCGGAGACCGGCCACTGCTGCTCGCAGCATGGACGCCGATCCGCTGCCGTCCGCGTAGTGGATGTGCTCGGTACGGGCGTGCTGCGTAATGAAGCCCGTCGCCGCGTGCTTCGCGCAGCGCGTCGCGATAACGACCAAGTCAGCGGAGCGTGCCTTCTGCCGAAGCTGAGCACTGCCGACGTGATCGCTAGCCTTTGCGGCGTCCACTGCGGGGGCAAGCTGCTTGATCTCCTCGGCGCAGCGCGAGAGCACAGCGTCGTCCAGGGAGTACAGCAGCACTTTCATGGGCGGCAGGTCTGAGAGCGACAGCTCACGCTCATCGTCGTCGGAGCCGACCCGGTCCTGCCAAGAGAAATCGACACCAAGCTCCCTTGAGAGACGCTTGGCGAACGCCAAATCAGCTTCGTTGAGGCGCCCTTGGTGCCGCCAGAGCGGCTCCAGCAGGTTGTATGCGAGCTTGCTGCGAGCGTCCACGTCTGGGCAGGCGACCAAGAACAGCCGGTCGACGAAGTCCAGCGCAATTGAAGCCCGTTCAGGTGAGACCCATCGACTGCTGTAGGCGCCGATCTCGTCGAGAAGTTCGGCGTAGGTGTGCGCCGAAGGGCCACTTCGGAGTGCAATCTCTGTGAGGGCCTGGAGCGCGGCGAGGTCGCCGGGGCCGAACCGGTCGAAGGCGACCGCGTTCCGAATGAACGCATGGGCGGTCAGACCAGCCGGAGCAACATATCCGTCGGCGTCAATGAACGCTCCAACCGCCCGCCAAGCCTCCTCAGCAGCCTGATCCTCCAGCCCGTCCAGGAATCCGGCGAGGGCCGCATCATGGGCTGCGGGTGGAGCCCACGCAGTCCAACTGCGCTGTTCAACTGCTGACTTGCCTGCACGGCTGCCCGCGGCTACGGCAGCGAGGAAGGCCGGCCAGGAGTCGATCGGCGGAATCGTTTTCGACCCATCGTCTTCAGGAACTTGCGGCACGGGCTCTGCCACGACGGGAGGTGATTCCTCGCCAACGCCTTCAGCAAGAACGCGTTGAGCGTCCTCCCAGACCAGCGGGGGCAGTTCGCCGATGCGATCTGCGCTCCGAACGGCTTTCACGAGACGACGCAGAGCAGGCAGGTCCTCAAGGATGGTGGCCGCCATTAGAAGAACAGCGACGGCCTGAGCGCCGAGCCTGCCCGCATCGGTATCCAGCAGGGCAGGGACGAAGCGGCCTCGCTCTTGGAGCTTCGCCCGTGCCGATGAGAGGTCGCCCTCTGCGAGAGATTCCTCCAACGCCGCGTACACAGCGGTCAAGATTGCTTCCTTGACCGGGAGGGGAGGGTCCTGCCGGATGGCGTCAGGCAGTTCAGGGCGTTGGAGAATCTCCTCACTGCGGCCGAGCCGGTCAAGCCGCTTGATCCTCAGGTTTGCGAGGTTGGCTGCGGTGACACCACCAGCCGCCGCTAGATGCTCAAGGATCACGTTCGAGGCGGCCTCAGCGCCCGCGGAGAGCGACGCGTCGAACTCGGCGAGGAGCCGGCCGATCGGTTTGGCCACGCGCCACATCCTGGGAGGACGCCGAGCCTCGGTCCTCTGCATCAACTCCAGGGCCCCGGCCAGGTTCAGGCGGTGCTCAAGCGTGCGCCCCGTCTCCAGACGGAAAGTGGTCCGATCGCCAGCGAAATCGCGGATGGCCTGCTCGATGGGATCATCAGGGTCCAGCCAGGCGGGCTGAATCCCAACCTGCTCGTCATACGCGATGTACGTCGGGCCAGCGAATGCGCGGATCAACTCGGCTGTTTTGGCACGCTCGCCAGGTTCCCGGGCAATGACGTACACGACGAATCGATCGCGGTCCGTATAGACGCGCGGAAGGACTACGGGCGCGTCGTCGCCGCGTCGAATGGCTTCGACGAACGGCAGCGTGCGGTCCTTGTAGCGGAAGTCCGGATCGAGGTTCGGCCAGACACCGTTCCCTGGGCCGAAGAATCGGTGCAAGAACCCTTCGAGGGCCTCTCGCTGCTGATTCTGGGTCTGCGTCACGAGCCACTCCTCCACCGCTGAGCCAGGTCCAGCCTCGCCTGACCGGCATCTGGCCCGCCCACCTTGTAGGTGACCAACTCATCGTTCTTCGCCATACCGCGCACCGTGTAGTTCATCGACCCGGTGAGAATCCATTCCTGCCCGCACAGCGTCTTCTCGTGGACGTCGGGGTCGCGCTGGACATGCACTCGGTCCAGTTCTGCGGCCTCGATCCGACGCAGGAACGCATCGTTGTGAGGGTCCGGGCGCGTGACCACGTGGATGTGGGCCCCGGCTCCAGCGATGCGTAGAAGGGCGTCTGAAAGCCGCCAACTGCTGGGCGGAACGTCGCCAAAGAAGGCGTCGTAGGTGCCTTGGCTGTTGTCGATGACCTGCACATCCGTGATCCACGGCGAGACCAACCACAAGTCGTGGCTCGGGCTGAGCATCTCTGCCATCAGCGCCGCGGACAGCATCGAGTCGATGCGCAGCCCTGTACGTGCACCTGTGCGCACGGTCCTGGTCAGATCCTTCACTGGGTTGCCTCCCGCAACTCCACCCGCACACGGAGCTCATCTCGATGCCTGGCGTAGCCACGGACCTCCCCGTAGACCCGCAGGACATCCCGGTCTACCGGCAGCGCCGGCACACGGACCAGGGCTTCCGCCAGGGCCTGCGACTCGCCTGCTGGACAGACGAGCTCTGCGGCACCGCTATCGGTCATGGCCTTCTGATAGGCAAAGACCCAGTCGCCCGCAGTGACGTCCACCTCGGGCAGACGGTCGTTGTGAGCCTCGCGCACGAGGAGGCGATCCAGCACTGGCGTGTCGGCATAGGGCTGGTAGTGCTGGAGGTCCTGCGTACGAGCCTGCCGTCCGCGAGGCCAAAGCATGCTGAAGGCCTGGTCGGCTGTCAGCCGCTTGTTCCCGCCGACGTTCAGTTGCTTGTCGCCGACCGCGAAGGCAATGACGTTTGCGTCGACCTCAACACCGAGCCTCTGCTCCAGTTCGGCCCACGCGTCCACCATGGCGAGAGCCTGCGCGTCAGTATCGGGTCCGGACCCTGGCCGAAGAAGGCGGGCCGACAACGCTGAGACCGCAGTGACACGCGGACGGCCGTCCAACTGTTCCCACGCGGATAGAAGAGTGTTCAGGGCCTCCTGGGCCGCTTCGGCATCCTCGGCTCCTCGCAGTGCGCGCATGGCTTCTGCGGCATCTCCCCCCGGCTCGTCGGACAGGTGACGGAGCAACCGGGTGAGCGTGGCGTCTACATACTCGTAGTCGCTTGGGGCCAACGCACTGGTGACAAGCGCCCAGAAGCGGCGAGGGTCCTCCCCGTAGAAGCGCACCAGGCTTTCTACAACACCCAGTCCCCCTACAGAGGTTTCACTGAGCCACACGACAGAAGGGTCGCTGCTGGTGGCACCAGGCGCCACATCGACGATCAAGTCCCCGTCCTGTGAGTCGGGGCAGGCTCGCTGCGCGGCGGCGAGGATCGCCGCGGCCACCGTGTCGCGATAGGCGCGCTGAGCCAGGTCCTCGGTCCGGGCAGCAATATCCGGGTCGACGTGGTGTTCGGCCGCACGGTCAACGGCGGCGAGAACTCGTGCGTCGCGCAGCAAGTCGGTGAGCCCTTGAACCAGTCGCGCATTCTCGACAGCGTGGTCGGGGTCGCTGTTGTCGCGGTAGAGGACGCTCAGGATGCGAGGCAGTTCCCCAGTCCACGCTCCGTTAGCGAGTGCTGCTCGGATCTCCCCGGGAGTACGAGACCCTTTGAGGCCTTCGAGCGCGAAGGCGGTGAGGTAGACCTGGCTGAGCCACGCACGCTGGAACTTGTTCGCGACGTCCTCGAGAGCAGGATCCTCGGCGAAGGTGTACGAGAACGCGAGTGACCGCCACGGCGGAGACGACAGGTACTCCCTGACCACAGCTTCCGAGGTGTTCAGGGGCCTGAGCAGGATCTGTGCAGCGTCGACACCCAGCCGGAAGCCGAGCGCAGCTGGCTTGCCGTGTAGTTCGTAGTAGACCTTGCGTGTCTCGACTTCTCCGCGTTCGAGCGCCACCTGGCAATCGGCGCCGATGGTCATGCGCCGCATCTCGATGGGATTGCCGGCAGCGTGTGTGGCGAAGCGGACGGCCTGCACGCGCTCGTACCAGAGAGACGGGTTAGGAATGTCCGCTGGGGCCGGAGGGGCCTCCTCGGACACAACGATTTGCGTACCCCAAATGGGGAGGCCCTGCGATCGGTCGGAGATTTCCTGGCCTGGCTGCTCCAGTTTCAACTGTGTGGGCCGGAAGACCTGAAGTCCCTCCGGTCCATGCCCATCGGGATGCCAGGTTCCCTCGGGATCAGCGTGCTGCACGATCTGGGGGAGTGGCAGAGTGCTGCTGCCGGCGGGTGGAACTGGGAGCCATGTGCGGTGCTCATCACGGCGGTGCCCGAATCGTCGGCTGACGCGCCCTGGTACGGCCTCGCGTAGCGCCCTGGCGATCGGCAGTTGCTCCAACGTGTCGTTCGTATTGAACGGCAGGAGCAGTTCGACCTCCGGCAGATTCAGCGGATCGAAGAGTGAGCGCGTGATGAACTCGGGGAGCAGAGTACCTTCCTTCGCGCCCGGATCGATGCGCTGGAATGACCAGTCGCTGCGAAGGCGCCGCAGCGCCGTGGGAACGACAGACAGCAGGAGTGATCGGGGCTGTTCCCACAGCAGCGCCTGTACATCGTCTGCGCTGACCTGCAGAGCTCTCCCCAGGTGCTGGGCAAGCTCGTCCTGGAGATCAGGCTTGTCGAGGATCGCCTGCAGCAGGGATGCCAGCATGTCGTGGCCGGGCCGGTCCTCGTTGCGCACGACATGGCCCGGAGGGGCCTTGAGGATCTTTCGGGGGTTGGCCCACAGTTTCTTGGAACGGAGCTTGCGGCTTGCCCAGTCCAACAGGGCCTGGGTGGCTTGGATCTTGAGTACGAAGCGGTTGCCGATCGGCAGGCTTCGTGCAGGCACCTGAGGCGCGAACAGGGTCTCGTACGCCTGGTATGCGAGTCGGTCCCGTCCGTAGTCCGAGAGGGTAACCACGGTCATTGGCCTTGTGCGGCGCTCTCGGCCAGCGCGCCCTCGGCGCTGGATGAACGCTGCTGCGTCACGTGGCGCTTTGTGCTGGAGCACCAGGCCCACTCGTGGGTCGTTGAAGCCGACTTCGAGGGAGGCCGTCGCTACGGTCAGGTTCGCGTCGTGGTCGACCCCGACGTCCTGAGAGGACGTACGGCCAACATGCAGGTGGTGCAGTTGCAGGGTGGGGTCGAGGTCATGCCCGATCTTCTCGGCAATGTCCCACGACTGACCGTCCAGGTAGCGGGCAGCATGCTCGTCACGTTCAGAGGAGCGCAGGCCGGCAAGCACGGGCTTGCGGCCGTTACGGCGGCCGGCGCGATTCTGCCCGCCTTCCGCATCGCGGAGATCGTTGTAGAAGCGGTTGGTGACGTCCAGATCGTCCGTGAACAGGAAGCCCGTAGAGCCGTACAGATATTGCCCCTTGTCCAGGTCGAGCAAGCGGCCATGGAGCATGGCCGTTTGGATCGACGTAGACAGCAAGCTTGTTCCCGACACGGGGTCGCCGCGGAGTGCCACGGCGTACTCGCGCCCCTCGAACGTCATGTCCTCGTCGGCCGGTTCAATCGGGTCGACATCGACCGGACGAAGACCGACGAGTTGAGCGAAGAACTTGTCCGCGTCACGAAGAGTCGCGGAGAGACCGACGAACGTCATGGGACGGCGGGCTGCCTCACGCCAGCGGCGCAACAGGAGTGCCACCTGCGCGCCGTGAAGCCCGCTGTAGGTGTGGACCTCATCGAGGAGCACGAGGGAGGGAGCAGAGTCGCTGCCGCGCCAGCCGAGCAACCACTCCAGATAGCTGTCCCCGCTACAGAGGTTCAGCATCTCCGTTGTGGTGAACAGCAAATCGGGAGGGTTCTTCTTGAGGGATTCCCGGGTGAGAGCGAGACGCCCGTCATTCAGGACGTAGCCGCACTTAGTGCAGTTCAGTTGCTCACGGCCACGCTGGCGGTCCTCGTCTGTCCACTGGAGCTCCCCAGTGCCGCAGTCAGGGATGGGGCATGGCAGAAACGGGCACACGACGCCCCGGGGAGTGCGCTTCCAGGCAGTGGTGTGACGTGAGTTCGGTTCCAGCCTCTGATCCCGAGCATTCCATGGGGTATCACCGTAGAGCGCACCGACACGGATAGGACGCCGCCTGCTCTCGTGCAACGCCTGCGCGATGTCGTCAACAGACCGGATCGACTCTCGCAGTTGGTCGCGCAGGAGCTCCTTGCGCGGATAGAGCGCCAGTGTGTGAACGCGCTTTGCCACCCCAGGGCGCGCGTGTTCCGCCATTGCTGCGAAGGCCGGCAGGTAGAACGAGAGCGTCTTACCGCTACCTGTACCAGCTCCGACGATGATCCCCTTGGACCGCTCAGAGTTGAGCGAGGCGAATATGGAACGGGTGGCATCCAACTGGAAGCGTGCCAGTTCACGGCCCTGCAATTGGGCTGTCGCTACGTGTTCTTGTACCTCACCCCATCGCGGAAGCTGTGCGAGGACGCGGAGTGCTTCGGATGCCGGGATGTTTCGGCGCGGGTAGCGTCGCGGCGCGACGTGCAGCCGATAGTCAGCGACGAGGCGCCGCTGATGCTGCCACCAACCAGGACGTTCCTCCTGCGCCCACCCACCTCGGGCAAAGAGCTGCCGAAGACCAGTCGTGAGCCTGAGTGACTCCGCCAGCCGGGTGCGATACCGCGGCGGCGACGTCACCGGCACCGGCACCTCGAACAGCAAGGCACGGAGTAGGAACTCCTCCAGCACAGAATCAGCGGACATGCCGGCCGGGGCATCCTCGTGACTGTGCAAGAGACTGTCGATGGTCTCTATCACCTCGGCTTGGGAAAGCGCAGTCTCCGTGACGCCCCAGGACAGCAGCGGCAGTTCGCGGTTTTCCAGGTGATTCAGGAGTTCGTTCGCAAAGCGAACGTTGAGTTGCTCTATCACGCTCCGGTCCTCTGCAGGGTGATGTGGATGTCCATCTCGAACTGTCGCAGCAGCGCAATGTCGGCATCTGTGATGTCGCGGAGCGTGGGGCTGGGGCGCTTCTCCAGCAACTTCAGAAGTTCCAACAGTTCGCTGGGGGGATCACTCTTGTCCTGGAGGGACTCCGCGAGGAGGCCGTACGTGCTGGTGAAGAGAGTGACGTCCGACTTGGACAGGTTCTTGGTTGCCACCGCCTGTCGGAGTTCCTTCTCCCGGCTGCGCGCGGCCTCGCGTTCGTCGCGCGAGAGCATGGGGATCCGGGCCAGGGGAAGGTTGGCGACCTGTGCTGTAGCCCAGGTGACCCATGCCGTGCTGTTGTCACCCTTGAGTTTTCCCGAGAGATCCAGGACCTTCTTCCTGGCCGTGTTGAAAACCGTGTCACTGGGGAGCCCGTTCAGGGCCTTCCGCTCGAACGCGGTGCGCGCGGTGTCGATGCCGGACAGATCCGGCTTGTGCGCCGCCCCCAACGCCGCAAGCGTATGGCTCAACTCCACTTGGGTTCTGAGCTCGGCCAGTGCCGCGCGAAGTTCCTTCGAACGGCTCAGAACCCGAGCGGCCTCCTTCTCCCCGACAGCACCTGCAGCGATCTGGCGGGCACGGTTTTGCAGCTGCATGGCCTTGTCGTACACAGACAAATTGGTCACCAGTCCTCCCCGTCGTCTTCGGCTGACGGGACAGCGGTGAGCGCCTGCCACTCCACACAGATTTGCCCCACGTCTTCCGCAGCACTGTCACCTGCGGAGCCACTAGAGCGTGACTCGGCACTGGCCAGAGCAGCGTCAAGCCAGTCGTTGCTGGCAACAAGTAGTTGTTGAATCAGTTTGAGCGAGTCGCCGCGGTCCTTGACCGCCGCAACCACACGGGCATGCTGGTGAGTTGAAGCGTCGCGGCTGTCGTCGCTTGCCTTGGCCAGGTCATCTTCGAGTGCAGAGATGGCCTTCCAGTCCGCGTTCTGGGCGCCCAGAAGGAGAGTGTTGAATTGTCGTGTCTGTTCAGCGGTCAGTGGTAGTCCCACTTCTCGTGCGGCACCGAGAACGTCGCGGATTGCAGCCATGGTCTGGACTCCAGTGGTGCCACGTGGCTGACGGCTTCGGATCGAGTTGAGTAGCTCTGCGTGGTGGGTGAGTTGGTCCTCGAGGATGGTTGTCCAGGACGCGAACCCAGTCACGGCTGGCTTCACCCATTTCGGGATGTCCAGGGTCTCGGCATCCCAGTTCCACACGGACGCGGCCCTGTCGATTAGAGGAAGAATGCGTGCGGCGTCAACCATGTTCACCGCACCGATGCCTTGGGCGATGCCGACGGCATATCGGAGTTGCTTCACGAGTTCGGGGCGCGCTTTGAGGTGCCCCTGGAGCATGTCCATCCACTTCGGTGCACGGATTCCCCCATCCTCGCGACGCCACTCTTGCCCCTCATCGAGCGCCGCGGAAATGAGCTGAGAGTGAGCCATTCCGGGCCAGGCCTTGCCAGCCATCGCCGCACCAAGCAGCGATGCGCGGAAACCCGCAACGAGGTGATCGTCGGTAACCTCCACGTGCCGCTGCAGCCGCGCAGTGAGATCTCGGCCGTGCTTCTCTGCCAGGAACGCCAGCCGCCGGATGTCCTCGGCTCGCGCCGGGAGCTCCCGATCAGCCTTCAGCAAGCTGTCGAAGAACCAACTGTCCTTCGGGCGACGGGAGAAAGTGATGGGGGCATCCTCGACGCCGGCCAAGTTCTCCTTTGCGCCCTCGATGGAAACGACGGTCGCCTTCGTTGGCCAGGCCGCCTTCCGTAGTTCGGTACTGCCCACTTCCCGCATCAGAGGTGAGTTCCATTGGTACCGCTGCACTACTGCGGTGGAGACGACTACACGGATCCGGTTTGCGGTGGCGGTATCCAAGCCACCTTCGAGGGTCACCCAGTCATCCACTGTCTCCAGCATTCGCTGAAGCTCCCTGGGTAGCTCGTCGCGTCTGCCACTAGTGCCCGTATCAGGCCTCGACGCCCCGCCAACGGCCTGCCCTGAGCCAGCGGCAGAAACAGACGGAGGGCTTTGCCCTTCCTCACTGCTCAGCGGCTCCAGAGAGAAGGCATCCAGGATGGTGGGGTGGAGGTTGTTGGCGTGCTCAGGGGCGTCTCCCCAGAACTCGAGCACGAGGTTTCGCCGCTCCGCAGAGGCAGGGTCGTGCTCGGCTACGAAGCCGAGCACGTCACGGCTAACTGGCTTGTCGAGCTTCGTCGGCCGGAACCGCTGCCGGAACATGGGGTCGGGGAACTCGCCCTGCTGAATGGCAGTGGCGTGCTCAACCAAGACCGGTCGCACGACACTGCCCAGCACGACACGGGGGTTGAAGGACCAAGGCTTGGCCTGGTCTGCTGTCGAGTGTACGGCCCTTACGAGAGATGACTCGTTGAACGGATACAAGCCATGCCCTTCAGCGGTTACGCCGAATGCCTCGTGGCACTCCGTCCGGAACGAGCAGGTCAGGCATTTGTTGGGGGTCTCGCCATTGTTTGGACGCTCAAGTTCTTCGCGGCCCAAACGCCCAGCGTTCAGGTAGCGGCCGACGAACGACGCAATCTCTGTGCGTCCCGTCTCCTCCGGGCTGAAGGGAACATCCAGGTGGTAGACGTAGCCTGTCCCAGCCTGGATACGGGTCAGGGCTGTCTCATCCAAGGATTGGAAGTAGCCGGTCGTCACGGCCATGAGGGTGCGGATTGGAGCGAGAGTCGTCTTGCCCTCACGGTGCGCCGCCTCTACAACGGCATCTAGGAGGTCCCGCTGGACTCCCTGAATGAGAGCGAAGTCCTCGATGAGCAGGACAATTTCCTTGCCCTGCCGGTGATACTCCTCTCGAACCTGCGTCATCGCATCGAGTAGCCGACCTGCCCCAAGGTTCGCGGCGCTCTTGATAGCGGATTCGAGGTGCCTGTTGAGAAGATCGACAGCAATGCTTTGAAGGTCGCCGCGTGTGCTCATGGTGCCGAGCAAGCGTTGCGCCATGCCCGAAGCGAATTGGATGTCTCGAATGTCGAGCGGAAGGTCGCTGACGCTGAAGCCCTCGGGGCGGTCCGCTTGACCATCCCGCCGATTGTGAATCAACTGGTGGGCCAGTTCGGGCACGAACTTGCCCGGAGCGAGCAGTTCCGCACGGACGTGGGGGTCGAGGAGTATCGCTGCCAACTTTCCTGGGCCGACTAGCATTCGGGCCAAGGGGCGTGACTCTGAGCCGGGAGAGGTGGCTTCAAGTGCCTCGCTCAGTTCATTGAGGATGCGCCTTGCCAGGGACTCCTCGTCGATGTCCTCAGTGAATCTGTTGATGTCATCTTTGAGTTGAGCCAACTCGTTGCTGTCTGCCTTTGCGATGAGCGTGCTGACAACAGCCTTGAGACTGGTCTTGGACTTCTCGAGGTAGATGACCTCTCGCTGGTCCACCCCCTCCTCCACCAGGGCCAACTCTTCGCGCACCCACCGGACAAGGTGTGATTTACCAGAGCCAGACTCACCGACGATCGGCATGAGCAACGCACCGCTGTCGGCCTGGAGCGCCATGAACTCGTTGAGTACCGACCTCTCACCGATCGGGTCGCCCTCGATCGCGAGTTCTTTCCCGTCCATGATCCGGGCGCGCTTGATCCGTAGCGGCGCGTGAGTGGCCAGGAAGACTGCCCTCGAAGGGCTGACTGCCTCAGTGTTGATGGTGGAGGCTGCCACTGCTGGTTCCCAGCAGAGATTTCCGCGGAAGTCAGCCATCGGTGGGCTCCAGGATGGTGATGTCGCTAATGGGGCGTGGACTGCCGGGTCGTTCAGGATCGTGCAGCATAAGGATCTTTCGGGCGTCGTCGTCATGCTCCAGGCGAAGCCACTTCTCGTCGTGGCCACGCAGCAGAGCAAACGAGAGTGCGGTGCCGGCCGCACTGCCACCAGGACTGGGGATCCCTACCGCGAGCGAGTGAGCGCCGCCAGGCAGCACAGGTAGGTGCTCTCGCAGAACCTGCAATGCCTCAACGGCATTGACGCGTTGGCCGGCCTGCCACACTTCGAGCACGGATTGCTTGACAGCATGAGTGCAGTCTGGGACTAGCGGGCCGCGGCCGTCAGTGCGGAAGACAGGTGCAGCAGCGAGGCCAAGGGCAGTCGCCCAATACCCGAACCGGAGCCACCGAGTGTCGTTGGCGAACAGTGGAAGGACCTCGTCCTTCAGTAGTCTGCGGTCCTTACCATCCTTCTGATCCAGGAGTCGCTGTGCGGCGACCCAATCAATCGGTTGTTCCATTGGGTCGTGCATGAGGAACCAGGCCAGCGCACGGGTGAGGTCCCGGGGCCCCGTCGGGTCGTTGTCGGCGCCCAGGTCCTTGTTGTAGTCCGCTTTGAGAACTGCGCGACGCAGGATGCAGGTGTAAGTCTCCAGATCATCGCTGCTGGTGAGATCTTTGGTCGCGCCGACCAGTGAGAGTTCTTGCTGGTCGGTATCGACCTGCGCCAACTCCAAGACCTGGAGAGAACTGATTGCGCAGTCAAAGGGAGGCCTGGTCGAAGTGTCCTCTGAACGCAAGGACGGAGGACTGATTAGCGCCCGCGCCTCGTCCAAGGCAATACTCTTCCCCAAATAGGTAAGAAGGCGCACGACCGCCCACGTCTGGGAGGGGATGGCTGCGTCTACGTTCAGGAGAGTCATCAGAGTTCCTCCAAGGCCCGGCGGATCGACAAGTTCGCCGGGTGGACATCGATGAGTGGTGTACCTCGGCGTTCTGGGTGATGCATAGCCCGGGGGTGGATCAGGTAGGTCGGTGCATCCCAGGTGAAGCGTCTAGCGATCTGAGGCCCTGGAGAGTCTGTGTTCGGGTCCGCCATCCAGATAACAGGGCCAGCCCAGTCCGACAGGAGGACTCCGTCATCGTCGGTGATCACGGTGCGGGTGCGTGCTGTTGCCCTTAGTTGGCTTCGGAGACGGCCGTCCAGCCCCGGCCCTCCGACCACGCAGATCCTGCGGCGGACAAGGCTTTCCACCAGCCGCGCCGCCAAGGCCTGGTCGTCGGAGTTTTCCCACCACAGGCTCAGGCAATGACGGTCCCCAAAGTACGGGGTCAAGGGCAGACGCCCGTGACTCACGGGCGCCGGGAGTAGGGGGTTCGGTTCTCCGGCAAGTCGGTAGAAGCCTGCCGGAAGCAGCTTGGCTGTGGCCCTGCAGTGAGGACAGCCGCGGCAGGTGATACCGGTGCGGCGATAGCCACCGCCGTCTGGGATGCGGTAGTACGCGCCCAGTACGTCACCGATGCACTGATCACTCCGCAGAGTGGCTTTCAGTTCACGGAGTGCGGAAGCTCGACTGTGCAGCAGTTTTTTACGCTCGCCTTCAAAGCGGTCATGAAAGTTCTCAGGGTTCCTAGCGTCGGAGTCGAGGAGTTCCACATCTGCGTAGCCATCAGCCGTGGCATAGAACTGATCTAGTCGTGCTTTCCAAAAGACGTCTGACTCGCCCTCAGCCTTTTCGGGCGCCTGCGGTGGATGGACCGCCACGATTCCCGATCGCATCATGAGGTTCAGGATCCGAATGTTCCACTGCCGGTTCCGTTGGAATCCCTCGTTCATGTCAGGGGGGTAGGAATCCAAACTAACTCGGTGACGGTCCTGGACAGGAGTCCGGCTGTGGAACATTGCCTCCCACCGCTGCCACGCGCGCAGGGCACCGATGACCACCTCGTCGCTCATCTTGTTGGCGATGGTTTCGTCATTGCGTGTGGTGGCCAGGTACGCGATGGATGGGCTTCCGTCACGCCCAGATCGGCCGATCTCTTGGTAGTAGCGGTCCACGGTTTCCGGCAGGCAGGCGTGCACAATCGACTTGACGTCGTCGAGATCCACGCCCAGGCCGAAGGCAGAGGTGCCAACCACGACGTCGTACCGCGACTCCACCTCGCTTTCAGCGGTCCTACCGGTCCATCCTTCCAATGCATCCCGACGTTCTGGGTCGGTGGAGTCACCAGTAACGCTGGCCACGCGTCGAAGACCGTGGTCGCGAAGCCGAACCGCCCACTCCTGCGCATCTACGACCTTGGTGGTGTAGAGAATCATCGGTTTCGGCAAGTACGAGACGGCATTGAGGACGGCGGCCTCACGGTCGGCCTCGCTCCGGAAGCTATCGATGTAGTAGCTCGGCTCGTGACGGAGTTGGGATGCCCAGACGATCCTCGCCCGTTGCGGCGAAGCGAACAGTGCGTCGAGCGTCTCGACCTGTTGTCCAGTGAGTGTCGCGCTCATCGCAACAGTCACTGGTTGCCGACCCTCTGGGGCCTTGCTGAGCCAAATACGGCGGTAGCTCGACATCGTCTGGAACGCAGTGCGGAAGCTGTTGCCCCACTGCTCGACCAGGTGTGCTTCGTCGATCACGAAGTAGTTGAGCAAGCCGGCCTCAGCCGCGTCCTCCAAAGGCTGCTTCAAGCTCTTCACTAGAGCCTCAGGCGATGTGAATACCAGCCGCTGACGGCCGGCCGCGATGTCGTCCCGCATCTGTTGCCGGTCTTCGTCCGACAGCCCGCTGGTGTAGGCGTACCGGCGCGTGGGGCTGTGATGTCCGTACCGCTCAAGGATCTTGAAGGCGCGCCGTTCCAGGTCTGCTGCGAGAACGCTCGTAGGTACCACAACCACCGATACGCCGCTGCTCATGCTCGCCAGGAGCACGGGAGCCATCGCAACGGCGGTCTTTCCATGTCCCGTGGGGAGACAGATGATCGTGGTGCTCCCCGGTTCGGCAAGCGCGATAGCTCTGGCTGCCTGCCGCTGGCCGCTCGACACATAGTGACTGTGATCGTCACCGAGGGCGGTCGTGAAGAACGGGTCAGCAGGATACGACTCCAGCTTGCGACGGTGCGGTGAGTCCTCGCCGAGATGGATCTGGCGAAGATCCTCTTGAGCCGCCAGGCGGGAGACGTCGTCTGGCACGGGTGGATGCCACGGCAGCGCGGTCACCCACAAGTTGGCGCAACCATCGCGAATCGCGGTTTGGCAGCGCATTTCTTCCCACTGCTCGCGACTAGGCAGCCGCGGAAGTAGCGGGACCGTGAATCCAGTTGTGTTCTCACGTGCTTGAGCTTCGAGCAAAATCTGTCGAGTCAACGAGGCAATGTCCCTCCACCCGCTGGACGTATTGGCCAGAGCATCGCGGAGCCTGCGCAACGTCCCCTTTGCTTCCGTGAGTTCGGGGAGTTGCTGGAGGTCTCGGTGCTTGGACAGGTGGTCGAAGAGCGTCTTGGCGCCGGTCCAGTTGTCAGTTGCCACGACGGACCCTCCTGAGCCCCGTCTTCACCAAGCAGGTCGCAGAAACGAGCCGGACCGTCGGTTCGCTCAGTGCCTGCACGAGCGCATCAGTGATGGCGACATCAAGCAGATAGCTCTCTTCGCCTCCCAGGAGGCGGCCAGCTGCTTGTCGGGCTTCCGCCTGCGCTTTCGCGACGGCGAGGCGCTCCTGCCCCAGTTGCTGGGCCAGGTCGGACCGTTCGGCCAAGTTGGTCACCCGCCTGAGTTCAGCTCGGGCGACCTTCTCAGCGGCACGTGCGGAGGCTTCGTACCCGGGCTGGCCGTCGAACAGGTCCAGCAACTCCTGGATGTTGCCAGAGTTGTAGTTGTGGTCGGTAGTCCTGTATGGAGCATCCAGCCACTTCTGGGTGTTCTTGTCGGTCAGGGCCTCGGCTGCTCCTGCCGGCACCCACACCTTCAGCGTGAAGGGCGGGAGGAGCTGTTCAGCTTGGCGCCTCAATGCTGCTTCAGCATCGCGGAGCCTCCGGACGAGAGGCAGTGCCAGTTCGAGTGCCGAGGAGATGTCGGCTTCGACGAGGAAGTCGAAGCCGAAGTGGGGCTCCGGCTCGCCACGGTGGCTGGGGTCTGCACGCCAGAAGGCCGTGGCCTGGCCGCGGTCGTCGCACCACACAACGTTGGCGAGCATGTCGACGAGCGGACTCCCGATACGGAACAGGCGTGTTCCGGGGGCTTTGAGCGCCTCGGACCTACTGAACGTGCCCTTGGCCGCGTCCTCGGTGAGGTTCCGTCGGTCGTAGAGGTGGGGGGAGATGAGGGTGCGCGATTTGAGGTCGAAGACCTCGCACATGCAGTCCTTGATTTTCCGGGTGGTGTGGCGGAGTTTGATCCCGTCAGAACTCTCTTCGCCGGTGTATCCCAGCATGGCTTTGCGGGTGGTGTCCCAGCCGGCTTCGAACGTTGCCAGCCGCTCGGCGAAGTCGATGTCGTGAGGGGACGTGCTGAAGATCGCCTCAAGGGTGTCCATGGTGTTGATCTCGTGGAGGGCCTTGACGAGCGTCTCCTGCACAGTCTCGGAATAGCCGGGCAGGCCTTCTGGCCCGTGCTCGAGTGCCTCTGCCCAGACGTCAGGGAGACCCTCCGCGATGGCGTCCTGGAGTGTGGCCACCGAACCGCCGAAGATGCGGTATCCATCGGTGAGTAGCGAAAGCCACGCCTCGGTGTGCGCTTCAGCATCCGTGAGCACGAACTGGAGTGCTGCCTGGCGTTGCCGGTGGGACTCGACGTAGCGGTCGGTGCGGCCGAGACGCTGCTCGAGTTGGTTGGGCGACCACGGCAACCGCACATGGATTACGGTCTGGGCGGTCTGGAGATTCAGCCCGTCCTCGGCAGAGTCATCCGCAATGAGAACGGCAGCGTTCTTGCTGGGTTGCCGCCATGCAGTAGTGGCCGACTCTGATGCGTCGGGGCCCGCGCTGCGGGTGTGCTCAAAGAAGCCGACCTTGTTGAACCGTGCGCGCAGACGCGCGGTGAGCGTCGAAGCGAGTGAGCCTGGTCCGCAGAAGACGATGATGTGTCCTCCCTTGCGCAGGGCAGGGAGAAGATCGTTGATGAGGTCGTCGTCTTCAGACGTGCGGGCCTCGTCTGTGAGCTCTGATTCGAGGCTGTCCAGATTCTCTGCTTCGTGGGGTGCCACTGGCACGTTAGAGAGGTGGTACCGCTCGCGGGCACTCAGGCCGGCACGCTGAGCGGCGACTTCGTCACCGCGGACCCGCCAGCGAAGGGCGTCGAGATGGTCGGCGGACGGGCCACCGAGACGGGACGCGAGCACGGCCAGGGCCAGGGCGTAGTCGGCGCGTTTACCCTCAAGCTCTTCATCAAGGAGATGTCCCCACAGTCGGGTCTGCCATTCCAAGAGGCTGTCCGCGGCCGGGGAGTGGGACTTGGCCGTCAGCTTTGTCGGCTCCGCGCGACCGCGCACCTCGTAGGGGACGGCTGCTGAGTCCTTGTCTTTGCGGGTTACGTTCAACCGGCGGTTCCTGATCACACGCCGGTGCAGTCGGTACGTCTCGCTAATGTGTGCCCGAAGAGTAGCGACGCGCGCTGTGAGATCCCGGAACCCCGCCTCCGACTCGTCGAGGAGGTTCTCCTCCTCGCCGAAGAGGGCGAGCACTTGGGCCGCCAACTGCTTGAAGCGGGCGTCTTCTGGGGGCAGCAGCGTCTCGATGATGCCGATCGTGGACGGCAGCAGCGGATAGAAGTCTGCGTTCAAGCCGAGGACGTGGTTGGCCAACTCGGCCCGGTCGTTGTACCGCTGCTCGAACGCTTCCCGCTCGCTCCACTTGTATACGTCGGAATCAAGTAGATGCAGGAGCCCCAGATGTGTGGTGTGACGGGAGGTAACCGGCGTCGCGGACAGGAGCAAGAGCTTCGACGCAGAGTGCGCGAGATCGCGCAGTGCGCAGTAGGTGGGGTCAGTGTCATCACGGTCTTGGACCAACTGGTGGGCTTCGTCGACCACAAGAAGATCACGTCCGAGGTGCTGCTCCCACACCTCGGGAGAGTCGTGGGAGATGACCTTTACGCGGCTCGGGAAGTCATCGGTAAAGAACTTCGTGCGCAGTTCGGCCGCCCACTGCCGGCGCAGAGACTCGGGAACGAGGAACGTCACACATGCCTGCGGGTTATCGATCAAGGTCTGCAGGGCCACGTATGAAGCCTCGATGGTCTTGCCTAGCCCGACCTCATCAGCGAGTAGGTACCGCTGGACGGGGTCCGAGAGCACGGTCAGCGCGGCGCGGACCTGATGTGGGTAGATTTCGGCGGCAGCGGCCAGGAACGCCGGTGTACTCGCGCTCGCCGCGCGTTGAGCGACCAGGCTATGCAGCATAGGAATGCGCGCGTTGTAGAGGTGCCCGGACTCGTTGCCCCCGGACACGAGAACCTCAAGAGGGTCACGTACGGGCTTATTCCAGCGCACACGGAGTTCGGATTCTCGGACCGGCATGTCGTAGCCGGCGTTAGGGAACCGGACGAAGTAGCCCTCAGAGGTCGCGTCCAGGACGCGACCGGGCATCCACTCGTCGGTGCTGGGGTTGTGGCGAAACACGCGTGTTTGAGGTTTCAACCGCACGCGCGCGCATGCGACAGCGGGGATGGTCTGGGATTCGATCTTGGGCTCGGCCGTGGACTCGAAGAAGTCCACGCGCAGCGAGCCGTCGCTGATCGCGCCGACTCGTCCGATTCCAGGGGCCCCCTGGAACTCGACGAGGTGCCCAACCGCGAAGCCCGAAGACATTCTTCTGCTCGCCCCCCACCTGCTCGTTTAACAACTGACACGAGCTTAGGCGCCCCCACTGACAACACGGTCGACGGACCATTACTGAAACTCGCACACATATTCGAGATTGGATTGCGGGTGTGTCGTTGATGGCACCTACCTGGCGTTAACATAGCGGGCCAATCGGCACAAAAAGGGTAATCGGATGCGCCGCGCGACGCGTGACGCGCCAGAAAATACGACTGAAACGGAACCTTGCCCTGCGAGGCAAGCTCGGCTTCGCGGCCGGGGGAGGCTCGCCGTCACGATCGTGCCGCCGCGAGGAGTGGGTCGCGTGACCTGCGCTGGTTCGAAATGGCTTCGGCGTGTAGGGGTGTACGGCGTTGAGTCGTTCACGCATATGCCTCTGACAGTGCACTTGATCTCGGCCAAAGTCCTGAGCCTGGGGCCGGGTACGTAGTGTCAGTGCCCTGGGCTGTACTGTCTGGGCGCTCGCCTCGCTGTCCGTCCGCGGCGTGGTATCGGCGCAAAGGCGACATCACTGACACAGAGAGAAGAACGTGAAGCTCCCCGCCCCTGCCGGTATCGCGACCCTCGTCGCCTACGTCGCCACCATCCCCGCGGCGAACCTCGCCGTCACCCACTTCGGAGCCGTCCCCGTCGGATTCGGCTACGCCGCCCCTGCCGGCGTCTACATGGTGGGTCTCGCCTTGGTACTTCGGGACCTCGCCCGTGAGTCCGCCGGCCGTGGTGCTGTTCTCGCGGCCATAGCCGTCAGCACCATCCTGTCGTACTTCCTTGCTGACCCGGCGCTGGCTGGCGCCTCAGCTGCCGCCTTCGCGGTGGCCGAGACAATGGACTTCGTCGTCTACGAGCCTCTCCGGAAGCGCGGCCTGCTGATCGCGATACTCGCCTCGAACGCCGTCGGCCTGCTCGCGGACAGCCTCCTCTTCCTCAAGTTGGCCTTCGGTTCCTTCGAGTACCTGCCCGGCCAGATTCTCGGCAAGGCGTGGATGACCTTCGCTGCAATCGCCGTGCTGGCCCTCCTTCGACGCAGCAAGCCAGCGAGCGCGAGCGCCTGATCACCCTCAACACCGTTGGCGACGTCATCGAGGGTGCTGGTGAGGGCACCGCGTGGCACTGACCTGTGCACGCGCAGTACCAGCACAACTCCCCGTGAACCTCTGACCATTGACGCCAGGGCACGAGTCGCAAGGCCAACTTGCCCCGCTCCTGGCCCCTCCGATACGGTCGCGTCATCAATGAGGGCCCCACCATGCCTAGGTCTGGTGGGGCCCTTTTGTGTCCTCTCGACCCCGGGGGGACCGAGTGTCGCGTGCCACCGTCTTCTTCAGGTTTGGCGGCCAGGGAGACGGCGGCCGTGCTCATGCGAAAGGACAACTGGTGAGTACACACCATGGCACAGGCTCCAGCCAGCAGTCACCCGGGCATGGCCCCGCAGATGACTCCTGGGGCCCGGAGCCTCCATCGTCGACGTCCGCCCATGTACGGCGTGCCAACGTACAACTGCTGATCGGCGGCCGCACCGTCTTCGCGGTGTACATCTCGCCCGCGATTGTGACGGGTGCAGCAGTTGCGTCCCTGGTACTCGGGGCGGCGAGTTGGGGCCACTGGCCTTGGCCGTAGAACCGTGAGACAGGCCGCGGGGGCACCTGCCCCCGCGGCCTTCGGGCGGTCTCAAGGCACAGACGAAGTGCTGCAGTGTCTCGCCGGCGTGGCCCCAGAGCCGCGCGCTATCTGTAGCAGCGGGTCGGCACGAGCCTAGCCACTGCCAGAGTTTCGCTCGCTTCGTCTTCGTCCTCTGGCGCAGGCACCTGCCGTACAACTTCGATATGCCGCTCGATCCCTCGCAAGTTCTCCTGGAGGTCCATGGTCACCACCCCGTCCACGGTGACCTTCAGCGGGTCCGCGAGGAGCTTCGCTCGCCGCTCGCCCAGCACCTCCAGCGCAACTGCGCGCACCGAGCGCAGTCGGAAGAACCGGCGCTCCAGGTCGGCCGGGTCGGTGTCCGGCCCGATCTGCGCCAGCAGCCATGACCGCTGGAACTCGTCCACCCGCTACTCCCTACACGCGGTGCGGCCCGCCGCCGGGCTGTTCCCGGTGGCGGGCCGCCTCCAGATGGTCACGACGACGAGGACGCGGAACGACCCGCGCCCCGCCTTGACGGGGACTTCCTCGCCCCGCCCGTGCCAGCCGTCTCCTCCTGGCCGCCGTCCTTGTTCCCGGACGGCCCGAACTTCTCCACCACGACAGTCTCTTCCGGCTCGTCGCAGTCGTCCGGCGGTTCCTCCCACGCGTCCGGGTTGGTGATCAGCGCGGCCACCCCCGGCTCCGGGTAGTCCCCCGGCAGCAGGATCAACTCCTCCCGCGTGGTCGGGTCCTGTACGTAGACCGCGGCCTTCAGCCGCCCCCGGCCCGCCATCACAGGACCTTCGCCACGATGTGCGCGTCCGGGGTGTGCATGACGGGCATCCCGACCGCGGCGCCCTTGGTCCAGATCTGCACGGGGTCATCCTGGACACCTCGGGTGATGATCAGGCCGGGAGCATCCTCGCGGATGATCTCGGGGTTCGACCCGCGCGACAGCACCAGGGCTTCCGCGGTCACCCCGTACATGGTCTGCGCCCACTTCTCCCGCTCCGGCGGCACGAGAATCCACAGGTCCTCGGGCAGCACCTTGCGGGGCTTGCCGTCCACCCGCACCTGGGCCTTGTAGAACTGGATCGGCGGCAGGCTGTAGTTGCCGCGCACCACGTTGATCTGCTGCGGAGTGAGCGTCGCCGTCGGCGTGGTCGACGGGCTCGCGGACCCGTAGTAGGCCGCCCGGTAGGCATTGTTCGCCGCCAGGTAGCTGAACGCCTTCCGGGAGGTGATCACCAACTCCGGCTCCGGCGCGCCGATGTCGTCCAGGTGCTGGATCCACCGCAGCTCGTCCGCGATCGGGTCGGAGGCCGGCTCCGACCACGGTGTCCGGGCGACCGGCATGTTCTCGGCGGGGACGTTCCAGTCCACCTCCAGCGTCAGGCCGTTCTCCTGCTCCAGCGTGAACCGGCCGTCCGCGAGTACGTCGCCGGCGGCCAACTCCAGCCGGGACCGGGTGGCCTCGACGTGCCGCTCCACGTCGTCGTACAGCAGTTCGATCAGCCGGTCCTGATCCGCACGACCACGCATCGATCACGAGTTGGCGCAGGCCCACAGTCTCCTCCGGACGTCGGCCCCGCGCCGTTGATCAGCCTATAGCCCAGCGAACCCCACGACCCGGCTACGTGACACTGGTCGCCCAGGTGGCATGTCGTTCTGCCGCCACCTTGCGCAGGCGTTCGGTAAGCGCACACCGCTCAGCTCCGTGCGTCTTGTTGCTATGGCAATTCGGGCACAAGGCGATCATCGCCGTCGGGTGATCCCGGCCGCCGCCAGCGTGGTCATCGATGTGGTCGACCTCCAGCAGCGGCTCCCCGGCCTTCGTCCGGTACGGGAGGTCCGGCAGCAAGCACTCTGGGTTCTCGCATCTTCCCTCACTTCGGATGACCACCGCCCGACGTGCTGCGGGATTCCGAACACGTCGGTCTCCCGCCACGGCCCGCCGCTCCTGATCCCGCCCGGACTCCTCCCATTCCGCCGCCCTCATACACAACGCCCGGTACGCGGCTACCGGGGTGGGGCGAGCACGCAACCGTCGGGGTGCGTACGGCTCGGGAACCAGATGGAAACTGTCCGGTGCGGCCTGATCACCTGCCGCCTCATCCAGCCCTGCCCATGCGACCTTCAGCTGTGCTTCGACCGCCTCCTGTTCGGCACGGTCCTTGACCACGAGCGTCAGCCTCTTGCCCTGCCTGGCCATCTCGATCGCCACCGCCACAGCGGTCGCGGTTTTCCCAGTCCCGGTGGGCAGACTCATCACGCTCTTCATGCCCACCCCGAACCGGCCGAGCACGCCCTCACGGCGAGATCTCATCTTGCGGGCGTCCACGACCGACGCCACGGCCGGAACCCCAACGGTCCGGCCGCTGGCCAGCCAAGCCGGCATCACCCGAGCTTCCCCCGGCCATCCCCGACTCCCTGTCTGGCCATCGCCGATCAACTCGCAACGCTGCCACAACCCACTGACAACTGCCTTGGCCCAACTACCGCCGACCAGAGAGCCGCTGGTCATCGCCACCACTCGGAGGGGGCATCGTCGGATCCAGGAACAGGTCCCACAACGCCCACACCGCCGAGTCCAGCAGGTCGGGTGAGTCCTCGGTCTCTCCCTGGCCGACGAACGTCGTCATCTGTTCCTCCAGCTCCGCGAACCGCCGGGCCGGACCGACGTGCGACACCCTGGCCTGCTCGTACAGCTGCGCCGCCGGTGCCGCCCGCGCCCGCTTCCCACGCGTTGCATGAACGATCCGCCAGTTCACCGTCGGGTCCACCTGCTCCATCAGTGCGGGCACGTAGTCACCACCGTTGTTGGCCTCAATCACCACGCAGTCGGCGCGGTGCTCGTGGTATAGCTCAGCGGCCCGCTTCATCGCCTGCGTCGGCGTATGCCGGTCCTGCTCGCAGTGCAGCAGATACCCGCGAGGCCGGTCATCCCCGAACATCGTCTCCACTGGGAACCCACGGCCCGCCACGGTGAACGCGGTCATGTCCGCGTTCTCGTGCGACTTCGTGGCCGGATCGACGGAGACCACCACGCGCTGGAGGTCAGGCAGATGCTCGGGCCGGGGGCGGAAGCCCTCGACTTCCAGCATCCACCCCTTCCACAGCGCGCCCTCCACGTCCTCGAGTAGCTCGCCGGACAGCTCCTGCCGCCCCAACCGGGTGCCGGCGTACTCCTCCTCCTGCACTTCTCGGGCCGCCGCCGACAGGTTCGCGTCGTTCTCCCGCATGTGCCCGCAGGTCAGCACCACCCGAGGCGGCGCCCCGCCCTCCAGGTGCGCCTTCTCCTGGGCACGGCCCCGCTCGACGAGCCTCTTGACGTGTGGGAGCGGCTTCGGCGTCGTAGAGATCACGACCTGCGGGGTGTCCGCCTCACGCAGGCAGAACCACAGCATGTCGTAGACCTCTTGCGCGGTGTGCCGCGACCAGGCCGCGTACTCGTCGCACCATGCCTTGTCGAACGCCCAGCCGCGCAGGTTGTCCGGCGTCTCCGCACCGAATCCCCGGATCAGCGTGCCGTTCACCAGGCGCAGCGTCGTTTCTCCCAGCGACGAGTTGTACTTCGCCACTTCCTCAGGCGGGAACACCGACAGCAGCCCCGACTTCGGGGACTCGAAGCAGATGTCCCTCACCAGCGTCGCGTTCTTCGCCACCACCGCGATCTGAAGACCTGGTGTCTGCGCCCACTCCCGCACCGTCTCCGCCGCCGTCCGGGACTTGCCCCAGCCACGGCCGGTGAGCAGCATCCACACCGTCCACAGCCACAATGGCTTACGCTGCGCCGCACGGGCAAGGTGATGCAGCCACCCAACGTGGGGCAGCCCATCACAGGTCGGGACCTCGCACGCCCACCTGCGCGCCGACAGCTCATCGGCGCGGACCAGTGCGGCGACCTCGGCCTTCAGCTGCTCATCGCTCATTACCGACGGGTCCGCGAACCCCCCAACCATGCGGCGCTTGGCCCGACCGCGGCTCACTGCGCGCCCTCCGACAGCCGGCGCTCCAGTTCACGGCGGAGCTGGTCCATCCGGGCCCGGCGCTCCTCGTCCGACAGTGAGGCCACGTCCACGCCTTGGTCCCGGTCCTCGACCGTCCCGGCCGCCGGGGCCTCACCCACGGCCCGCCGTTCGATCTCCGCCGCGACCTGGATGTAGCGCAGCAGTTCGGATGGCGACAGTTCCCGCGGGTCGAGTGTCTGAAGCCGCGCGACCGCCTTGCTCTGAACGGCCTGCGCCAACTTCGCGTGCCTGCGGGCGATATCCCGCCGCGCCTGTGCCTGTTCCGCGAGGAACAGGCGGTCCTGCTCCCGGTCGTAGGCCGCGGCCCGCATCACCCATGCGTACTGCCGCGACCACCGGCCCAGCAGCGTGCGGGATTTATGCAACTCGCGTGCCGTCTTTGTCAGACTCCGCGCTGGACCGAGATCGCGGTACACGGCGAATGCCTCGAACGCCTGGACCGACTCCCCGCTCTGCCGCTCCCAGGACTCCACGGTGTCCTCGGCCACCGCTCACCTCCTGGCCGACGGCCGTCAGTTGCTCTGTGCGGCCAGGACTTCCAGCGCCCGCCACGGCTCGTCGGCTGGCACGGTGCCGTCCTGCACCATCCGATCGATGGCCGCCCGCACGACGGCGGCCGTCTCCACCGGCACGTCCCGAACGCCGAACACCGTCTCCAGCGGTGCCGTCCCCGCCTTCGTCGCCTCTCCCGTGGTCGTGTCGAACCAGCCTTCGGCCAGCTCGCCGAGATGCCGCTCGAACACAGCGAGGATCACGCTGAGGGCCGTCGCGCTGTTGCCGATCTTGTGTGCGGCTCGGGAGGTCTCCAGAGCATCGAGCACCGGCTCGTACTGCTCCAGCCCGGCCACCCACCGCTGGTCCGCCGTCGCCGTGGATCGGGCCGCGTCGAACGCGGCCTCGGCTCGCTCCAGCTCATCGGGCAGGAACATGAACTGCACGCTGGCGAAGTCGAGGTTCGCCTCGCCCAGGGAGGCGACGTCCACCTTCTCCAGCAGGTCCAGGGCCTTGTCGTCCCGGCCCGTGTACTGCCGCCACTCCACCGACTCCAGCTCGTCGTACAGCTCCTTGAGGATCGCCGGATCGTCCTGGCCTGCGATGGCGTTGTACGAGAGCTGGATGCTGACGGTCTCCAAGACGATCATCCAGGACGGGTGGACGCCGGTGGAGAGCACCCCGAAGACCGAGGACTCGGCCGCGACGATCGCGCTCGGGCCGCTCACGGTGCAGGTGATGCGGGACCACCAGGTGCGGCAGCAGCAGGAGCGCGCCGAGCGTCTGGAGGCCCGCCTCCCGTGGTCCGACACCGGCAAGGTCTTCACGGACACGGATGGCGCCTGGCTCCACCCCGAGAAGGTGTCGGACGTCTTCCGCAGGCTCTGCCGGGAGGCGGACCTGCCGCCGATCAATCTCCGGGACCTGCGCCACGTGGCGGCCACGCTGATCCATGCGGGTGGAGGTGACCTACACGCGATCAAAGAGACGCTGCGGCACGGGACGATTCAGCTAGCGTCCGACACGTACACCAGTCTTCTGCCCGAGGTGGATCAGGAGGTCGCGAGGAATGCCGAGTCTGTCGTGCCGCGCGCCCGCCGTGAGGCACCGCCAGGGACTGGCGCTCACGCACCGCTCACGCAGGACCCCGAGAACGACTGAGCGCCCCATTGTGGTCTAAACCACTTGGGGCGCTCGGATGCAGGTCGGAACGATTCCTCGAACGCCTGCCCACGTGGGGCGGGTGGGACTCGAACCCACGGCCGACGGATTATGAGTCCGCTGCTCTAACCGGCTGAGCTACCGCCCCTAACGGCGCGTCGCGCACATTTGTGCGCGCCGTCTGCCGCAGCATAGCCGCTCATACGATCTCCTGCCTCGGATGGTCGGCAACGCCTGACCATGAGGACTTCCTGGAGCGCCGGCCGGTTCCAGGAGAAGCCCGAAGATCACCCGGAAGGCTGGCGGCGGCGCCCCGACGGACCGTCAGCGGCACGCCGGTGGGTGGTGGGGGTGGTCGCGGAAACAGGAAAGAGGACCCCGAGGGGTCCTCTTCCGTGCTTGCTCTCCCGGCTGGACTCGAACCAGCAACCCTCCGGTTAACAGCCGAATGCTCTGCCAATTGAGCTACAGGAGATCGCGCTCCCCCGACTGGACTCGAACCAGTAACCTGCCGGTTAACAGCCGGCTGCTCTGCCAATTGAGCTACAGGGGACTGCTGCGTATGCACCGAACGCACCCACCCCGGGTCTCCCGGGCGGCGGACGTCCGCTGCGACACATACATTAGCGCAAGCAGGGGGGTGCTCCGCCAATCGGTATCCCGCCGGGTCACACTGGGTGATCTCGGACCTCGTGGGTAGGCGGACGTCACGGCTCAAGGTCCGATGCCAACGAACTAACGAAGGGTGGCAGGCCATGCGGCGCCTCACGTTCATCGCGGGACTGGCTGTCGGTTACGTACTGGGAACCAGGGCCGGGCGCGAGCGCTACGAGCAGCTCAAGAAGTCCGCAAGCCGGATCTCGCAGAACCCGGCCGTGCGCAACGCCGCCGAGACGGCGGCGCTGTCCGGCCGTGAGTACGCGGGCAAGGCGTACCACTCGGTGAGCGAGAAGATGGGGGAGAAGGTCCCCGGGTCCGTCGCCGACCGGGTCCGGTCGCTGCGTTCGCGGAACGGCAACGGTGAGGACGACTGGGGGACCACCAACACCTGATGAACACCGGCGGCGGCGGTTCCCGGCACCGGGCGGTGCCGGGAACCGCCGCCGCCGCGCGCGTGCGGCAGAATCGTGCCATGGGAATAGTCGCCGGGTTGGACAGTTCTTCGGGCTCCACACGCATCGTCGTGTGTGACGCGGACACGGGTGCCGTGCTGCGGCAGGGATACGCCGCGCATCCCGTCGAGGACAAGGCCGCCGAAGTCGATCCGCAGGTCTGGCTGCTGTCGCTCGGCGAGGCGGCGGGCGGCGGGGTGCTGGAGGGCGTGGAGGCCATCGGCGTCTCCGCCCAGCAGCACGGACTCGTGCCGCTGGACCAGTCCGGCAACCTCGTACGACCCGCGCTGCTCGGCAACGACAAGCGCGCGCAGGTCGCCGCCGCCGATCTGATCGACGCGCTCGGCGGGCGGCAGGCCTGGGCGGAGGCCGTCGGGTCGGTGCCGCAGTCCGGTCAGCCCCTGGCGAAGCTGCGCTGGCTGGCGCGGAACGAGCCGGACGCGGCGCGGCGTACGGCGGCGATCCTCCAGCCGCACGACTGGCTGGTCTGGCAGTTGCTGGGCCGGCCCGCACGGCGGACGACGGACCGGGGCGCGGCGTCCGGCTCCGGATTCTGGTCGGCCCGTACGGGGGCTTACCGGCCCGATCTGATGGAACTGGCGCTGGGCCACCAGGCGGCGCTGCCGGAGGTGCTCGGCCCGGCCGAGGCCGCCGGGACCACCCCCGAGGGCCTGCTGATCTCCGCGGGTACGGGCGAGACCATGGCCGCCGCGTTCGGGCTCGGTGTCGGAATCGGGGACGCGGTGGTGTCGCTGGGCGCATCCGGGTCGGTGATGACCGTGCACCACGAGGCGCTGGCGGACCCCACGGGGATGATCACGTCGTTCGCCGACGCCACCGGAATGCATCTGCCGGTCGTCCACACGCTCAACGCCGTCCGGGCCCTGCGCGGCACGGCCGAGTTGCTGGGGACCGAGGACCTGGACGACCTGTCGGCGCTGGCGCTCAAGTCCACGCCGGGCTCGTCCGGTCTGGTGTTCCTGCCCTATCTGGAGGGCGAGAGGACGCCCCGTCTGCCGCACACGGCGGGCACGTTGACCGGCCTGCGGCGTGAGTCGATGAAGCCGGAGCATCTGGCGCGGGCCGCGTTCGAGGGGATGCTCTGCTCGCTGGCCGACGCGATGGACGTGGTGCGCGGGCGCGGGGTCGAGGTGCGGCGGGTGTTCCTGCTCGGGGCGGCGGCCGGGCTGCCGGCCGTACAGGCGGCGGCGCCGGGGATATTCGGGGCGCAGGTCGTCGTCCCCGAGCCGGCGGAGTACGCGGCGCTGGGCGCGGCGCGGCAGGCCGCGTGGGCACTGGGGGTCTCGAGGAACACGCTGTCGCCGCACAGCCCGCCCGACTGGCGGGGCGCGGCGGTGCAGGTCTTCGAGCCGGGCGAGGAGGCGGCCGTGGGCGCCGCGGTGCGCCAGCAGTACACGTCCGCCCGCGATCACATCCACCCGGGGGCCTTCACGGACGCGCCGGGGGTGTAGGGGGCGGGGGCGGGGGGCCGCGAACGGGGTCTGCGGTACGACAGTCGTTCTTGACTTGTCCTTTGTGGAAAACCCTTGGGTTCCAGCGGCTGGAGTGTCGCAGGATGGGTCCGACCCCCGATCTTGCCGAGCCCGAGAGACAGCACGTGCTGCTACGACTACTCAGAACGCATCTGGTCCCCTACAAGAGAGCCATCGGTCTGCTGGTGGTGCTCCAGCTGTTGCAGACCTGCGCCTCGCTCTATCTGCCCACCCTCAACGCCGACATCATCGACAACGGTGTCGTGACCGGCGACACGGGCTACATCATGGAGTTCGGCGCTCTCATGATCGCCGTCAGTGTCGCCCAGGTCCTCGGTCAGATAGGCGCCGTCTACTACGGCGCGCGCACCGCGTCGGCCCTCGGCCGGGACGTGCGGGCCGCGATCTTCGACCGGGTCCAGAGCTTCTCCGCCCGTGAGGTCGGCCAGTTCGGGGCGCCGTCGCTGATCACCCGCACCACCAACGACGTCCAGCAGGTGCAGATGCTGGTGCTGATGTCGTTCACGCTGATGGTGTCGGCTCCGATCATGTGTGTCGGCGGCATCGTCATGGCGCTCGGCCAGGACGTGCCGCTCTCCGCGGTGCTGCTGGCCGTCGTGCCGGTCCTCGGCGTCTCCGTGAGCCTGATCGTGAAGCGCATGCGTCCGCTGTTCCGCGCCATGCAGGAGCGGCTCGACACCGTGAACCGGGTGCTCCGTGAGCAGATCACCGGCAACCGCGTCATCCGGGCCTTCGTCCGCGACGAGTACGAGAAGAAGAGGTTCGAGGGCGCCAACACCGCCCTGACCGAGATGCAGCTGGCGACGGGCCGGCTGATGGCGCTGATGTTCCCGGTCGTGATGACGGTCGTGAACGTGTCGTCCGTCGCCGTCGTCTGGTTCGGCGCGCACCGGATCGAGAGCGGCGGGATGCAGATCGGGGCGCTGACCGCCTTCCTCGCCTATCTGATGCAGATCGTGATGGCCGTGATGATGGCCACCTTCATGTTCATGATGGTGCCGCGCGCCGAGGTGTGTGCCGAGCGCATCGAGGAGGTGCTCGGCACCAGGTCGAGCGTCGTACCTCCCGGGGAGCCGGTGCTGACGCTGCGCCGGCACGGTCATCTGGAGGTGCGGGGCGCGGAGTTCCGCTACCCGGGGGCCGAGGAGCCGGTGCTGCGGGACGTGTCGCTGACCGCCAGACCGGGCGAGACGACCGCCGTCATCGGCTCGACCGGCAGCGGGAAGTCGACACTGCTGGGGCTGGTGCCCCGGCTGGTGGACGCGACCGCCGGCGAGGTGCTGGTGGACGGTGAGAACGTCCGCGGTCTCGATCCGGCGCTGCTGGCGAGGACGGTGGGTCTGGTCCCGCAGAAGCCGTATCTGTTCTCGGGGACGGTGGCGACGAATCTGCGGTACGGGAATCCGGACGCGACCGACGAGGAGTTGTGGCACGCGCTGGAGGTGGCGCAGGCCAAGGAGTTCGTCACCGGCCTGGAGGGCGGGCTGAACGCGCCCGTCGCACAGGGCGGGACGAACGTCTCCGGAGGCCAGCGCCAGCGGCTCGCGATCGCGCGCACGCTGGTGCAGCGGCCGGAGATCTATCTGTTCGACGACTCGTTCTCCGCGCTGGACTACGCGACGGACGCCGCGCTGCGCGCCGCGCTGGCGCGGGAGACCGCGGAGGCGACGGTGGTGATCGTCGCCCAGCGGGTGTCCACCATCCGCGACGCCGACCGGATCGTCGTCATGGACGAGGGCCGGGTGGTCGGTGAGGGGCGTCATCAGGAGCTGATGGCCGGGAACGAGACGTACCGGGAGATCGTGCTCTCCCAGCTGACCGAGGCGGAGGCGGCCTGATGAGCGGTCCTGGCGGACGCATGATGGCGGCCGGCGCGGGTTCTCCTTCGCAGCGGTCGATGGATTTCAAGGGGTCGACCAAACGGCTGCTGCGGCAGCTCGCCCGGGAGAAGGTCACCCTGTGGTGGATGGTCGCCGCGGGTGTGCTGAGCGTGGCCGCCTCGGTGGTCGGCCCGAAGATCCTCGGCTCGGCGACCGACCTGATCTTCGCGGGGGTCGTCGGCCGTCAGACACCGGGGGGCGCCGACAAGGAGGAGACGGTCTCGCGGCTCCGGGAGGAGGGTGACAACGGGCTCGCCGACCTGCTCTCCGGGGTGGACTTCACACCGGGACAGGGCATCGACTTCGACGCGGTCGGCCGGGTCCTGCTGGTGGCTCTGGCGGTGTACGTGGCGGCGGGGCTGCTGATGCTGGTCTCGACGCGGCTCTCGATCCGGGTCATCAACCTCACCATCTACCGGATGCGCGAGGACGTGCAGGCCAAGCTGTCGCGGCTGCCGCTGTCGTACTTCGACCGCCGGCAGCGTGGTGAGGTGCTGAGCCGGGCGACGAACGACGTGGACAACATCTCCCAGACGCTCCAGCAGACGATGGGCCAGCTGGTCAACTCCCTGCTGACGATCGTCGGCGTCCTGGGGATGATGCTGTGGATCTCACCGCTGCTCGCGCTGGTCGCGCTGGTGACGGTGCCGTTGTCGGTGCTGGTGGCGACGAAGGTCGGCAAGCGCTCGCAGCCGCACTTCGTACAGCAGTGGAAGTCCACGGGCACGCTGAACGCCCATATCGAGGAGATGTACACCGGGCACGCCCTGGTGAAGGTCTTCGGGCGGCAGGAGGAGTCGGCGCGGGCGTTCGAGGAGCAGAACCAGGCGCTGTACGAGGCCGGTTTCAAGGCGCAGTTCAACAGCGGCGTGATGCAGCCGCTGATGTTCTTCATCTCCAACATCAACTATGTGCTGGTGGCGGTCGTCGGCGGGCTGCGTGTCGCGTCGGGGACGCTGTCGATCGGTGACGTGCAGGCGTTCATCCAGTACTCGCGCCAGTTCTCGATGCCGCTGACGCAGGTGGCGTCGATGGCCAACCTCGTCCAGTCGGGGGTCGCGTCCGCCGAGCGGATCTTCGAACTGCTGGACGCGGACGAGCAGGAGAAGGACGCTCCCCCGGCCGACCGGCCGCACGAGTTGCGGGGACGGGTGGCGCTGGACGGCGTGGCGTTCCGCTACGAGCCGGACAAGCCCCTCATCGAGGACCTGTCGCTCTCGGTGGAGCCGGGCCAGACCGTGGCCGTCGTCGGCCCGACGGGCGCGGGCAAGACGACGCTGGTCAATCTGCTGATGCGGTTCTACGAGGTGACGGCCGGACGGATCAGTCTGGACGACATCGACATCGCCACCATGTCGCGGGAGGACCTGCGCTCCCGGATAGGCATGGTCCTCCAGGACACCTGGCTGTTCGGCGGCACGATCGCGGAGAACATCGCGTACGGCGCGGCGCGCGAGGTCACCCGGGAGGAGATCGAGGAGGCTGCGCGGGCGGCCCACGCGGACCGTTTCATCCGCACGCTGCCCGACGGGTACGAGACCGTGATCGACGACGAGGGGTCGGGTGTCAGCGCGGGCGAGAAGCAGCTCATCACCATCGCGCGGGCGTTCCTGTCGGACCCGGTGATCCTGGTCCTGGACGAGGCGACCAGCTCCGTGGACACCCGTACCGAGGTGCTGATCCAGAAGGCGATGGCCCAACTGGCGCACGGACGGACGAGTTTCGTGATCGCCCACCGACTCTCCACGATCCGCGACGCGGACGTGATCCTGGTGATGGAGAACGGCGCGATAGTCGAACAGGGCACGCACGCGGGGCTGCTGGCGGCACAGGGCGCGTACGCGCGGCTGTACGCGGCGCAGTTCGCCCAGGCGGTGGCCGAGGTGGACTAGGGCCTGTGGTTCGGATCAGGCCCTGGGGCGCGTCCGCAAGGTCCTGACGGGTCCTCCGCCCGGTGGGGCCGGTCCGCTCTCGGGCGCCGGACGGGCTTGAGGGGCCCGTCCGGCGCGGGTCCCGGGCGGGGCTCAGTCCAGGTAGCCGCGCAGTTGGTCCGCGAAGGCGTGGTCGCGGAGTTTGTTGAGGGTCTTGGACTCGATCTGCCGGATCCGCTCGCGCGTGACGCCGAAGATCCGGCCGATCTCCTCCAGCGTGCGCGGGCGGCCGTCCGCCAGGCCGTAACGGAGCTGGACGACCTTGCGTTCGCGCTCGCCGAGTGTGGAGAGGACCGCCTCCAGGTGCTCGCGGAGCAGCAGGAACGCCGCCGATTCGACGGGCGAGGCGGCGTCGCCGTCCTCGATGAGGTCACCGAAGGCGACATCGTCCTCCTCCCCCACGGGCGCGTGCAGGGAGACGGGTTCCTGGGCGAGCCGCAGGACCTCGCCGACCCGTTCGGCGGTCAGCTCCAGCTGGGCGGCGACCTCTTCGTGGGTCGGCTCCTGGCCACGCTCCTGGAGCATGCGGCGCTGCACCCGGACGACGCGGTTGATCAGTTCGACGACATGGACGGGCACGCGGATGGTGCGGGCCTGGTCGGCCAGGGCGCGGGACATCGCCTGGCGGATCCACCAGGTGGCGTAGGTCGAGAACTTGTAGCCGCGCGCGTAGTCGAACTTCTCCACGGCCCTGATGAGGCCGAGGTTCCCCTCCTGGACGAGGTCGAGCATCGTCAGTCCGCGGCCGACGTACCGCTTGGCGACGGAGACGACGAGTCTCAGATTCGCCTCGATGAGCCGTCTCTTGGCCATCCGGCCGCGCACGACGAGCCGGTCGAGGTCGAGTGCGAGCTGCGAGTCCAGGTCGGGTGTGGAGCCGAGCTTCTCCTCGGCGAAGAGGCCGGCCTCGACGCGGCGCGCGAGGTCCACCTCCTCGACGGCGGTGAGCAGCCGGATCCGTCCGATCTCCCGCAGATACTGCCGGAAGAGGTCGGACGAGGGTCCGCCGCTGTCCGCCTTGCCCCTGGGGCCGACGCGCTCCGGGACCTCGGGGATGTCCACCGGGTCCTCCGTGACGGTCTCCGGGACCGCCGGACCGGGGGCCCCCGGGGTCGCCTCGGGATGGTGCGCGGCGCGGCTCTGCGAGGGAACCGCCGACACCAGTTCGGTCTCGGTCAGGGTCTGGGTCCGGGTCTGCACGGGGGCGGCCTCCAGGGTGATCGCTGCCGGATCGGGGGTGTGCGGCAGCGGGACGTGGGCGACCGGGCCGCCGTCAGTCCCGTACACGATGAGCGGATCCGCGGGGATGAGTGGCCCACCGTGGGTGGACCGGCCGCGCTCCGAGAACACAGGCACCGCTGCCCAGTGTGGGGTACGGCACACTGCCGCCACGAGAGGCGTGCGAGGACTTTCTGAGTCCCGTGCGTAACCGGTCAGTTACCCAAGGATGTTTAAAACGGCGGGAGTTGGGACCGGTGGGACGGCAGTGGTGACGAGGGGTACGGGACCGGGCCCGCGCCGCGCGCGGTCGGTCCCCGGCCCGGGGACGGGCCGGTTCGCCGAAACGCTAGAGCGCCGCCGCTCCGCTGTTGCGCAGTGACTGGCGGTACTGCTGGAGCACCCACAGCTCGTTCTGCACGGCCTGGTGCCGTTCGGCGTCGGCGCCGGTGCCGAGGCGGGCCAGCGTGCTCGTCACATCGTGGATGCGGAGGTCGACGGCCCGCAGCCGGACCCGTACCAACTGCTCCCCCGCGTACGCCTCGTCGATCGTCTTGCCGTGGAACACCTCCACGGCCAGCTCCGTGACCAGCGCGCGCACCGCGTCGTTCGGCGCGGCCTCGCGGACGCGGGCCAGATACTCGGGCGCCGAGACGATGCCTTCCTCGGCGCCGCCCGCGTCCTCGACGGCACGCCGCACGGCGGCGTACGGCGGGGCGGTGAACTCGTCCACGCCGTACGCGTCGAAGGCCGGGGAGACCAGCTCGGGGCGCTGGAGGGCGAGCTTCAGCAGCTCGCGCTCGGTGCGGTGGGCGGGGCTGCGGAGGTTGAGTGCCGGGCCGGAGAGGGCCGGGGAGGGGGCGGAGTCGTACGCGCCCTGCGGGCCGTTCGGCCGGGCGCCGCGGCCGTCCGCGGGGCCGGCGGGTCCGCGACCGCCCCGGTCACGGGCCCAACGGGCCATCTGGGCGACCCGTTTGACCACGAACTGGGTGTCGAGGATGCCGAGGATGCCGGCGAGCTGGACGGCGACCTCGTGCTGCGAGGCGCCGTTCTTGATCCGGGCGACGATGGGGCCCGCCTCGTCCAGGGCGGACGCGCGGCCCGCCGGGGTCTCCAGGTCGTACCGGGACACGATCTGGCGGATGGCGAACTCGAAGAGCGGCGTGCGCGGCTCCACCAGGTCCTGGACCGCCGCGTCGCCCTTGCTGAGACGCAGTTCGCACGGGTCCATGCCGTCGGGCGCGATCGCGATGTACGTCTCGGCGGCGAACTTCTGGTCGTCCTCGAAGGCGCGCAGCGCCGCCTTCTGGCCCGCCGCGTCCCCGTCGAAGGTGAAGATCACCCGCGCGCTGCCGTTGTCCATCAGCAGCCGGCGCAGGATCTTGATGTGGTCGGTGCCGAAGGCCGTGCCGCAGGTGGCGATGGCGGTGGTGATCCCCGCCAGATGGCAGGCCATCACGTCCGTGTAGCCCTCGACCACCACCGCGCGGCTGGCCTTGGCGATGTCCTTCTTCGCCAGGTCCACCCCGTACAGCACCTGGGACTTCTTGTAGATCGCCGTCTCGGGGGTGTTCAGATACTTCGGCCCGTTGTCGTCGTCACGCAGCTTGCGGGCGCCGAAGCCGACGACCTCGCCCGAGATGTCCCGGATGGGCCACATCAGCCGGCCCCGGAACCGGTCGATCGGACCCCGGCGGCCGTCCTGGGAGAGCCCGGCGAGCAGCAGTTCCTTGTCGCTGAAGCCCTTCCCGCGCAGGAAGCGGGTCAGATGGTCCCAGCCCGCCGGGCTGTATCCCACCCCGAAGTGCTCGGCCGCCGCCTGGTCGAAGCCTCTCTCGGCGAGGAACTTCCGGCCGATCTCGGCCTCTTCGCCGCCGAGCCGCTCCACGTAGAACTCGGCCGCCGCCTTGTGGGCCTCCACCAGCCGGATGCGCTCGCCCCGCTGGTGGGTGGGGTTGTAGCCGCCTTCCTCGTACCGCAGCGTGATGCCCGCCTTGGCGGCGAGGCGTTCGACCGTCTCGGAGAAGGAGAGATGGTCGACCTTCATCACGAAGGCGATGGTGTCCCCGCCCTCCTGGCAGCCGAAGCAGTGGAAGAGACCCTTGCTCGGACTGACCTGGAAGGACGGGGACTTCTCGTCGTGGAAGGGGCAGAGGCCCTTCATGTTCCCGCCGCCGGCCGGGCGCAGTTGCAGGTACTCGGACACGACGGTGTCGATCGGGACCGCGTCCCGAACCACCTTCACGTCGTCATCGTTGATCCTGCCTGCCACGCGAGAATTCTACGGGGACGCGCCGACAGTCCCCTACGCCCGGTCCGCGGACGGGCGACGCGGCGGCCGGGTGGCCGGGTGACCGGGGTGCGCGCGGGCCGGTCAGGTGCCGAGCGTGTCCAGCGGCACCGTCGGGTCGGCGAGCGCGTCGAGATCCTGCCGGGCGCCGGAGCGGATGAGCCGCTGGATGTCGCCCGTGACGTCCCACACGTTGACGTTCATCCCGGCGAGCACCCTGCGGTCCTTGAGCCAGTAGGCGATGAACTCGCGCTTTCCGGCGTCGCCGCGCACCACCACCTGGTCGTAGCTGCCGGGCGGCGCCCAGCCCGAGTATTCGAGGCCCAGGTCGTACTGGTCGGAGAAGAAGTACGGGAGCCGGTCGTACGTCACGTCCTGGCCGAGCATCGAGCGGGCGGCGGCGGGGCCGCCGTTGAGCGCGTTGGCCCAGTGCTCGACGCGCAGCCTGTCCGTCGGCAGGTCGGTGCCGGGCAGCGAGAAGGGGACGGAGGCCACGTCGCCCGCCGCGTAGATGTCCGGGTCGGAGGTGCGCAGCGCCAGGTCGACGGCGATGCCGCCGCCCCGCTCACGCCCCACGAGGTCGAGTCCGGCCGCCTCGGCGAGGCCCGTGCGGGGCGCGGCGCCGATCGCGGCGAGCACGTCGTGCGCCATGTGCTCCTCGCCGTCGTCCGTGCGGACGGAGAGGACCATGCCGTCCTGGCCGACGATCTCGGTGAGCCGGGCGCCGAAGTGGAACCGTACGCCGTGCTCGCCGTGCAGTTCGGTGAAGAACTGTCCCAGCTCCGGACCGATGACGTCGTGAAGAGGTGTCGGCCGCGGTTCGACGACCGTGACCTCGGCGCCGTACTCGCGGGCGGCGGCGGCGACCTCCAGACCGATCCAGCCGCCGCCTGCGACGACGAGATGGCCGTTGTCGCGGCCCAGCGCGGTGAGGACGCGGCGCAGCCGGTCGGCGTGGGCGAGCCTGCGCAGATGGTGGACGCCCGCGAGGTCGGTGCCGGGGATGTCGAGGCGGCGCGGTTCGGAGCCGGTGGTCAGGAGCAGTTTGTCGTAGCGCACGGAGGTGCCGTCGCCGAGGTGGACGCACCGGGTGCCGCGGTCGATCCCGGTGACCGTCTGGCCGAGGTGCAGCTCCACGTGGTGCTTGGCGTACCAGGCGGGCTCGTGGACGAAGACGCTGTCGCGCTCCTCCTTGCCGAGGAGGAACCCCTTGGACAGCGGGGGGCGTTCGTAGGGATGGTCCCCCTCGTCCCCGATGACGATCACTCGGCCGGTGAATCCGTCGGAACGGAGGGTTTCCGCGGCCTTCGCCCCGGCGAGCCCACCACCGACGATGACGAATGTCCGATGTGCGTCGACCACTTGATGCCTCCTCTTTACGCTGCCGCCATCTGTGAGCGTCCCGCACGGAGCGTGATGGCGAAAGAGGGGAGGCTCCATGGGCATGGTTCCGGCTTGATGTGGCTACCTTGCTACACGCGTCGCCCCCTGACGGGGCGGCTCGGCCGCTTCGGCCGTTGGCTGAATATGACGGGTGCCGGATGCGGGGCACGGGAAGCGGAGCGCGGAAAACGGGTGCGGGGCGCCCCGCTGCCGGACCACCGCGATCAGGTGCGGCCCGTGAGCGAGGTGTGCAGGGAGCGCGCCGCGGCGTCCGTGAGAGAGGCGATCTGGTCGACGATCACGCGCTTGCGGGCGCGGTCGTCGGACGCCGTCTCGAAGAGCGCGCGGAACTGCGGGTCCAGTCCCTCGGGGGCGCGGGCGGTCAGCGTCCAGGCGAGTTCGGCGAGGACGATGCGCTGGTCGGCGCGGAGGGACTCCTGGTCGGCGCGCTGCATCACATAGCGGTGGGCGACGGCCTTGAGTACGGCGCACTCGTCGCGCGCCTCGCGCGGGACGACCAGCGAGGCGCCGTACCGGGTGAGCAGTCCGGTGCCGTACTCCGCCCTGGTCGCCCCCTCGGCGGCGAGACAGAACCGCCCGATGAGCTGGCTGGTGGCGTCCTTGAGCCTGGCCTGCGCGACGGCCGTCCCGTCGTAGCCGTGCGGCCACCACTCCTGGGCCGTGAGACGGTCGAGCGCGGCGGCGAGCCGGTCCGGGTGGGTGCCGTGCGGTACGTAGCGGCCGATCGCGACCGACCAGATCTCGTCGCGTTCGGGCGCGGAGAGCAGCGCCCGGGGGTCGACGTGGCCGGCGTGCAGTCCGTCCTCGAAGTCGTGGACGGAGTAGGCGACGTCGTCGGCCCAGTCCATGACCTGGGCCTCGAAGCAGATCCGGTTGGGCGGGGCGCCGCGCCTGGCCCATTCGAAGACCGGCAGGTCGTCCTCGTACACGCCGAACTTCACCGAGTCCGGGTCGGTGGGGTGCGCGCCCTGCGGCCAGGGGTATTTCGTCGCGGCGTCCAGTACGGCGCGGGTGAGGTTGAGGCCGACGCTGACGAGGCGGGCGCCGCCGCCGGCCGCCGCGGCCGCCTCGACCGCGGCCTCGGCACGGGGCGTGGTGACCTCGGCGGCCACCGAGTCGGCGCGGACGAAGCGCTTGGGCTCGATGCGGGTGAGCAGGCGCAGCGACTGGGCGTTGCCCTCGAAGCCGCCGCAGTCCTTGGCGAAGTCGTTCAGCACCTGTTCGCCGTTGTGGCCGAACGGCGGATGGCCCATGTCGTGGGAGAGGCACGCCGTCTCCACGAGGTCCGGGTCGCAGCCGAGCGCGGCGCCGAGTTCGCGGCCGACCTGGGCGCACTCCAGGGAGTGGGTCAGCCGGGTGCGCGGGCTGGCGTCCCACTCCTGGCTCTGCGAGCCGGGTGTCACGACCTGGGTCTTGCCCGCCAGACGGCGCAGGGCGGAGGAGTGCAGGACGCGTGCGCGGTCGCGCTGAAAGGCGGTGCGGCCGGGACGTTTGTCGGGCTCGGCCGAGAAGCGCCGGATGTCCGCCTCGTCGTAGGGGCTGCCGTCGTGAGGTGCGGTGATGCCTTCCATGCGACGAAGGTAACCGGCTCGCCGGCCGGGGCGGACTCCAGGTGGGCCAGCGCCTCGTCGTAGCGGAGCAGGAGGAGGCGGGCCAGGTCCGGGTGGTCGCCGAGCGGGGCCGAGGCGAACCAGGGCGCGTGGGCGGCCGAGCGGGTGGCGAAGTGGCCGGGGGCGGTGAAGTACGACGCCAGCGCGACACGGCTCCGGCCGCGCGCCGCCAGTTCCCGTACGGCGTCGGGCACGGTGGGCGCGGCGGCCGACGCGTACGCGGGGACCACCGGCACTCCCCCGAGCCGTGCGCCGAGCAGCGCGGCGGTGCGCCGGGTGGCGGCCCCGGACCGCGGGTCGCGTGATCCGGCGGCGGCGAGTACGACACCGGTGTCGTGCGCGTGGTGCGGCTCGTCGGGCCAGCCGGCCTCCACGAGGCGGGCGTACAGCGTCTCGACGAGCAGGGGGTGCGGGCCGAGCGGCGCGGCGATCGTGGTGCGCAGCCGGGGCGCGCCGGCGGCGAGGCGCGGCAGGTCGTGCGTGACGTGGTGGCCGGGTGCGAGCAGCAGCGGTACGAGTACGGCCCGGCCGCCTCCCAAGGAGGTGAGCGTGTCGGCGAGGGCCGGTCGCTCGATCTCGATGTGCCCGAGCCGGACGCCGAGGCCGGGCCGGTACGCCCCGACCCGCCGCAGCAGGGCCCTGATGGTGCGCAGGGCACGTGGGTCGCGGCTGCCGTGGGCGACGACGACAAGGGTGGGGGCGGAGGTGGGCGGCTCGTCCATGGGGCGATCCTGCGGGGCGGACGTTGCCGGGCGGTTGCGGTGTGTGTCGCGGAGGTTTTCGGGGTGCTCACAGCCGGGAGCGGGCCGCCGCGAACTCTTCGGCGGCGCCGGACGTCGTACGGAGTGCGTACGGGACGGACGTACGGACGGCGGACCGGACGACGGGGGCTCATGTTCATGCCGAGGATGCCACGGCTGCGGAAGGCACGACCGGGGTCGCGGCCGCGGCTGCCCGCGCGGTTGCGCGAGTTGCGGCTGCCGTCGCCTCGGCTGCCGAGGACGCGGCGGGGACAACGGCGCGCCGCGCAGGCCGTCATGGTCGGTTGCACACTGGCGCTGACGCCCGCCACCTGGATGCACACGACCGCAGACGCCCGCATACGTTCCGTGGCCGACGTGCCCGCGCGGGAGGTCGCCGTCGTGTTCGGGGCGGGTCTGCGCGACGGCGCGCCGACGCCGTATCTGGCGCACCGTCTCGACGCCGCCGCCGAGCTGTACGAGAGCGGAAAGGTCAGGGTCGTCCTCGTCACCGGGGACAACAGCCGCGAGGAGTACGACGAACCGGACGCCATGCGGACGTATCTGACGGCGCGCGGGGTGCCGGACGGCCGGATCGTCAGCGACCACGCCGGCTTCGACACCTGGGACTCGTGCGTCCGGGCCAGGAAGATCTTCGGGGTCGAGCGGGCGGTGCTGGTGACACAGGGCTTCCACGTACGGCGCGCGGTCGCGCTCTGCCGGGCTGCGGGTGTCGACTCCTACGGTGTCGGGGTCGCCGAACGGCGCGACGCGACCTGGTACTACGGCGGGGTCCGGGAGCTGGCGGCGGCGGGAAAGGCGGCGCTCGACACGGTGACGCGGCCCGATCCGCACTTCCTGGGCCCGCGGGAGACGGGCGTGACGGACGCGCTGGCGGGCGGCGGGCCGTGACCGGGCGCCCCTCACAGCGCCGGCGGGCCGCGCGGGAGGTGCGCGTGTCGGAGGCGTAACCGGCTGCGGCCGGCCCCGTAACACCGGCGTCGCACGCTGGCGCCATGACCGATGCGGCCGTCCCGACCCACTGCCCCTACTGCGCGCTCCAGTGCGGGATGGGCCTGCGGCCCACGGCGGACGGTCCGGGTGGCACCGGCGGTCCGGGTGGCACCGGCGGTCCGGGTGGCAAGGACGGTCCGGGTGTCGAGGTCGTCGAGCGGGCCGACTTCCCCGTCAACCGGGGCGCGCTCTGCGGCAAGGGCCGTACGGCACCGGCCGTGCTGTCCTCGCGGGTGCGGCTCACCGAACCGCTCGTACGGCGGTCGCCGGGCGGCCCGCTCGAACCGGCCGGCTGGGACGAGGCGCTGGGCGCCGTAGCCGCCGGGCTGGCGCGGACGCGGGCGGACCACGGGGCGGACGCGGTGGGCGTCTTCGGCGGGGGCGGGCTGACCAACGAGAAGGCGTACGCCCTCGGGAAGTTCGCCCGCGTGGTGCTCGGGACCTCGCAGATCGACTACAACGGGCGGTTCTGCATGTCGTCGGCCGCGGCGGCGCACCAGCGGGCGTTCGGGCTCGACCGGGGGCTGCCGTTCCCGCTCGCCGACATTCCGCGCACGGGGTGTGTGATCCTCGTCGGTTCCAATCTCGCCGAGACCATGCCGCCCGCGCTGCGCTATCTGACCGAACTGCGCGAGAACGGCGGCACGTTGATCGTCGTCGATCCGCGCCGGACGCGGACCGCCGAGCAGGCGGACCTCCATCTGGCGCCCCGGCCCGGCACCGATCTGGCCCTGGCGCTGGGCATGGTGCACCTGGTGGTGGCGGGGGGCCGGACGGACGAGGCGTTCGTCCGGGAGCGCACGACCGGCTGGCCGGAGGCCAGGGCGGCGGCGATGGCGCACTGGCCGGAGCATGTCGAACGGGTCACCGGGGTCCCGGTGCCCCGACTCCGCGAGGCCGTGGAGCTGTTCTGCGACGCGCCGACGGGCATGGTGCTCACGGCGCGCGGTCCCGAGCAGCAGTCCAAGGGCACCGACACCGTGGGCGCCTGGATCAACCTCTGCCTCGCCACCGGGCGCGCGGGCCGGCCGCTGTCCGGCCACGGCTGCCTCACCGGACAGGGCAACGGCCAGGGCGGGCGTGAACACGGCCAGAAGGCAGACCAGTTGCCCGGCTACCGGAAACTAACCGACCCGGCCGCGCGGGAGCATGTGGCGCGGGTGTGGGGGGTGGATCCCGGCGCGCTGCCCGGTCCGGGGCGCAGCGCGTACGAACTGCTCGACGCGCTCGGCGGGGACGTGAGGGCGCTGCTGCTGATGGGGTCGAACCCGGTCGTCTCGGCGCCGCGCGCCGCGCACATCGAGGGGCGGCTGCGCTCACTCGACTTCCTGGCGGTGGCGGACGTGGTGCTCTCGGAGACGGCGGCGCTCGCGGACGTCGTGCTCCCGGTGGCGCAGTGGGCGGAGGAGACGGGGACGACGACCAGCCTGGAGGGGCGGGTCCTGCTGCGGCGCCGGGCGCTCGGCCCGCCGGCGGGCGTACGGACCGATCTCCGGGTGCTGCGCGGGCTCGCGGAACGGCTCGGTCACGAGAAGGGGTTCCCGGCGGATCCCGAGGAGGTCTTCGAGGAGCTGCGGCGTGCGTCGGAGGGCGGTCCGGCCGACTACTCGGGGATCACCTACCGGCGGATCGCGGCGGAGGACGGGGTGTTCTGGCCCTGCCCCGGGGAGGACCACCCCGGCACGCCCCGGCTCTTCCTCGACCGGTTCGCCACGGAGGACGGGCGGGCCCGCTTCGTGCCGGTCGTGCACCGGCCGGCCGCCGAGGAGACGGACCCGGAGTATCCGGTGCTGCTCACGACGGGGCGGGTCGTCTCGCAGTACCAGTCGGGCGCGCAGACCCGGCGCGTCGCCGAGTTGAACGCCGCGGCGCCGGGTCCCTTCGTGGAGCTGCACCCCCGGCTCGCCGGGCGGCTCGGGGTGGCCGAGGGCGACCGGCTCGCCGTGGTCTCACGACGGGGCCGGGCGGTGGCGCCCGCGCGGATCACCGCGGCGATCCGCGCGGACACGGTCTTCATGCCGTTCCACTGGCCGGGCGAGGGCCGGGCGAACAACCTGACGAACCCGGCGCTCGACCCGACGTCGCGGATGCCGGAGTTCAAGGTGTGCGCGGTGCGGGTGGAGCGCGCGGAGCCCGCGAGCGGCTAGGGCCGGTCGTTTGGATCAGGCCGGACCAGTGAGCGGGGTCCGGTGCGTGCGCTCGCGAGGCGGAGGGCCGCCCTCGTACCGGACGTGGTCGCGCGACTTGCGACAACGCGGCGAGGGCGCGTGCCGGACGCCGTGAACCAGGCGCCGGTTCGACGACAGAGCCTAAGGGCTGTCGCCGCCGGGTGTGGTCTCGTCCGCCAGCCAGGCCAGGTACGGCGCGCCGCCCCGTACCACCGGGACGGCGAGGATCTCCGGAGTGTCGTAGTCGTGCGCCGACGTCAGATGCGCCTCCAGCGCTTCGTAGCGGGCGGCGGTCGTCTTGAGGAGCACCTGCCACTCCCGCGCCGTCTCGATCGCGCCCTGCCAGCGGTAGACGGACGTGACCGGCGCCGAGATCTGCGCACACGCGGCGAGCCGCGCCTCCACCGCGCCCCTGGCCAGGGCCTCCGCCTTCGCGGCGCTGTCGGTGGTCGTCAGTACGGTCAGAAACTCCGGGCCGGTCATCAGCCTCGCTCCTTCTCTCGGACAGCCGCCGCGGGGCGTGGCGGCGGGCAGGGGCGTGGGCGCGCGGGCGGCGGGAGTCCGCCGCGGTCGCCCCGTCCCACGATATGACCCGGCTCGGTCAACCGGCGTAGGCGCGGGCGGATTTGGCGTCCCGCGGCGCCAGGCCCCACCGGGCGAGCTGGTCGAGCATCGCGGTGGCGGCGGCGCCCGCGCCGGACGGGTCCCGGTGCCGGCCCCGGTCGTCGAAGAGCGCGCCGGCGTTGTGGAAGGAGACGGTGTCGCGCACGGCGACGGCGTGCAGTTCGGCGAAGACCTGGCGCCGATGCCCGACGGCGCGCAGGCCACCGGAGACACCTCCGTAGGAGACGAAGCCGATGGGCTTGGCCCGCCACTCGTCGAAGTGCCAGTCGATCAGGACCTTCAGGGACGCGGGACAGGAGCGGTGGTACTCGGGGGTGACGATCACGAACGCGTCGGCGTCGGCCGGCCGGTGGGTGACCTTGCCCAGCTGCCCGCGGACCGGGACGGGCGGGCTGAAGGAGAGCGCGGTCGGCAGATCGGTGTCGGCGAGGTCGGTCAGGTCGACGGTGAAATCGGCACGCCCGGTGGCGTGGGGGACGAATCAGCCGGAGACGACCGGGCCGAACCGGCCCTCCCGGTTGCCGGCCGTGATGACGGTGAGCCTTCAAGGGGCGCCTGGGGAGCTGGGATCCGAGCCGTCCGGCGGCTCGTCTCGGCGGCTGAATCACGTGTGGTTGTCCATGGGGACGAGCGTGATACTTAAACCATGGTTCAGGTCAAGCTACGCTGACCCGCATGACGCAACTCGCCTGGAACGCCAAGGAAGCCACGGTCGGCGAACTGGCCGAACGCAGTGGTGTCGCCCCCTCCGCACTGCGCTTCTACGAACGCGAGGGACTGATCACCAGCCGCCGCACCTCGGGCAACCAGCGGCGCTACACCCGTGACACGCTGCGGCGGGTCGCCTTCATCCGCACCTCGCAGCGCCTCGGCATCCCGCTCGCCCTGATCCGCGACGTGCTGGAGCTGCTGCCGCAGGACCGTACGCCCACCCGGGAGGACTGGGCGCGGATCTCCGAGCGCTGGCACGACGATCTGAGCACCCGGATCCGCACCCTCCAGCGGCTGCGCGACAACCTCGCCGACTGCATCGGCTGCGGCTGCCTCTCGCTGGACCGCTGCGCCCTGTCCAACCCCGGCGACGAACTGGCCGCACACGGCCCCGGCCCTCGCAGGCTGATCGAGGACTGACCGGGGCTCACCCGTTCGGCACGACGCGTCGCCCGGCGTGTCACATGCTCGGTCACACGCGACTGACCTGCGGGAACATCAAACGGCAAGCGGGACACGCCGTGACGAACCGATCAATCTGATTCTCCATCAGCAGGCGTGCGCGCCGGGCTGCGCCTTATCTCGGAAGGGACGAGAACCGCGCCGCCACGGAGGAGAACCATGCGCACCACCGCCCGCCTGCTGACCGGCACCGCGCTGGCGGCCGCCTCGCTCGGATGGTCGCTCACCGCCCCCGCCGCCGCGTTCGCGGGCGACCGGGGTGAGCTGGAGCTGTACCCCTCGACCGCCGCACCCGGCGCGACCGTCACGGTCAACACCACCGCGTGCGGCAAGGACGGGCACGGCAGGGGTGACGCCAGTTCCCTGGGCGCGGGCGAGTTCCCTCTGCGGCCCGGTGACTACAAGCACTTCGTCGTCGGCCGGTTCGAGGTGCCCGAGCACACCCGGGCGGGCACCTACGCCGTCTTCGTGCGCTGCGCGAACGGCCGGGAGGCCCGCGGCGACGTGACGGTCGAGCACCGTCGCGAACACCAGCCGTCCGGCCATGTACGGACGGGGGTCGGCGGCAGCGTCGGACCCGACACCACCCGGATCGCGGCGGGGGCGGCCGTTCTGGCCGCCGCCGCCGTCGGCGGGACCTGGCTCCTGCGCCGTCGGGCGAGCGGCGCGCAGGACAGCTGACGGGGCGGGGCCCGTCCCTCGGACGGACCCCGGCGGCCTCCACCGCCCCCGTACCGCCGTGGCCCCCGCCCCCGTCGTGCTCATCGCCGACGGGGGCGGGGGAACAACTTCCGGAGGACCCATGACCGCGCGGAGCGACCGATGACCGGCAAGGGCAGGGTGTGGCTGGTGGCCGGCGCCGCGTGCGTCGGCGTGTGGCTCGTACAGAGCGGATCGCAGACCGTCACGCCGCCGATCCCGTCGGCCGCACAGGCGTTCGCCGCCGGGCCCGGCTTCCACACGGACGCCGCCGCCGACCCGATGCCCGCCTCACGCCCCGTACGGCTGCGGATTCCGGAGATCGGCGTCGACGCGCCGGTGACCCGGCTGGGCCTGGCGAAGGACGGCAGCCTCGACGTCCCGCCACCGGAGGACGGCGAAGTCGCGGGCTGGTACAAGGACGGCACCACCCCGGGCGCCGAGGGCACCGCGATCGTCGCGGGCCATGTGGACAACGCGCGCGGCCCGGCCGTCTTCTACAGCCTGGGCACCCTGGAGAAGGGGCAGCGGATCGAGGTCACCCGCGAGGACGGGCGGACCGCCGTGTTCACCGTCGACGCCGTCGAGGTCTACGCCAACGCCGACTTCCCCGACCGGAAGGTCTACGGGCAGCGGGACCGGGCCGAACTGCGGGTGATCACCTGCGGCGGCGGATTCTCCGAGAAGTCCGGCTACCAGGGCAACGTCGTGACGTACGCGCATCTCATCGGCGTCCGCTGAGCCACCCCGGGACGGGTCGGGACGGACCAAGGCGCCCCGGGCCGGGGCGGGACGGGGGTGGTCCGGGCCGCTGTCCGCGGTCAGGCCGTCCACTGGTCGAAGGCGAGCTTCGCGACCAGTGAGAACACCACGACGAGCAGCACCCCGCGGACGAACTCGCTGCCCTTCCTGAGCGCCATCCGCGCGCCGAACATGCCGCCCGCCAGATTGAACACCGCCATCAGCGCGGCCAGTTGCCACAGCACGGTGCCCTGGTAGGCGAACATCGCGAGCGCCCCGCCGTTGGTGCAGACGTTGACGATCTTCGCGGTGGCCGACGCCGTCACCAGATCCAGATGCAGTACGGCGGTCAGCGCCAGTACGAGGAACGTGCCGGTACCGGGACCGAACAGCCCGTCGTAGAAGCCGATACCGCCGCCGACGAGCACGATCGCCGTGATGTGCCGTCCGCGGGAGGCCGGGCCGCCCGCCTGCGCCCTGCCGAACGCCGGCCGCAGCATCACGAAGGCGGCGACGCCGAGGAGTACCACCATGATCACGGGGCGCAGGACGTCGCTGCTGATCCCCGCGGCGAAGAAGGCCCCGGCCATCGACCCCGCGAGCGCCGTCAGCCCGATCCGTACGGCGCTCTTGACGTCCACCGGCGCCTTGCGCACATAGGTCACGGCGGCGCCGGTGGTGCCGACGATCGCCACGGCCTTGTTCGTACCGAGCACGTGCGCAGCCGGGACGTTCGGCAGACCGAGCAGCAGCGCGGGCAGGAGCAGCAGCCCGCCCCCGCCCACCACGGCGTCGATCCAGCCGGCGGCGGCTGCCGCGAGGCAGAGGACGACGATCATGGTCAGGGATATCTCGGGCATGATCGCGAGCCTATGGGACGACTGGTTGGCCATGACACGGATGCGGGGTGAGGTGGCACACGCCACCGCGCACCCGCGCACCGGACGCTCCCGACCAGCTCCGACGCGGCCTCACACCCCGTACCGGCGCGCGCTGAGGGCAGCGTTCCGCGCGGGAAACAGTGGTGGTGCCGCCGGGTAACACCGGCCGCGCACGCTGCGGGCATGGCAGCTGACGGCAGGGCGACGGAGATCGTGGTGATCGGCGGGGGCACGGCCGGGGTGCGGCTGGCCCAGCGCCTCGCCGCCGCCACCTCCGCCGACGCCTCCGCCGACGCGTCCGCGGCCGGCCCCGCGACGGCGGTCACCCTGCTCGGCGAGGAGCCGCACGCCCCGTACAACCGGGTCCTGCTCGGCGAAGTGCTCGCCGGGCGGTACGGCCCCGACGTCATCGCCTCGCCACCGGCGCCCGGCACCGTACGGCGCGGTGTCCGGGCGGTGCGGATCGACCGCGCCGAGCGGCTGGTGCGGTGCGACGACGGCAGCGTCGTCCCCTACGACCGGCTGGTCCTCGCGACCGGCTCGAACCCCGTGCTGCCGGCCCTGCGTGGGCTCCGGCAGCACGAGCGGGGCGGTCTGCCCGCCGGGGTGCACTCCTTCCGGACCCTGGACGACTGTCTGGCGCTGTCGGCGGCGGTACGGCCGGGCACGCGCGCCGTCGTCATCGGCGGGGGGCTCCTCGGGGTGTCGGCCGCCCACGCCCTCGCGGAGCGCGGCGCGCGGGTGGTGCTCGCGCAGCAGGGCGAGTACCTGATGGATCGTCAACTCGACCGCACGGGGTCGCTGTTGCTCAGACAGCGGCTGGAGTCCTGGGGGGTGGAGGTCCACACGGAGTGCCGGGTGCGGGGCCTCGTACTCGCCGACGACGACGCGCCGGGAGCCGGCACCGGCCCGGCTCCCGATTCCGGCTCCGGAGCCGGGTCCAGAGCCGGGTCCGGACCCGGAGCCGGCCGACTGGCGGCCGTCGAGCTCGCCGACGGCTTCCGGCTCGACGCCGAACTCACCGTCCTGGCCTGCGGCGTACGCCCCCGCGCCCGCCTCGCCCGCGACGCCGGACTCGACGTCCGGCGCGGCATCGTCGTGGACGACGAGCTGCGGACGTCGGACCCGTACATCCACGCCATCGGGGACTGCGCGGAACACGGCGACCGGCTCTACGGTCTCGCCGGTGTCGCCATCGAACAGGCCGACACCCTGGCCCGGTTGCTCACCACGGCGCCCTCGGCCCGCTACACCGGCACCCGCTCCGTCACCCGCCTCACCCTGGGCGCCCCGGCACTCCGGCTCCCGCTCGACCTCGCCGCGTTCGGGGAGACCACACCCCTGCCGGGTGACGACGTCGTCCAGCTGACCGACGCCACGCGTGGCGCCTACCGCAAGGTCGTCGTCCGGGGCGACCGGCTCGTCGGCGGCCTGCTCCTCGGCGACCTCACCACGGTCGGCGCGCTCGCCCGCACCTGGGAGGACGACGAGCCGCTGCCGCCCACCACTGCGCTGCTCCACCTGCTCACCCCCGACGGAGGCTGCTGAGATGCCCGACACAACGTCCCTCCCCACCATCGTGGTCGTCGGCCACGGCATGGTCGGCCAGCGGTTCCTGGAGGCCCTCGCCGAGCACGGCACCACCGGTCGGGCCCGGGTCGTGGTGCTCTGCGAGGAGCCGCGCCCCGCCTACGACCGGGTACGGCTCAGCTCGTATTTCGACGGCCGCACCCCGGACGAACTCACCCTGGCCGAACCGGACTTCATGGAACGGCACGGCATCGAGCTGCGTCTGGACGACCCGGCCGAGAGCATCGACCGGACGGCGCGCACGGTCACCTCGCGCGCCGGGCTGACCTTCACGTACGACACGCTGGTGCTGGCCACCGGGTCGTACCCGTTCGTACCGCCCGTGCCGGGCAAGGACGCCACCGGCTGCTTCGTCTACCGCACCATCGAGGACCTGCTGGCGATCGAGGAGTACGCGAAGACCGCCCGCACCGGCACCGTCGTGGGCGGCGGGCTGCTCGGCCTGGAGGCGGCGGGCGCCTTGCGGGGACTGGGACTCGACACCCACGTCGTGGAGTTCGCGCCCCGTCTGATGCCCGTCCAGGTGGACGACGGCGGAGGGTCGGCGCTGCTGCGCACCGTCGAGGGCTTGGGGCTGACGGTCCACACCGGCGTCGGTACGCGGGAGGTGACCACGGACGCGGACGGCGCCGTCAACGGCATGACGCTGTCGGACGGTTCGGTCCTCGCGACCGGTCTCGTCGTCTTCTCGGCGGGCGTACGGCCCCGGGACCGGCTCGCGCGCGACGCCGGGCTGCGGATCGGCGAACGCGGCGGCATCGCGGTGGACGAGCGGTGCCGTACGTCGGATCCGCGGATCTTCGCGATCGGCGAGTGCGCGCTCGCTGCGGACGGGCGGGTGTACGGACTGGTGGCGCCGGGCTACGAGATGGCGCGGACGGCGGCGGACGCGATCGCCGAAGTCACCGAGAACGCGACCGAGTTCACCGGGGCCGACCTGTCCACGAAGCTCAAACTGCTCGGGGTGGACGTCGCGTCCTTCGGCGACGCGCACGGGGCCGCTCCCGGCTGTCTCGACGTCGTCTACGCCGACTCCCGCTCGGGCGTCTACAAGAAGGTCGTCGTCGGCTCGGACGGCGCCCTGCTCGGGGGCGTGCTGGTCGGTGACGCCGACGCCTACGGGATGCTGCGTCCGCTGACCGGTTCCGTGCCGCCCGTACCGCCGGAACAGCTCGTCCTGCCGCCCGGGGTGGGGGCGCCGGCGGCGCTCGGTCCGGGCTCGCTGCCGGACGGCGCGGTGATCTGCAGCTGTCACCACGTGACGAAGGGCGCGATCACCGCGTGCGCGACGCTGCCGGAGGTGAAGAAGTGCACCAAGGCCGGTACCGGCTGCGGCAGTTGTGTGAAGGTGATCGGCCAGCTGCTGCCCGCGTCCGGTGACAGCGGGCTCTGCGGCTGCTTCAGGCACACGCGCGGCGAGCTGTACGAGATCGTGCGGACCCTGCGGGTGACGTCGTACGCCTCGCTGCTGGACTCGCACGGCCGCGAGGGCATGCGCGGCGGTGACGGGTGCGAGGTCTGCAAACCGACCGTCGCCTCGATCATCGCCTCCCTCGCCCCGACGCTGGGGCTGAGCGGCCATGTCCTGGACGGCGAACAGGCCGCGCTCCAGGACACCAACGACCACTTCCTGGCCAACTTGCAGCGCAACGGCTCGTACTCGATCGTGCCGCGCATCCCCGGGGGCGAGATCACGCCGGAGAAGCTGATCGTGATCGGCGAGGTGGCACGGGACTTCGGGCTCTACACGAAGATCACCGGCGGCCAGCGCATCGACCTCTTCGGGGCGCGCGTCGATCAACTGCCCCGGATCTGGGCGCGGTTGGTTGAGGCGGGCTTCGAGTCGGGGCACGCGTACGGGAAGGCGCTGCGGACGGTGAAGTCATGCGTGGGACAGACCTGGTGCCGGTACGGGGTGCAGGACTCGGTGCGGATGGCCATCGATCTGGAGCTGCGCTACCGGGGACTGCGCGCGCCGCACAAGCTCAAGTCGGCGGTCTCGGGGTGCGCCCGGGAGTGCGCCGAGGCGCGCGGCAAGGACTTCGGGATCATCGCGACGGCGGAGGGCTGGAATCTGTACGTCGGTGGCAACGGCGGCGCCGAGCCGCGCCACGCCGACCTGCTGGCGCGCGATCTGGACGACGAGTCGCTGGTGCGGCTGATCGACCGCTTCCTGATGTTCTACATCCGCACCGCCGACCGGCTGGAGCGCACCTCCGCGTGGCTGGGCCGGATCGAGGGCGGCCTCGACCATGTGCGGGACGTGGTCGTGCACGATTCGCTCGGTCTGTGCGGGGAGCTGGAGAAGCTGATGGCCGACCATGTCGCCGGCTACCGCGACGAGTGGGCCGAGACGCTGGACGACCCGGAACGGCTGCGGCGCTTCGTCTCCTTCGTGAACGCGCCGGACGCGCCGGATCCGACGGTGCGGTTCGTCCCCGAGCGCGACCAGATGAAGCCGGACCTGACATTCCTGACCCTGGAAGGCGTGACGGCCCGATGAGCACGACGATCCCCATGAGCGCGCCGGAACTGACGGTCCATCACGCGGGGGTGACGCTCCAACTCCGTGTCGGCGGGGACTGGTTGCCGGTCTGCGCACGGTCCGCGCTCATCGCGGGCCGGGGCGTGGCGGCGCTGCTGCCGGACGGCCGTCAGGCCGCGCTCTTCATGGACCGGGCGGGGCGTACGTACGCGATCGACAACCGGGACCCGTACACCGGCGCCCAGGTGCTCTCGCGCGGCCTGACGGGCACCTCGGACGGCCGCGCCTTCGTGGCGTCGCCCCTGCTGAAGCAGCGTTTCGACCTGGAGACCGGGCGCTGTCTGGACGACGACGCGGTGACGGTGACGGTCTACCCCTCGCGTCTCGCGGCCTGAGCGCCCCGCACCGGCCGCCGGGGCCAGAACTCATCGGCAGTCACCTCCGTGTTCAGCCGGCGGCCATCGAGGCGCCCTATGTTTCTCGCTGCACGCGACCGCACATCCACCCCACCCCCATGGAGCGGCCCAGTGGAACGTCGCAACTTTCTGCGTGGAGCGATCGTCACCGGCTCAGCCGCCGCGCTCGGCGGCACTCTCTGGCGCGGAGCGGCCCACGCCGACCCCGCGCAGCCCGGCGCGGGACCGTACGGAGCACTCGGCAACGCCGACGGCAACAACATCCGGCTGCCCGCCGGATTCACCAGCAGGGTCGTCGCCCGGTCCGGGCAGAGCGTGCCCGGCACGTCGTACACCTGGCACAACGCCCCGGACGGCGGTGCCTGTTACGCCGACGGCGGTGGCTGGATCTACGTCTCCAACTCGGAGATCAACCCGTCCGGCGGCGCGGGCGCGATCCGCTTCTCCCCGGCGGGCGCGATCACCGGCGCGTACCGGATCCTCTCCGGCACCCGGCAGAACTGCGCGGGCGGCAGCACCCCCTGGAACACCTGGCTGTCCTGCGAGGAGGTGACCCGCGGGTATGTGTACGAGACCGATCCGTGGGGCGTCGAGGCCGCGGTACGGCGCGACGCGATGGGGATGTTCAAGCACGAGGCCGCGGCGGCCGACCCGGTCCGCAGGACGATCTATCTGACCGAGGACGAGACGAACGGGTGCTTCTACCGGTTCACACCCACCACCTGGGGCGATCTGTCCGCCGGCACCCTTGAGGTGCTGCGGGCCGGCACCGCCACCTCGGGCTCCTTCACCTGGGCGAGGGTGCCCGACCCGGACGGCTCGCCGACCCGGACCCGTGACCAGGTCTCGGGCGCCAAGCGGTTCGACGGCGGCGAGGGCTGCTACTACGCCGACGGCTCGGTGTGGTTCACCACGAAGGGCGACAACCGGGTCTGGCGGGTCGATCCGGCCGCGTCCACCTACGAGTTGGCGTACGACGACTCGCTCGTCGGCGGTGGCGGTGCCCCGCTGACGGGAGTCGACAACGTCACGGGGTCCGCTTCCGGCGATCTGTTCGTCGCCGAGGACGGCGGGAACATGGAGATCTGCCTGATCACCCCCGATGACGTCGTCGCGCCGTTCCTCCGTATCGGCGGCCAGTCGGGCTCGGAGATCACCGGTCCGGCCTTCTCGCCCGACGGATCGCGGCTGTACTTCTCCAGCCAGCGCGGTACGAGCGGCAGTTCGTCGGGCGGCATCACCTACGAGGTGACGGGGCCGTTCCGCACCTAGGATCTGTCCGCGCACAGGGCCGGTCCGCCCGGCTCCCCTGGGCGCCGCCGCCGGGAAGGGCGGCGCCCGGAGGGGCCGGCGTGTGGGGCCCGGCGTCGCCGCCGCGATCCGCCGCCCGCACCCCGGTGTGCGCCCGGTTCAGCGGGTGTCGCCGCGGCTGTCCGGCTGCGCCGCCGCCCGCCCGGCCTCCAGACGGGCCACCGGGATCCGGAACGGCGAGCAGGACACGTAGTCCAGCCCCACCCGGTGGAAGAAGTGCACCGACTCGGGGTCGCCGCCGTGCTCGCCGCAGATGCCCAGCTTCAGGTCCGGCCGGGTCCTGCGGCCGGCCTCGCACGCGCCGCGCACGAGTTCGCCGACGCCGTCCGTGTCGATCGTCTCGAACGGGGACACCCCGAAGATGCCCTTCTCCAGGTACGCGGTGAAGAAGCTGGCCTCGACGTCGTCGCGGGAGAAGCCCCACACGGTCTGGGTGAGGTCGTTCGTGCCGAAGGAGAAGAACTCGGCGGCCTCCGCGATCTGACCGGCCGTCAGCGCGGCACGCGGCAGTTCGATCATCGTGCCGAGCGACAGCCTGAGGTCGATCCCGGTGGACTTCCTGACCTCCGCGATGACCTGCTCGGCCTCGTCGCGGACGATCTCCAGCTCCTGGACGGTGCCGACGAGCGGGATCATGATCTCGGCCCGCGGGTCGCCCTTGGCGTGCTTGCGCTCGGCCGCGGCCTCGGCGATCGCCCGTACCTGCATCGCGAAGAGTCCGGGGATGACCAGGCCGAGCCGTACGCCGCGCAGTCCCAGCATCGGGTTCTGCTCGTGCAGTTTGTGCACGGCCTGGAGCAGCCGCAGATCGTTCTCGTTGTGGTCCTTGCGGGACTCGGCGAGCGCGACTCGGACCGACAACTCCGTGATGTCGGGCAGGAATTCGTGCAGAGGCGGGTCCAGCAGCCGTACGGTGACGGGCAGTCCGTCCATCGCCTCGAACAGCTCGACGAAGTCCTTCTTCTGGTACGGCAGCAGGGTCTTCAGCGCCTGCTCGCGCTCGTCGTCGGTGTCGGCGAGGATCAGCTTCTCGACCATGGCCCGGCGTTCGCCGAGGAACATGTGCTCGGTGCGGCACAGTCCGATGCCCTGCGCGCCGAAGCGGCGCGCCCGCAGCGCGTCCTCGGCGTTGTCGGCGTTGGCGCGCACCCGCAGCCGGCGGCGCCGGTCGGCGTAGGCCATCATCCGGTGCACGGCCTCGACCAGTTCGTCGGCGTCGTCGGCGCCGGCGTGCATACGGCCCTCGAAGTACTCGACCACCGGCGAGGGGACGACCGGCACCTCGCCGAGGTAGACCTTGCCGGTCGAGCCGTCGACGGAGACGATGTCGCCCTCCTCGACGACGGTCCTGCCGACGGTCATCCGGCGCCGCTTGGTGTCGACCTCCAGCTCCTCGGCGCCGCAGACACAGGTCTTGCCCATGCCGCGGGCGACGACGGCCGCGTGCGAGGTCTTGCCGCCGCGCGAGGTGAGGATGCCCTCGGCGGCGAGCATGCCGTCCAGGTCGTCGGGGTTGGTCTCACGCCGGATGAGGATGACCCGCTCGCCGGAGCGCGACCACTTGACGGCGGTGTACGAGTCGAAGACGGCCTTGCCGACGGCGGCGCCGGGTGACGCGGCGATACCGCGCCCGAGCAGCTCGGCTCGCGCGCCGTCGTCGAAGCGCGGGAACATCAGCTGTGCGAGCTGGGACCCGTTGACGCGCTGGAGCGCCTCCGCCTCGTCGATCAGGCCCTGGTCGACGAGCTGGGTCGCGATACGGAAGGCGGCGCCCGCGGTGCGCTTGCCGACGCGGGTCTGGAGCATCCACAACTCACCGCGCTCGATGGTGAATTCGATGTCGCAGAGGTCCCGGTAGTGCGTCTCCAGGGTCTCCATGATCTGCATCAGCCGGTCGTACGACCGCTTGTCGATGGTCTCCAGGTCTGCGAGCGGCACGGTGTTGCGGATACCGGCGACGACGTCCTCGCCCTGCGCGTTCTGGAGGTAATCGCCGTACACGCCCTGGTGGCCGCTGGCGGGGTCGCGGGTGAAGGCGACGCCGGTGCCGGAGTCCGGGCCGAGGTTGCCGAAGACCATGGAGCAGATGTTGACGGCGGTGCCGAGGTCGCCGGGGATGCGCTCCTGGCGGCGGTAGAGCTTGGCGCGGTCGGTGTTCCAGGACTCGAAGACGGAGCGGATGGCGAGGTCCATCTGCTCGCGCGGGTCCTGCGGGAAGTCGCGGCCCGCGTCGCGCGAGACGATCTTCTTGAACTGCTTGACCAGCTTCTTCAGATCGCCGGCGTCGAGGTCGATGTCGGTGGCGGCCTTCTTGGCCCGCTTGGCCTCCTCCAGCGCCTCCTCGAAGAGGTCGCCGTCGACGCCGAGTACGGTCTTGCCGAACATCTGGATGAGCCTGCGGTAGGAGTCCCAGGCGAAGCGCTCGTCGCCGGACTGCTTGGCGAGGCCGGAGACGGACTTGTCGGAGAGTCCGATGTTGAGGACGGTGTCCATCATCCCGGGCATGGAGAACTTGGCGCCGGACCGCACGGAGACGAGGAGCGGGTCGTCGGACTGGCCGAGCTTCTTGCCCATCTTCCGTTCGAGGGCGTCGAGATGCGCGCCGACCTCGGCGCGCAGGGCGGCCGGCTCCGTACCGGTGGCGAGGTAGACCTTGCACGCCTCGCTGGTGATGGTGAAGCCCGGAGGGACGGGCAGCCCGAGGTTGGTCATCTCGGCGAGGTTGGCGCCCTTGCCGCCGAGCAGGCCCTTGAGATCCTTGTTGCCCTCGGTGAAGTCATAGACGAACTTCTGGTCCTGCGGGGCGGTGTCTGTCGCTACGTGGGTGTCTTTGCTTTCGGACACGGATCTCGGCTCCTCCGGGAGACGCTGACTGCCCTGACGGCCAGGAACATACCCAGATCGAAGGTGCCTGGACATGTCCACCTGTCCGTCATACGGCCGCAACCACCCGTCCGCCACTGGATCGAATGCGTATGACGGGGAGCCGGCCCCCACGGTCCCCTTCATGACCCGAACCGGGCATGACCTTTGCATGACGTAACGCGCTCATCTGAGCCGGTATCGCGACTTCTGAGTTCACCTCTCGAACACGGAAGGGGTGGCACCCAGTGCCACCCCTTCCGGAAGTGCAGCAGCCCATGATCCGCTCGTCTGAGCGAAGCGCCTATCAGACGTGGCGAGAATCACGCACGCCGTCACCCGCCCCTCAGCCGCCCGAGGTGTCGAGCTCCGCGTCGGCGGCGATGCCCGCGCAGTCGTACGGATCCTTCAGCCAGCCGTCCGGCAGGACCACCCGGTTGTTCCCCGAGGTCCGGCCCCGCGGCCCGTCGGCGCCGTCCGGCCACGGCTGATCGAGGTCCAGCTCACCCAGCAGCGAATCCAGTTCGGCCAGCGACGAGGTGATCGCGAGCCTCTTGCGCATCTCGGAACCGACCGAGAAGCCCTTCAGGTACCAGGCCACGTGCTTACGGAAGTCGATCACGCCGCGCGCCTCGTCGCCGATCCACTCCCCCAGCAGCTCCGCATGGCGCCGCATGACCCCGGCGACCTCGCGCAGCGCGGGCCGGGCCGGCTCCGCCGTCCCCTCGAAGGCCGCGACCAGATCGCCGAAGATCCACGGCCGCCCGAGACAGCCGCGCCCCACGACCACGCCGTCGCAGCCGGTCTCACGGACCATCCGCAGCGCGTCGTCCGCCGACCAGATGTCGCCGTTGCCGAGGACCGGGATCTCGGGGACGTGCTCCTTCAGGCGGGCGATGGCCTCCCAGTCGGCCGTACCGCCGTAGTGCTGCGCCGCGGTCCTGCCGTGCAGGGCGATCGCGGTCACACCCTCGTCGACCGCGATACGGCCCGCGTCCAGATAGGTCAGATGGCCGTCGTCGATGCCCTTGCGCATCTTCATGGTGACCGGCAGGTCCCCGGCGTTCGACACGGCCTCGTGCAGGATCGCGCGCAGCAGGGGCCGCTTGTACGGGAGGGCCGAGCCGCCGCCCTTGCGGGTGACCTTGGGGACGGGGCAGCCGAAGTTCAGGTCGATGTGGTCGGCCAGACCCTCGTCCGCGATCATGCGGACGGCCTTGCCGACCGTCACCGGGTCGACCCCGTACAGCTGGATCGAGCGCGGTGTCTCGGTCGCGTCGAAACGGATGAGCTGCATCGTCTTCTCGTTGCGCTCGACCAGCGCCCGCGTGGTGATCATCTCGCTGACGAACAGCCCCTTGCCGCCCGAGAACTCCCGGCACAGCGTCCGGAACGGGGCGTTGGTGATCCCGGCCATGGGCGCGAGGACCACCGGCGGGCGCACCGGGTAGGGGCCGACGGCGAGCGTGCGGGACGGTGCGGGGGCGGGGGCGAGCGGAGCGGTCATCCGCCCATTGTCGCGCATGGCGGCGGGAGGGCCGCCGAGTGCCGGACATACGATCGGCCCATGCCAGCTCCCCCGCACAAGCCCCCGCCGGAGCCGTCGAGGGAGTCCACCCCGCAGTGCGGCCCGCGCCGGCGGATGGTGATCCTGGGGACCTGCTGCATGAGTCTGCTGATCGTCAGTCTCGACAACACGGTTCTCAACGTCGCCCTGCCGTCCATGCAGAAGGAGCTGCACACCACGGTCGCCGGCATGCAGTGGACCATCGACGCCTACACCCTGGTCATCGCCTCACTGCTGATGCTCGCGGGCTCCACCGCCGACCGCGTCGGCCGGCGGCGCGTCTTCAAGACGGGGCTGGTGGTCTTCACGCTCGGGTCGCTGCTGTGCTCGCTCGCGCCCAATCTGGAGTCGCTCGTCGCGTTCCGGATGGTGCAGGCCGTCGGCGGCTCGATGCTCAACCCGGTCGCGATGTCGATCATCACCAACACCTTCACCGACCCGCGTGAGCGGGCCCGCGCGATCGGCGTCTGGGGCGGGGTCGTCGGAATCTCCATGGCGGCCGGGCCGCTGATCGGCGGGCTGCTGGTGGAGACGGTCGGCTGGCGCGCGATCTTCCTGATCAATCTGCCGGTGGGGATCACGGCGTTCCTGCTGACCTGGCGGTTCGTCCCCGAGTCGCGCGCCGCGAAGCCGCGCCGCCCCGACCCCGTGGGCCAGCTGCTGGTCATGGCCACCCTCGGGGCGCTGACGTACGCGATCATCGAGGCGCCGGCGGCCGGCTGGACGTCGCCGCTGATCCTGGTCTTCGTCGGGGTCACGGTGTGCGCGCTGACCGGCCTGGTGCTGTACGAGCCGAGGCGCCCCGAGCCGCTGATCGATCTGCGGTTCTTCCGCAGCGCGCCGTTCAGCGGGGCGACGGTCATCGCCGTGTGCGCGTTCGGCGGCCTCGGCGGCTTCCTGTTCATGAACACGCTCTATCTCCAGAACGTGAGGAACCTCTCCGCCCTGGACGCCGGTCTCCACATGCTGCCGATGGCGGCGCTCGCGTTCGTCTGCGCGCCGCTGTCGGGGCGGCTCGTCGGTACGCGTGGGCCGCGGCTCCCGCTGGTGCTCGCGGGCACGGCGATCGCGGCGAGCGGGCTGCTGTTCGCGGTCTTCGAGGCGGAGACGCACACGGCGCTGCTGTTCTCCGGATATGTGCTGTTCGGCGCGGGCTTCGGTCTGGTGAACGCCCCGATCACCAACACGGCGGTGTCCGGGATGCCGCTGGCGCAGGCGGGGGTGGCCGCCGCTGTCGCGTCGACCAGCCGGCAGATCGGCCAGACGCTGGGCGTCGCGGTGATCGGAGCGGTACTGGCCGCGGGTGCCTCGGCGGCCACGCACCGGGGCGGCATCGACGCGGCGGGCTTCGCCGAGGCGAGCCGGCCCGCGTGGTGGATCATCGCCGGGCTCGGGTTCTGTGTGCTGGCGGTCGGCGCCCTGACGAGCGGGGAATGGGCGCGGGGTACGGCACGCCGCAACGCGTCCCGGCTGGAGCCGGCGTCGGTACCGGACTCACCGGCCTGACACGCGGTGCCGTCGGCCGGACCCGCCCGGCCGGACCCGGCGGCACGTTCGGGACCCTTCCACGAAGGCACCCGTCTCCGGACACCGATGTTGCAGAGACTTGTCTGCAAATACTTCTATGCAGAGGAACCTCTGCAACCATACGATGCCGCCATGTCCCACGAACCCGAGACCCCGCCGCGGCCGGCCGCGCGGCCCACCCGCCGTATCGACGCCCGCAGTCTTCGCGGGCTCGCCCACCCGCTGCGGATGAGCATCCTCGAAGCGATCAGCCTCGACGGGCCCGCCACCGCGACCGTCCTCGCCGAGCGGCTCGGCGAGAACACCGGCACCGTCAGCTGGCATCTGCGGCATCTCGCCGAACACGGTTTCATCGAGGAGGAGACCGGACGCGGCACGAGACGCGAGCGCTGGTGGCGCCGGACCGGCGTGCCGAACGAGCTGAACACCGCCGACTTCCGTGACGATCCGCGCACCCGGGGTGCGCTGTCCGTCTACCTCCACGAGCTGGTGGGCCAGTACTTCAGCCGGGTCACGGACTATCTGAACGAGGACTGGGACGACGGCTGGCGCACCGCCGGTACGGTCTCGGACTGGCACGACCTCCGGCTGACACCAGATCAACTGAGCGCGTTGAACGCGGAGTTGATGGCGGTGGTCGCCCGTCACACCGCCGGCCCGGGGACGGAGGCGGACCCCGGGGCGCTGCCCGTCGTCGTACAGCTCCAGTCCTTCCCCCGCAGGGCGCGCGGAACCGGGAGCGACGCCCGGTGAAGGGCGGGACGGGCGCGGTACGCGGCGGGCTGCTGCGTCGTCACCACGATTTCCGGCTGCTGTGGCTCGGCGAGACCGCCGGCAAGTTCGGCACGTCGGTCACCGGGGTCGCCATGCCGCTGATCGCCGTCTCCACCCTGCACGCGGGCACGTTCGAGGTGGGTCTGCTGACCGCGGCGGCCTGGGCGCCCTGGCTGGTCATCGGCCTGCCCGTCGGCGCCTGGGTGGACCGGACCCGGCGCAGACCGGTCATGCTGGCCGCCGCCGCGGTCTCAACCGTGCTGTTCGCCGCCGTCCCCCTCGCCGCGTGGGCGGGCCTGCTGAGTGTCGGCCTGCTGGTGGGCGTGGCGCTGCTGACGGGCACGGCCGCCGTGTTCTTCCAGACCGCGTACACCGCCTACCTCCCCGCCGTCCTGGCCCCGGAGGACCAGCCCGAGGGCAACGCCAAGCTGCACGGGAGCGCGTCCGCCGCGCAGATCGCCGGCCTCGGATCGGGCGGACTGATCGCGCAGTTGGCGGGCGCGGTCAACGGGATGTTCGCCAACGCGGCGACCTTCCTCGTCTCGCTCCTGTGTCTGTCGCGCATCCGCCACCGCGAGCCACGCGTGCCGCGCGTCCCGCGCCGCCGGGGCGCGATGGCCGCGGAGGTCGGCGAGGGCCTGCGGCTGGTCGCCCGGGACCCCTGGCTCCGCACGCTGACGCTGTTCGGCGCCGCGTCCAACCTGGCCCTGATGGGGTACCAGTCGATCCTCGTCGTCTTCCTGGTGCGGACCGTCGGCCTGGAGCCCGGACCGGTCGGCGGGCTCGTCGCCGCGGCGGGCACGGGTGGTGTGGCCGGGGCCTTCCTGGCGCGCCGGGTCGCGGCGCGGGTGGGCACGGCACGGGCGACGCTGGTCTTCGAGCTGGGCCTCGCGGTGTTCGCCCTGCTCATCCCGCTGACCGTGGGCGGGGCCGGGGTGCTCTTCTACGTCACGGGCGGGTTCCTGGTCGCGGCGGGTGTGGTGGCGGGCAATGTGATCAAGGCGAGTTTCCAGCAGCGTTACTGCCCGCCGGAGTTGCTCGGCCGCCTCACGGCCAGCACGGCCTTCCTCAACTACGGCGCGATCCCGCTCGGCGCCCTGCTGGGCGGGGCGCTCGGTACGGCTCTCGGCATCCGTACGGCGATGTGGATCACCACCGCCGGGGTGCCGCTGGCCGCGCTGATCCTGCTCTTCTCGCCCGTCGGGCGCGCCAGGGATCTGCCGGTGTCCCCCCGCGGTCCGCTCACGCCTCACGCGTCGCACGAGGCGCGGGAATCGCACGGGGCGGCGGACGGACGGGCCACCTGACGACGGCCCGGATCACGAGGTGATCCGGGCCGTCGTCGCGGTGTGGCGGTGTGTCAGGACCGGGCGGCGGACCCGTCGGTCACACCGGCCGCGCCGTTCGCGTCGGTGGTGTCCGCCGCCTCCGCGGTGGGCTCGTCGGACGCGGTACCGGTCGCGCGCTCGCGCATCTTGCGGACCAGTTCCTGCTTCTTGTCCTCGGCCACCTTGCGGTCGGCGTTGCGGCCGGGGCCGTTGCCCTGCTGATCGGCACGGGACAGCTTCTTACGCTGTCCGCCCACGCCGAGAAGGTTGTTGCGGCTCTTTGCCACGGGTTCTCCCGAATTGGTGAAGGCGAAGTGATCTGCGGATTCGTCTGGTGAGAGGCGGGCCGTGACCGCCGCGTCCTCACTCGTAGATCTGGAAGAACATGCCCGAGACGCTACCACCGGGCGGGTGGCACCCGTCACTCATTTTCCCGGCGCCGAAGCCCCCGGCTCTAGCCGCCGGTGACCGTCGGGTCGACGGTCGCCTGGTGCTCCTCGGCGAGGTGCTCCTCCGCCTTGAGCCACGGCAGGAACTGCGCGTTCTTCTTCCATCCGCAGGTGTCGCAGGTCAACGCCCGCTGCATACCGGCCTTCTGGACATGGACCACGTGCTCGCGGCCGTGCTGGTCCCATCGGCTTACCTTGCTGCTGGTCGTGGGCGGCATGAGTGCCTCCTGTAGACGGATGCGGCCAGTCAGCAGTGTGCGACGAAGCCCCCGGCTCCGTCACGGAACCGGGGGCTTCGAGCCACGAACGTGATCCGCGGCCGTGATCAGCAGCCGAGCAGCCGCTCGCCGAGGTAGCCCTGGATCTGGCTCAGCGAGACACGCTCCTGCTTCATCGTGTCGCGCTCGCGCACCGTCACCGCGTCGTCGTCGAGGGTGTCGAAGTCGACGGTGACGCAGAACGGCGTACCGATCTCGTCCTGCCTGCGGTACCGGCGGCCGATCGCGCCCGCGTCGTCGAACTCGATGTTCCAGTTCTTCCGCAGGTCGGCCGAGAGCCCCTTCGCCTTCGGCGAGAGCTGCGGGTTGCGCGACAGCGGCAGCACCGCGACCTTGACCGGTGCCAGGCGCGGGTCGAGCCGCATCACCGTGCGCTTCTCCAGCACACCCTTGGCGTTCGGCGCCTCGTCCTCGTTGTACGCGTCGAGGAGGAAGGCCAGCATCGCCCGGCCGACACCGGCGGCGGGCTCGATGACGTACGGCGTCCAGCGCTCACCGGCCTCCTGGTCGAAGTACGACAGGTCGTGGCCCGACGCCTTGGAGTGCGCGGTGAGGTCGAAGTCCGTGCGGTTCGCGACGCCTTCGAGCTCGCCCCACTCCGAGCCGCCGAAGCTGAAGCGGTACTCGATGTCGGCGGTGCGCTTGGAGTAGTGGGAGAGCTTCTCCTTCGGGTGCTCGAACCAGCGCATGTTCTCCTCGCGCAGGCCAAGGTCCCGGTACCAGTTCCAGCGCTGCTCCATCCAGTAGTCCTGCCACGTCTCGTCCTCGCCGGGCTTGACGAAGAACTCCATCTCCATCTGCTCGAACTCGCGCGTGCGGAAGATGAAGTTGCCGGGCGTGATCTCGTTACGGAAGGACTTGCCCATCTGCGCGATGCCGAACGGCGGCTTTTTGCGCGATGTCTGCTGCACCTGGGCGAAGTTGGTGAAGATGCCCTGGGCGGTCTCGGGGCGCAGATACGCGACGGAGCCGGAGTCCTGCGTCGGGCCGAGGTGGGTGGAGAGGAGCCCGGAGAACGACTTGGGCTCGGTGAAGGTGCCCTTGTTGCCGCAGTTGGGGCAGTTGATGTCCCCCAGGCCGTTGGCCGGCGGCCTGCCGTGCTTCTCCTCGTACGCCTCCTCCAAGTGGTCGGCTCGGTAACGCTTGTGGCAGGAGGTGCACTCGGTGAGCGGGTCGGTGAACGTGGCGACATGGCCCGAGGCCTCCCAGACCTCGGGGGCCAGGATCACCGACGAGTCGAGACCGACAACGTCCTCGCGCGAAGTGACCATGTAACGCCACCACTGGCGCTTGATGTTCTCCTTCAGCTCGACCCCGAGCGGCCCGTAGTCCCAGGCGGCACGCTGTCCGCCGTAGATCTCGCTGCACGGGTAGACGAAGCCACGGCGCTTGCTCAGGTTGACGATGCTGTCGATCTTGTCGGCGGCCACGGTGCTCTCTTCATTACGACGACGAACGGCGAATGCTTCAGATTAGCGGCGGGCGCACCCCCTGTATCAAATCGGTGTCCCGCGGTGGCCTTCACCACCCCTTGTTGACAATCGTTTCCAGTTTTGTTGAAAATGACTGTCATGAACGTACGACGCCTGATACCCACCGCCGCGCTCGCCGGATCCGTCGCCCTCGGACTGGTCGCGCTGTCCGCGTGTTCCCCCTCGGACGCGGCCGACGGCGGGGGCGGCAAGGGCGACGGCAAGCTCGCGGTGATCGCGTCGTTCTACCCCATGCAGTATCTGGCCGAGGAGATAGGCGGGACGCACGTCGACGTCTCCACCCTCACCAAGCCGGGCGTCGAGCCGCACGACCTGGAGCTGGGGACCCGGCAGGCCGCCCGGCTCGGCGAGGCCGACTACATCCTCTATCTCAAGGGCCTCCAGCCCGCCGTCGACGAGGCCATCGGCGCCGCCGGCGTGAAGAACACCGTGGACGCCGCGACCCTCACCGAGCTGGAGAAGCACGGCTCCGAGGTCGGCCACTCCCACGGCGACGAGCACGGCGACGAACACGCCGGTGAGGAGCACGCCGAGGACGGGCACGCGGAGGAGGAGCACGCGGGCGAGGAGCACGCCCACGAGGGCGAGGCCGGCACCGACCCGCACATCTGGCTCGACCCCGTGAAGTACGCCGAGGTCGCCAAGGGCGTCGGCGCCTCGCTGGAGAAGGCCGACCCGGAGAACGCCGACGCGTACCGGAAGAACACCACCGCGCTGGTCGAGCGGCTCACCACCCTCGACACCGCGTTCGAGAAGGGCCTCGCGGACACCTCCACCAGGACCTTCATCACCACGCACTCCGCCTTCGGCTACCTCGCCGAGCGCTACGGTCTGAAGCAGGAGTCCATCTCCGGCCTCTCCCCCGAGTCCGAGCCGAGCCCGGCGCGGATCAAGGAGCTGCGGACGATCGCGACCCAGGACAAGGTCGGCACGGTCTTCTTCGAGACACTGGTCAGCGACAGGACGGCGAAGACGGTCGCCGCCGACAGCGGCCTGAGGACGGACGTCCTGGACCCCATCGAGGGAATCACGGACAAGTCCGAGGGCGCTGACTACATCGAGGTCATGGAGTCCAACCTCGCCGCGCTGGAGAAGGCCCTCGGCGCGAAGTGAACCGGGCGACAGCGGCAACGGAGGTACGGAACGTGGCGACGAACCGGAACGGGCGGACAGAGGCGGCCGGGCGGGACACCGACGTGCCCCCGCCCGCCGGCACCGTCCTGTCGCTGCGCGGCGCCACCGCCACGCTCGGCTCCCGCCCCGTACTGCGCGGTGTCGACCTCACCCTGAGGCGCGGTGAGGTCGTCGCGCTGCTCGGCGCCAACGGCTCGGGCAAGTCCACCGCCGTACGCTCCGTGATCGGCCAAGTCCCGCTCACCGACGGCGAGGTGACCCTCTTCGGCACCCCGCTGCGGCGGTTCCGCGACTGGGCGCGCGTCGGCTACGTACCGCAGCGCACCACGGCCGCGAGCGGCGTGCCCGCCACCGTCCGCGAGGTCGTGTCCTCGGGACGGCTCTCCCGCTCCGGGCTGCTGAGGTGGCCCTCCAAGGCCGACCGGGCGGCCGTTCGGCGCGCCATCGAGCTGGTGGGTCTCACGGACCGCGCCAAGGACTCGGTGGACGCCCTCTCCGGCGGTCAGCACCAGCGGGTGCTCATCGCCCGCGCGCTCGCCGCCGAACCCGAACTGCTGATCATGGACGAGCCGATGGCGGGCGTCGACCTGGCCAGCCAGGAGATCCTGGCGGCCACGCTGCGTGACCAGGTGGCGGCCGGTACGACCGTCCTGCTCGTCCTGCACGAACTGGGCCCGCTGGAGCCGCTGATCGACCGCGCCGTGGTGCTGCGGGAGGGCCGTGTGACGCACGACGGCCCGCCGCCGAAGGCCGCGGAGCGGCACGCGCCGACCGGCCACGGCCCCGAGCCCCTGCCCAACCAGGGCTGCCACCCGCACGCGGCCGGCGAGCCGCTCCGTACAGGACTGCTGACCTGATCATGGAAATCCTTGAGACCGCCCTCATGCAGCGGGCCCTGATCGCGGCCGTGCTGGTCGGCGTCATCGCGCCCGCGGTCGGCATCTATCTCGTCCAGCGGCGCCAGGCGCTGATGGGCGACGGCATCGGACATGTCGCCATGACCGGTGTCGGTCTCGGCTTCCTGCTCTCCACCAGTCCGGTGTGGATGGCCACGGCCGTGGCCGTCGTCGGCTCCATCGCGATGGAGCTGATCCGGGCGTACGGCCGCACCCGCGGCGACATCGCGCTGGCCATGCTGTTCTACGGCGGCATGGCGGGCGGTGTGCTGCTGATCAACCTCTCGCCGACCGGCTCCAACGCCAACCTCGGCTCGTACCTCTTCGGCTCGCTCTCCACGGTCTCCGAGGCCGATCTGGACGCGATCTGGGTCCTGGCGGCCCTGGTGGTGCTGGTCACCGTGGGACTGCGGCGGCAGCTGTTCGCCGTCAGCCAGGACGAGGAGTTCGCGCGGGTCACGGGGCTGCCGGTGCGCGCCCTCAACCTGCTCGTCGCCGTCACGGCCGCCGTGACCGTCACCGTCGCGATGCGGGTCGTGGGCCTGCTGCTGGTCAGCGCGCTGATGGTGGTGCCGGTCGCGGCGGCGCAGCAGATCACCCGGTCGTTCGCCGTCACCTTCGTCCTGGCGGTGGTGATCGGCACGGCGGTCACGCTGGCCGGCACGGTCACCTCGTACTACCAGGACGTACCGCCCGGAGCGACAATTGTGTTGCTGGCCATCGGCGTCTTCCTCGTCCTGACCGTGCTCGCGACACCGCTCGCGAGACGGCGGGCGCGGGCGGCGGTGCCGGTGGAGGACGAACGTGCCGGGGGCCCGTCGGACGTTCCCGCCGTTCCCGCCATGCGCGGACCGTCGGACGAGGCCACGGTCTGACACGAGCTGGCAGAATGGCCCGGCAGACAGCGATTCCGGGCAGAGCATTGGAGGCACCCGTGACGACTGCGCCTGGCGGCGGGGCGAGCACCGCCCCTGTACGCGGCCGATCGACCCGGCAGCGTGCCGCGGTGGCCGCCGCGCTGGACGAGGTGGACGAGTTCCGCAGCGCGCAGGAGCTGCACGACATGCTGAAGCACCGCGGCGACTCGGTGGGGCTGACGACGGTCTACCGCACGCTCCAGTCGCTCGCCGACGCGGGCGACGTCGACGTGCTGCGCACGAACGACGGGGAGTCGGTCTACCGGCGCTGCTCGACCGGTGACCACCACCACCATCTGGTGTGCCGGGTGTGCGGCAAGGCCGTCGAGGTCGAGGGTCCGGCAGTGGAGCAGTGGGCCGAGACGATCGCGGCGGAGCACGGCTTCGTGTCCGTGGCGCACACGGTGGAGGTCTTCGGCACCTGCGCGGAGTGCGCCTCGGGGACCGGTCCCCGAGCGGGCGCGGGCCCCTCGGCCGCCGGTCAGGACCTGACGGACCGGTGACCCGCGCGGGACGGCCGGCACCGGGCCGTCTCCCGCGAGTCCCGTGCCGTACGCCGCCGGCCCCCGCCGGGGCCGCAGCGACGGTCCCGGCCCCGGCTCCGAGCCCGGCCCCGGCGGAAACGCCCTACCCGCCCTCGCCCTTGTGGTTCTTCTCGCTCGACTCGCCCGACTTGCCGGACAGGTTGGGCAGCGCCCCGCCGAAACGGCGGTCCCGGTGCGCGTACTCCAGGCAGGCCCGCCACAGATCCCGTCGGTCGAAGTCGGGCCAGAGGACGTCCTGGAAGACCATCTCGGCGTAACTGCTCTGCCAGATCAGGTAGTTGGACGTCCGCTGCTCACCACTGGGACGCAGGAAGAGATCCACGTCCGGCATGTCCGGGTAGTACAGGTACTTGGCGAAGGTCTTCTCGTTGACCTTGGACGGGTCGAGCTTCCCGGACGCCACGTCATCGGCGAGTGCCCGCGCCGCGTCCGCGATCTCCGCGCGGCCACCGTAGTTGACACAGAAGTAGAGCGTCATGGCGTCGTTGTCGACGGTCTGCTCCTGTGCGACCTGGAGCTCCTGGACGACCGACTTCCACATCTTGGGCATCCGGCCGACCCAGCGGATCCGGATGCCGAGTTCGTTCATCTCGTCACGGCGCCGCCGGATGACATCGCGGTTGAAGTTCATCAGGAAGCGCACCTCGTCGGGCGTGCGCTTCCAGTTCTCGGTGGAGAAGGCGTACAGGGAGAGGTTCTTGACGCCCATCTCCAGGCAGCCCTTGAGCACGTCCAGCACGACGCCCTCGCCGACCTTGTGGCCCTCGGTGCGCGGCAGCCCGCGCTCCTTGGCCCAGCGGCCGTTGCCGTCCATGACGCAGGCCACGTGCTTGGGCACCAGCTCGCCGGGGATCTTCGGCGGCACCGCACCGGAGGGGTGCGGCTCGGGGACCTTGTACTCGCGGCGGGGCCGGCCCAGGATTCCGCGTCGTGCCATGCGCTCGTGTCTCCTAATTCTTCTCTACATATCTGAGTGAGCGCAGTCCGCGCTCCAGATGCCAGTGCAGATACGCGGACACCAGCCCGCTGCCCTCCCGGACATGACGAGCCTCGCACGCGTCCGCGGTCCCCCAGTCCCCGGTCAGCAGCGCGCTGAGGAGACCGACCGCCTCCGACGACGGTACGACGCTGCCCGGCACCCGGCAGTCGGCGCATATGACGCCCCCCGCCGCGACCGAGAAGAAGCGATTCGGCCCGTCGAGCCCGCACTTCGCGCAGTCGTCGAAGCTCGGCGCGTACCCGTTGACCGCGAGGGAGCGCAGCAGGAAGGCGTCGAGGATCAGATGCGGGGCGTGCTCCCCGCGCGCGAGCGTGCGCAGTCCGCCGACGAGGAGCAGATACTGCTGGACGGCGGGTTCGCCCTCGTGGTCGGTGAACCGCTCGGCCGTCTCCAGCATGGCCGTACCGGCCGTGTAGCGGGGGTAGTCGGTGACGATGGCGCCGCCGTACGGGGCGATGGTCTCGCTCTGCGTACAGAGCGGCAGTCCGCGCCCGACGAGTTCGCTGCCGCGTGAGAAGAACTGCACGTCGACATGGGAGAACGGTTCGAGCCTGGCGCCGAACTTCGACTTCGTCCGGCGGACTCCGCGGGCGACGGCCCGGACGCGGCCGTGGCCGCGGGTGAGGAACGTGATGATGCGGTCCGCCTCACCCAGCTTCTGGGTGCGCAGCACGATGCCGTCGTCGCGGAACAGGCTCATGCGGGCCATTCTCCCGCACCCGGAGGGTGCCGATGGCTGCCGCCCCGGTTTTCGTGACGGCGCCGATCAGCCGCCGTCGGGCGCCGTGATCCTGAGGTCACCGGGGGTGACCAGCCCCGACTCGTACGCGATGATCACGAGTTGAGCCCGGTCCCGCGCGTCCAGCTTGCCCATGATGCGGCTCACATGTGTCTTGGCGGTCAGCGGGCTGAGACCGAGGGACTCGGCGATCTCCGTGTTGGTGAGGCCGCGTGCGACGAGGGCGAGCACCTGCCGTTCGCGGGCCGAGAGGCAGTCGGGGCCGCGGGCCGGCGAGGTCTCCGGGACGCTGCGCGCGCTCAGTACACGGGCGATCAGGCGCGCCGTCGGGCCCGGGGAGAGCAGCGAGTCGCCCGCCGCCACCGTCCTGATGGCGGTGAGGAGTTCGGCCGGCCTGGTGTCCTTCACGAGGAAGCCGGACGCGCCGGCCCGCAGCGCCTCCACGACATGGTCGTCGGTGTCGTACGTGGTGAGGACCAGCACCCGGACGCCCGCGAGGTCCTCGTCGGCGGCGATCAGCCGGGTCGCCTCGATACCGTCCATCCCGGGCATCCGGATGTCCATGACGACGAGGTCGGCGCGGGCGGAGCGGGCCAGCTCGACGGCTTCCCGGCCGGTGCCGGCCTGGCCCACGACCTCCATGTCGGCGGCGGACTCGACGAGCATCGCGAATGCGGCCCTGACCAGGCGCTGGTCGTCGGCGAGCAGGACGCGGATCATACGACCGACTCCCGTCTGCCGCCCGGACCGGCCGGCTCGCCCGCCGTCCGCCCGCCGCCCGTCCGCTCCGCCTTCGCCGGGGCACCCTCCGGGGCCTTGTCCGCCGGGTCGTCGTACTCCCGCAGGGGCAGGACGGCGGCCACCCGGAAGCCGTCGTCGAACGGTCCGGCGTCGAGCGTGCCCCCGACGCTGCGGGCCCGCTCCCGCATGCCGACGATCCCGTAGCCGGGGTCGACACGCGCTCCCTTGCCGCCGGGCCCGCCCCCGTTGTCGGTCACGGTGACGTGCAGCGCCCCGCCCCGGGTCTCGACGCGCACCCGCACCCGTGGGGCCGGGCCGGCGTGCCGGACGGCGTTGGTGAGCGACTCCTGCACGATCCGGTACGCGGCGGCCTCGGCGACCGGCGGGACGCGTACGCCCTCCGTCCGTACCGTGAGCAGGGTCTCCGCGCCCGCGGTCCGCGCGGTCTCCACCAGGCCGGGCAGCGCGGACAGGTCGGGCAGGGCCCCGCCCCAGGTCCCCTCCTCGCCCTCGGCCGTGCCCGCGGCGCGCAGCACCTCCAGCGTGGTGCGCAGTTCCGAGCGCGCGCCGCGGCAGGTGTCCGAGATGCCGTCGAGCGCCTGCGAGATCGCGGCCCGGTCCAGCCGGTCGGGCGAGACGGTCAGGACGTGCGACGCCACCGACGTCTGGACGCCGATGAGCGTGATGCTGTGGGCCAGCAGGTCGTGCAGGTCCCGGGCGATCCGCAGGCGCTCCTCGGCGACGCGCCGGGCCGCTTCCTCCTCACGGGTCCGTTCGGCGCGCTCCGCGCGTTCCACCATCGCCGCGATGTACTTGCGGTAGACCCGTACGTCCATGCCGATGACGACGACCGCGATGATCCAGCCGGACGTGCGGAGCATCTCCAGACCGCGGTCGGTGTTGAGGAGGAACATCACCGTGAGCGTGATGCCGACGGTGCCGACACCGAGCAGCGCGGCGCGCATCGGCGGACCGGTGACGGCGACGGTGTAGAGGGCGACCATCGTGGCCGGGGTGGTGGCCGCGTGCGAGTAGTCCAGCGCGTGGTACGTGCCGACGAGCACGACCATCACCAGCAGGACGGGCACCGGGTGCCGCCGCCGCCAGACCAGGGACGTGGTGACGGCGGCGAACATCGCCCAGCCGGGGGCGTCGAGTGAGTTGCCGTCGCCGGGCACGGTGAGGGCGAGCAGGAGGCCCAGGACACCGACGACGCCGGTGACCACCAGGTCCGTGCGCAACTGGTGCGGCGCTTCGAGCGGATCGCGGTTGAGCACCGCGAAGACACGTTCGGTGCGTGGTCCTCTGCTCGGGGTCTCTGACACGGGTCCATCCTCTCTTGTCGCGCTTCGGCGCGGTACGGCCCCGCCCGGAGTCGTCCGGTGCGTCGCGGCCCCGTCCCCGGAGCCGCGACGCACCGGAGGGCGCACCGCTGTTCAGGCGCCGGTGCCGACCGGCTCCCGCTCGCGGTCGCCGGGTCCGTCCTGGTCGTCCGGTCCCCCTGCGGCCGGGCGGTCCGTCCGGTCCGCTTCCGGGCCGGGCCCGGCCGGCGGCTTCGACAGCGCTCCCGGCCACCAGACCTTGCGGCCGAGCAGCACGCTCGCGCTCGTCACCAGATACGTACGGACCAGGAAGGTGTCCAGCAGGACGCCCACGGCCACCAGGAGGCCCATCTCCACGAGCATCACCAGCGGCAGACTGGCCAGGACTCCGAAGGTCGCGGCGAGGACGACACCGGCCGAGGCGATCACACCGCCCGTGGTGCGCAGCGCCGTCAGCGCGGCGGCCTCGGGGTCCGCGCCCTTGAGTGCCTCCTCCCGCATCCGGTGCATCAGGAAGATGCCGTAGTCGACGCCGAGTGCGACGAGGAAGACGAACGAGAGCAGCGCGAGCCCCGGATCCATCCCGGGGAAGCCGAGCAGCGGCTCGAAGACCAGCCCGCCGATGCCCATCGACGCGCCCCAGACGACCACGACGGCGAAGACCAGCATCAGCGGTGCGACGAGGCTGCGCAGCAGGACGACCAGGATCAGCAGGACGGCGACGACGACGAGCGGGATGACGTGGAGCCGGTCCCTGGCGTTGGTGTCGGCGAGGTCGATCTGCTGGGCGCTGGGCCCGCCGACGTATGTCCCGCCGTCGAGGGTGGACCGCAGCCGTTCGATGGTGGCGGTCTCCCCCGCCGACTCCGGCGCGTCCTTCGCGAAGACGGTGATCTCGGTCCAGCCGCCTCCGGCGCGGCCCAGTTCGGCCTCGGCGACGCCTGAGACGGAACGGACGGCGCCTAGAGCGGCGTCGGCCCCGCCGTCGGGCGCCATGACGGTGATGGGCTGCGCGCTCTGCTCCGGGAAGGCGTCCGCGAGGCGCGCCATGCCGACGACCGACTCCGGCTTGTCGATGAAGCCGTCCTCCTGCTTGAGCGCGCCGGGCAGGTTCAGCGCGCCGACCGCGAGGGCACCGAGCACCACGAGACCGGTGGCGAGCACGGCGACCGGCTTGCGGGCGGCCGACGATCCCATGGCGGCGAAGAAGGAGCGGCGCTGTCCGCCCTCGCTGCCGTGGACGGGGATCAGCGGCCAGAAGACGCGGCGGCCGAGGAGCACGAGGACGGCGGGGAGCAGCGTGAGCATCGCGACGAGCGCGCAGACGACGCCGATGGCGGCGATCGGTCCCATGCCGCTGCTGCTGTTGAGGTCGGCGGCCATGAGGCACAGCAGACCGGCGGCGACGGTGCCGGAGGAGGCGAGGACGGCGGGTCCGCAGCCGCGCAGCGCGGAGCGCATGGCGTCGTAAGGCTCGGGTACGCGGCGCAGTTCCTCCCGGTAGCGGGCGACGAGCAGCAGCGCGTAGTCGGTGCCCGCGCCGAACACGAGCACCGTCATGATGGCCGAGCTCTGGCTGCTGACGACGGTGTCGAAGGCGCGCACCGTCCCGTAGACGACGGCCATGGAGCTGACGGCGGCGGCGCCGACGACGAACAGCGGCACGATCCACAGGAACGGACTGCGGTAGGTGATGATCAGCAGGACGGCGACGACCAGCACGGTCGCCGTCATCAGGGTGCCGTCGATGGACTCGAAGACGGCTTCCATGTCGGACTGGAGGGCGCCGGATCCGGCGACCTCGACGTCGAGTCCGCTGCCGCCGCCCCCGCCGTCCTCCGTGGTGAGGGCCCGTACGTCCTCGACGAAGGCGATCCGCGCGGCCTCCTTGTCGATGCCCGGCTCGTCGGGGACGGCGCTCGCGACCGGGTACATCAGGAGCGTGCCGTCCTCGGACGGGACGCCCTTGGGCGGGGCGGTGAGCCGCTGCTCGGCCGCGACCCGCGCGAGTTGCTCCTCGGCGGTCGTCCGGTCGGCGGCGGTGAGTCCGCCGTCGCGGTGGTAGACGACGATCAGATCGGTCATCTCGCCGCCGGGCAGCTCCTGCCGGACCTTCTCCACCTGGGTGGAGTCGGCGCTCGCCGGGAGGTAGTCGACGGCTTCGTCGCGCTGTACGTCGCCGAGCTTCCCGGCGAACATGGCGGCCACGGCGATCACGACCACCCACAGTCCGACCACCGCCCAGGGCAGCAGACGTCGGCGTTTGATTTCGGGCCCCATCGCGGGCCCCCCTTCTGCACAGCCGGTCAGAGTTGACCCAAGCCTCGTGGGGGGAGGCGCCGGAATCGTCGCGCGTGAGAGCGAGATGGGTGTTACTGCCCGGGGTGACCGGGGCGCGCGGTTACTCCCGGAGGAGTACGCGGACGGGGTACACCGGCGGGAGGAGGGTCAGGACGAGGGCGTACGGGCCGATTCGAGCAGCCGGGCCGTGTCGTCGGCGCACAGTTGCAGCGCGCCGCCGACGGTGGAGAGCACATCGCGCTCCGCCGCGCTGTACGGCCCGTCGGCCAGCGCGATCCGCGCGCCCTGGAGCAGGATCGACTCCCGGCCGGCCGACGCGAGATGCGGGGCCAGCGGCTCCAGCGCCTCGTGCAGCTCGATGGCGAGAGCGGCCCCGCAGGGTCCGGGGTCGATGAGAAACCGCCCCGTGTCGGCGGCCAGCGCCTCCACCAGCTCGGTGAGCTGCTCCTCGGTGCAGTCCTCGATCCCGGCCGCCCTGACCGTGCCGACGGCGGTCTCCCGGACCGTACGGGAGGAGGTGCCGCCCGCGGCGAGTACGGCGAGCGCCACCGTGTGGACGGCGTCCCGGAGCATCGCGGAGAAGCGGACCGTGGTGGGGTGGTCGAGGATGTCGGTGCCGAAGTGGCCGTGGCAGGCGGCGCATTCGATGACGGGGCCGGCCGGGCCGCGCGGCACCAGCGGCACTCCGAGCACGGCGAAGCGGCGACGGCCGGTGCGGCGGCGGTAGTTGCGGTCACCGCCGCAGTCGGGGCAGAAGAACTCCCCGTCCCCGATGGTGTTCCACGCGGTGTTGATGCCGCAGACGCGCAGTTTCCTGCCGCTCGATCCCTGACCTGGCAGCACGTCGCGCACCTCCATAACGCTTCGGCAACTTTGCCGCATTGACGTGATGTTAACCACAGCAACGACGCGGCGTCATTACCTGGGCGTCAGGTGGGCGCGACATGGCCGAACCCCGCCCACCGGGAAAGGGGGGCGGGGCCGGTGAACGCCGAGGTCAGCGCGTTGCGCGGTTCACCGCGGAGACGACGGCTTTCAGCGAGGCGCGTGTGGTGTTGGCGTCAATGCCGATACCCCAGAGCACCTTTCCGTCGATCGCGCACTCGATGTACGAGGCGGCCTGCGCGCTCGCGCCCTCGCTCATGGTGTGCTCGGAGTAGTCCAGCAGCCGGGCGTCGACCCCGACGGCGGCCAGCGCGGCGAAGAAGGCCGAAATCGGTCCGTTGCCGGAGCCGGTGAGCACGGTGTCGACGCCGTCGACGACCGCTTCGACGGTCAGGGTGTCCGTACCGTCCTTGTCGGTCGTGCTCTGGCCCGAACGCAGCTGGATCCGGCCCCAACGGGCGTTCGCGTCGCCCGGGTTGGGCAGGTACTCGTCCTCGAAGGCCGACCAGATCGCCTTGGGGGTGACCTCGCCTCCCTCGGAGTCGGTCTTCGCCTGGATGATCCGGGAGAACTCGATCTGCATCCGGCGCGGCAGGTCCAGCTTGTGGTCGTTCTTCAGTACGTAGGCGATACCGCCCTTGCCGGACTGCGAGTTGACCCGGATGACCGCCTCGTACGAACGGCCCACGTCCTTGGGGTCGATCGGCAGGTACGGGACGGCCCATGTGAGGTCGTCGACCGTCACGCCCGGGCCCCGGGAGGCCGCGTCGGCCTCCATGGCGTCGAAGCCCTTCTTGATGGCGTCCTGGTGCGAGCCGGAGAAGGCGGTGTAGACGAGGTCGCCCGCGTACGGGTGGCGCGGGTGGATCTCCATCTGGTTGCAGTACTCGCTGGTCCGGCGGATCTCGTCGATCTGCGAGAAGTCGATCTGCGGGTCGACGCCCTGGGAGAACAGGTTCATGCCCAGGGTCACCAGGTCGACGTTGCCGGTGCGCTCGCCCTGGCCGAACAGACAGCCCTCGATCCGGTCGGCCCCGGCCATGATCGCCAGCTCGGCGGCGGCGACGGCGGTGCCGCGGTCGTTGTGCGGGTGCACGGAGAGGCAGATGTGCTCGCGGCGGGACAGGTTCCGCGACATCCACTCGAAGCGGTCGGCGTGCGTGGAGGGGGTGGAGCGCTCGACGGTGGCCGGCAGGTTGAGGATGATCTCGCGGCCCTCCTCGGGCTGCCAGACGTCCATGACGCCCTCGCAGACCTCCAGGGCGAAGTCCAGCTCGGTGTCGGTGAAGATCTCCGGGCTGTACTGGTAGCCGAAGACCGTCTCCGGGCCCAGGATCTTCTCCGCGTACTCGGAGACCAGCCGCGTACCGTCCACGGCGATCTGCCTGACCTGCTCGCGGGTGCCGCGGAAGACGACGCGGCGGAAGGTGGGGGCGGTGGCGTTGTACAGGTGCACGGTGGCGCGGTGGGCGCCGACGAGCGACTGGACGGTGCGCTCGATGAGCTCCTCCCTGGCCTGCGTCAGGACGGAGATGGTCACGTCCTCGGGGACGGCGCCCTCTTCGATGATCGACCGCACGAACGCGAAGTCGGTCTCGCCGGACGAGGGGAAGCCGACCTCGATCTCCTTGTAGCCCATGCGCACCAGCAGGTCGAACATCTCGCGCTTGCGGGCGGGTGACATGGGGTCGATCAGGGCCTGGTTGCCGTCGCGCAGATCGGTGGAGAGCCAGCGGGGCGCCTGGGTGATGCGGTTGTCCGGCCACGTGCGGTCGGGGATGTCCACGGCCTCGTAGCGGCCGTACTTGTGGATCGGCATCCCGGACGGCTTCTGGGTGTGCGTGGCGTTGGTGACGGGGGTGGGACGGCCGACGGCCGATCCGGCACCGGCGGGGTCGGACAGGCGCTCGGAAGTGCGCTCAGACATTGCGTTGGGCTCCTCGTGTGTCCGCTTGGACGGCCGACGGGGCGGGAAAACCGCATCACCAGACTCCGCGGGGAGGGGGTCGGCCTACGACTACAGACCCTCGCCGCGGCAGCTAAGGAGAAGCAGCCCGAAACGCATGATGCGCCGCAGCCTAGCCGAGCCGCGCGGTCCGCGCGGGGCCGTATCAGTATGCGGGATCACCGGGGGGCGCGGTCAAATGCCCGGAAAAGCACCGATCCGCCCCGCCCGTACGACGGGCTCCGGCCCCGGCCCGCTCAGAAGCCGAGCTTCCGCAGCTGCTTCGGGTCGCGCTGCCAGTCCTTCGCGACCTTGACGTGCAGGTCCAGGAAGACCGGCGTGCCCAGCAGCGCCTCGATGTGCTTGCGGGACTTCGTCCCGACCTCCTTGAGCCGCTTGCCCTTGGGGCCGATGATGATCCCCTTCTGGCTCGGCCGCTCGATGTAGACGTTCGCGTGGATGTCCAGCAGCGGCTTGTCCGCCGGCCGGTCCTCGCGGGGCAGCATCTCCTCGACCACGACCGCGATCGAGTGCGGCAGCTCGTCCCGTACGCCTTCGAGCGCGGCCTCGCGGATCAGCTCGGCCACCATGACCATCTCGGGCTCGTCGGTGAGGTCGCCCTCCGGATACAGCGGCGGGCTCTGCGGCAGCAGCGGGACCAGCAGATCGGCGACCAGGTGCACCTGGTCGCCGCTGACGGCCGAGACCGGGACGATCTCCGCCCACTCGAAGCCCAGCTCCTTGCCGAGCTGGTCGACCGCGATCAGCTGCTCGGCCAGGACACGGGAGTCGACGAGGTCGGTCTTGGTGACGAGCGCGACCTTCGGCGTCTTCCTGATCCCGGCCAGCTCCTTGGCGATGAAGCGGTCACCGGGGCCGAGCTTCTGGTCCGCGGGCAGACAGAAACCGATGACGTCGACCTCGGCCCAGGTGGTGCGCACGACATCGTTCAGCCGCTCACCGAGCAGCGTGCGCGGCTTGTGGAGACCGGGGGTGTCGACCAGGATCAGCTGCGCCTCGGGCCGGTGGACGATGCCGCGCACCGTGTGGCGCGTGGTCTGCGGCCGGCTCGACGTGATGGCCACCTTCTGGCCGACCAGAGCGTTCGTGAGGGTGGACTTGCCCGCGTTGGGGCGACCGACGAAACAGGCGAAACCGGCCCGGTGGGGGGCTTCGGACGTCTCGGGAGACGGAGAGGTACGAGCGCTCATGGCGCCCATTCTCCCCGATCGTCCCGCCGCCTCCGACCAGCCGGCCCGGAGACGGACCCCCCGGACGCCTCAGCCGGCGGTCAGGGACCGCCGCACGGTCCCGTCGGGGGCGGCCACCAGCACGGGCGTCGCGGGCCCGCCGAGATCGCGTACGGCGGCCCGGTCCTCCTCGCTCGGCGCCTCCGCGTCGGTGACGACGGCCGCCGCCTCCAGCGAGGTGGCGCCGCTCGCGACGGCCATGGCGACGGCGGTCCGCAGCGCGCTCAGCCGCAGGGAGTCGAGAGCGACGGTCCCGGCGACATAGGTGCGCCCGGTGTCGTCCCGTACGGCGGCCCCCTCGGGCACGCCGTTACGGGCACGGGCGCTGCGGGCCAGCGTGATGATCTTGCGGTCCTCGGGGTCGAGGTCGGTGCTCTGCGTCATGGCTCCAGCGTAGAGAGCCGCTCCACCGGGCGGGCGGCCCGCCCCGGCCGGCCGAGAAGGCAGAAGGGGTGCCCCGCCGGATCCGCGAAGACCCGCCACCCGGCGGGGTCGACGGCGAGCAACACCGCGCCGAGACCGAGCACTTGCTCCTGGGCCAGGTCGATGTCCCCGACGTCGAGATCCAGATGGAACTGCTGCGGATACGCGGCGTCCGGCCACCGGGGCGCCCGGTACTCCGGCACCCGCTGGAAGGCCAGGACGAGACCGTCCCCGGTGTGCAGGGTCGCGAAGCCGTCGTCCACGGCCCACCGGGGATCGGGCCGGTCGACGTCGCCGCCGAGCAGGGCCTGGTAGAAACGTGCCAGCCGCCGCGCGTCGGCGCAGTCGAGCACCACGCACTGAAGTCTTCCGATCACCGACGGGGTGTCCTTCCGGCTTTCCTGGGGTACAGAGGGGTGTCCCGGTGCGCGTGTTCCACCGTCACCGCGGGGACGCCGGCACACGGAGCGCACCGTCCGCCTGACACAGCGTCGCACTCCGCGATTCCGGCATCCCGCACGAGCTGTGAATCACATGAACGCCATCCCAACAAAGCATGAAATACCCATGTCTTCTAGCTTTTGATCTCGGGTATCGTCCCGTTCCATGCCGCCCGGTCACTGACCAGGACCGGTGCCGGTGGGGGAGAGCGCTTGCCGGGCTCCCAGACAGGTGTGTCTGAGCAAACGAGGAAGAAGGTCATGAAGCGCATACTCATACGCTCTGGTAAGAGCCCGTTCTACGTCGCCAGTCAGCAGGAGTTCATCCAGAAGGACCTGATCGGCACGAACTCCGGGAATCTGCTCTTCAGCGACGCCGCGCACAAGATCCTCCTCACCGAGCGCACCGAGATCACGTCCAACGGGCTCAGCACCGTCCCGACGGCCGAGCGTGCCCGGCAGATCAACGAGCAGTACGACGTCTTCGTCGTCCCCCTCGCCAACGCCTTCCGCCCCTCCTTCAAGGGCGCGCTGGACAAGCTGTCCACCCTCATCGAGCAGCTCACCATCCCCGTCGTCGTCGTGGGCGTGGGCGCGCAGGCCACCCATGACTACGACACCGCCAAGCTGGGGCCCATCGAGGCGTCGGTCAAGCGGTTCGTCAAGGCCGTTCTGGACAGGTCGGCCTCCATGGGCGTACGCGGTGAGCTGACCGCCTCCTTCCTGGAGCGGCTCGGTTTCAAGAAGCACATCGAGGTCATCGGCTGTCCGTCGATGTTCCTGCACGGCGACACCTTCCCGACGCCCCGGAACCCGGGCACGATAGACGCCCACTCCCGGATCGTGATCAACATGTCGCCGGGCGCGACGACCGTCGGCGACCTGGAGGGCCTGGCCCGCCACGCGCTCGAACGCTTCCCGCACCTGCGGTACTACGCGCAGAACCTCGCCGACGCCGAGATCCTCTTCTGGGGCGACACCTCCGCCGTCACCGGCCCGAAGACCCGCTTCCCCCGCCGGCTGACCCACCCGCTGTTCGAGGAGAACCGGGTCAGGGTCCCGCTGGACCCCAAGACCTGGATGGACGAGCTGGCGACGTACGACTTCGTCTACGGCACCCGTATCCACGGCAACATCGCGCCCCTGCTCGCCGGCACCCCCAGCGTCGTGCTCGTCCACGACTCGCGGACCCTGGAGCTGTGCCGCTACTTCGGCATACCGCACCGGATGCTCAGCGCCACGCCCGCCGACATCCACCCGCAGGAGCTGTACGACCAGGCCGACTTCAGCGAGATGCTGAACGGGCACAAGGAGCGCTTCGACCGCTTCGTCGGCTTCCTCGACCGGAACGGGCTGGAGAACACCTTCACCCACGGCGACGGCGGAGCCGCGTTCGACCTGCGCCTCGGCGCGCTCGACCTGCCGCCGTCCCTCGGTGTGTGGGACGGCACGGACGACGGCTCGCTGCACTACCGGTTCAGCCGGCTGCACGAGCGGCACACCGTCACCGACCGCCGTATCGAGGTGCTCACCAAGAAGAACAACGAGCTCCAGAAGAAGCTCAACTCCATGGAGCGGCGGCTGTCCGACCTGGAGAACGGCTCGCCGCTGCGGATCGGTCCGGCGGTGAGGCGTCAGGTGCGCCGCAGGCTGCGGCCCAACAGCTGAGACCGGGGACCTGTCACGGCCGGTCCAGCCGGAGGCGCTCCGCCTTCGGCAGACCGGCCACCACCAGGTCGTAGCTGTCCTCGATCAGCTCGCGCACCGTCCCGGCGGGCAGCCCGGCGACCGTGACCGTGTTCCAGTGCCGCTTGTTGAGGTGCCAGCCGGGGACGATCTGCGGATGGGCGGCACGGAGCCGGATCGCCTCGTCCGGGTCGCACTTGAGCGAGACCTTCAACGGCTCGGCGTCCAGCGCGGTGAGCGCGAACACCTTCCCCACGACCTTGAAGACCGACGTCTCCGGGTTGAAGGGGAACTCCTCCGTCACGGCGTCGAACTCCAGGCAGAACGCGCGCAGTCCGTCCCGGGACAGCGAGCCGTCCCGCGCCGCCCCGCTCACCGCGCGGTCGTCCGCTCGGCCGGCTCCGCGAGGACCGTCACGATCTTGTTCCGCCGGCCGGCCGGGGACTCCGCCGTCAGCCGCAGCGTGCGCCCGTCCGGCAGCTCCACCAGCGCGCTGGCCCCGGCGATCGGCACCCGGCCCAGCGCCTTCGCGAGCAGACCGCCGACCGTCTCCACGTCCTCGTCGTCGAACTCGTCGAGCCCGTACAGCTCCCCGAGATCGCCGATGTCGAGCCGGGCGGTGACCCGGTAGGAGTCGGTGCCCGTCTCCTCGACGGGCGGCAGCTCACGGTCGTACTCGTCCGTGATCTCGCCGACGATCTCCTCCAGGATGTCCTCGATCGTCACGATGCCGGCCGTGCCGCCGTACTCGTCGATGACGACGGCGACGTGATTGCGCTCCTGCTGCATCTCCCGGAGCAGATCGCCCGCGTTCTTCGTGTCCGGCACGAACGCCGCCGGGCGCATCGCAGTGGAGACCAGATCGGCCTCGGAGTCGCGGTTGATGTGCGACTTCCTCACCAGGTCCTTGAGGTAGACGATGCCGACGATGTCGTCCTCGTTCTCCCCCGTGACCGGGATCCGGGAGAAGCCGGAGCGCAGCGCCAGCGTCAGGGCCTGTCTGATCGTCTTGTAGCGCTCGATGCAGACCAGGTCCGTACGCGGGACCATGACCTCCCGCACCAGCGTGTCCCCGAGTTCGAAGACCGAGTGCACCATCCGGCGCTCGTCGTCCTCGATCAGCGACTCCTGCTCGGCGAGGTCCACCATCGCCCGCAGCTCCGCCTCGCTCGCGAACGGGCCCTTGCGGAAGCCCTTGCCGGGCGTGAGGGCGTTGCCCAGGAGGATCAGCAGCTGCGGGACCGGCCCCATGATCCGGGCCAGCGGCAGCAGTACGTACGCGGCGGCGGTCGCCGTGTTCAGCGGGTGCTGGCGGCCGATGGTGCGCGGCGAGACGCCCACGGCGACATAGCTCACGAGGACCATCACGCCGATCGCGACGAGCAGCGCGGCCCAGGTGTCCCGGAACTCCTCCAGGCAGACGTAGGTGACCAGCACCCCGGCGGCCATCTCGCAGGCGACCCGGACCAGCAGCGCCACGTTGAGGTACCGGGTGGGGTCGGCGGCGATCTGGGCCAGCTTGTCGGCGCCGCGCCGCCCGGAGCGCTCGGCCTCGGCCGCCCGGAACGTGGAGACGCGGGCGAGCCCCGCCTCGGCGCAGGCCGCCAGCCAGGCGACGACGACCAGCGCGACCGCCCCGATGATCAGTTGCGTGATCACGAGACGGTCGGTGCGGGAGAGGGACCGGTGAGGCCCTGTTCGGCCCGCCAGCCGTCCACGATGGCCGCCTGGAGGCCGAACATCTCGGCCTTCTCGTCCGGCTCCTCGTGGTCGTACCCGAGGAGGTGCAGGACGCCGTGGACGGTGAGGAGCTGGAGCTCCTCGTCCATGGAGTGCCGCGTCGGCGCTTCCTCGCCCTGGGTCCTGGCGACCTCCGGACAGAGCACGACGTCACCGAGGAGCCCCTGCGGGGGCTCCTCGTCGTCCTTCACCGGTGGACGCAGCTCGTCCATCGGGAAGGACATGACATCGGTCGGACCGGGCAGGTCCATCCACTGCATGTGGAGCTGCTCCATGGCCGCGGAGTCCACCACGATCACCGAGAGCTCGGAGAGGGGGTGGATTCGCATCCGGGTCAGCGCGTAGCGGGCGGCCCCGAGGATCGCCTGCTCGTCGACCTCGGTGCCTGACTCGTTGTTGACGTCGATCGACATGGTGCGGTGTGACTCTCCCGGTAGATGCCGCTGGGCCGCGAGGTGCCGGCTCAGCTGTGCTGTTCGCCGCCGTCGCGGCTGTCGTACTGCTCGTAGGCGTCGACGATACGGCCGACGAGCTTGTGCCGGACGACATCGTCCGATGTGAGCCGGGAGAAGTGCACGTCCTCGACGTCGTGCAGGATGTCCTGGACCTGGCGCAGACCGCTCTTCGTGCCGCCGGGGAGGTCGACCTGGGTGACATCGCCCGTGATGACGATCTTCGAGTCGAAGCCGAGCCTTGTCAGGAACATCTTCATCTGCTGCGAGCTGGTGTTCTGCGCCTCGTCGAGGATGATGAAGGCGTCGTTCAGCGTCCGGCCGCGCATGTACGCCAGGGGCGCGACCTCGATCGTGCCCGCGGCCATCAGGCGCGGGATCGAGTCGGGGTCGAGCATGTCGTGCAGCGCGTCGTAGAGCGGGCGCAGATACGGGTCGATCTTCTCGTACAGCGTGCCGGGCAGGAAGCCGAGCCGCTCCCCCGCCTCCACCGCGGGTCTGGTCAGGATGATCCTGGTGACCTGCTTGGACTGGAGGGCCTGCACGGCCTTGGCCATGGCGAGATAGGTCTTGCCGGTACCCGCGGGACCGATACCGAAGACGATGGTGTGCTTGTCGATCGCGTCCACGTAACGCTTCTGGTTGAGCGTCTTGGGGCGGATCGTGCGGCCGCGGCTGGAGACGATGTTCTGCGTGAGAACTTCGGCGGGGGTCTCGGGTCCGTCCGCGCCGCCGTTCTCGCTCGCCCTGAGCATGGCGATCGAGCGTTCCACTGCGTCCTCCGTCATCGGCTGACCGGTGCGGAGCACCAGCATCATCTCGTCGAACAGGCTCTGGATCAGCGCGACCTCGGCCGCGTCGCCGACGGCGCTGATCTGGTTGCCCCGGACATGGATGTCGGCGGCCGGGAACGCCTTCTCGATCACGCGCAACAGCGAGTCACCGGAGCCGAGGACCGTCACCATCGGGTGCTTGGCGGGGATGGTGAAGTGGGCTCGCGCCTGACCGGGCGCGGTGGTACGGACTGTGGGTGTCTGAGTCATGGGCCGGCACTGTGGCCTGCGCATACCTCCCGTTGCGGGGTTCTCGCCGCTCGACAACCTCTGGGTACCAGCGTACGACTTGGCACTGAGAAGCCCGTAGGGCTTTTCCGCGCGGCTTTCCGGCGGGGGGTCCGAATGGTCACCGGACGGGGCTTCCGTCCTCAGCCCGAGCGGCCGAACCCGATCGTCGGCACGGCCCTGCGCAGTGGCCACGGCCGGCTCGGCGCGGGCAGGAGCCCGGCCAGGAAGGCGTACCGGCGCAGCGCCGCCGGGTCCTGGTCGGACGACTCCCGGACATAGCTCCACCAGGCGGCGACCTCCGCCCAGCCGGGCGCCGACAGCGATCCGCCGAACTCCTGGACCGACAGGGCGGCGGTGAGCCCGGAGAAGGCGAGCCGGTCGGCGAGCGGCCAGCCGGCGAGGGTGCCGGTGACGAACCCGGCGACGAACACGTCACCCGCGCCCGTCGGGTCGAGCGCCTCCACGTCGATGGCAGGCACCTCGGCGGTGGCCCCGGTGGCGCCGTCGACCGCGTAGGCGCCCTCCGCGCCCAGGGTCACGACGACCAGCGGCACCAGTTCGGCGAGCGCCCGCGCGGCGGCCTTGGGGCAGTCCGCCCGGGTGTAGCGCATCGCCTCCTGGGCGTTGGGCAGGAACGCCTCGCAGTGCGCCAGGTCGGGGAGCCCGGCGAGGTCCCAGCGGCCCGTGTCGTCCCACCCCACGTCGGCGAAGACCCGCGCGCCGTGCCCGGCGGCGCGGGCGATCCACCCCTCGCTGCGGCCCGGTGTGAGCGCGGCGACGGCGGCACGCGCGCGTGGCGGGCACTCGGGCAGGGTGCCTTCGGGCGGCGGCGCCTCGTGGCCGTGGGAGACCATCGTGCGCTCGCCCTCGTACGCCATGGAGACCGTGACCGGTGAGTGCCAGCCGGGGACGGTGCGGGAACGGGAGAGGTCGATGCCCTCGCCCTGCTCCAGCGCGTCCCAGCAGTACTCCCCGTAGTGGTCGTCGCCGAAGGCGGCCGAGAGTGAGGTGCGCAGTCCCAGCCGGGCCAGCGCGCTGGCCATGTTGGCGATGCCGCCGGGGCTCGAACCCATGCCCCGGGCCCAGGACTCGGTGCCGCGCACGGGGGCGCTGTCGAGGCCGGTGAAGATGATGTCGAGGAAGACCGTGCCGGTGAGGTAGACGTCGCAGTCCGGGTCGTCGGGGGCGCGCAGGGCGCCCAGCGGGTCGACGTCGGCGGTGTGTGCCTGCGGGGTTCCTTCACGTGGGGTCACGGTCGCGCTCCCGGATCGGCGTACGGTCCGGACAGTGTGCCCGATGGCACTGACAGCCGGCGTGACGGCGGGGCCGTGCGGTCCGTGCCGGCGGGCCGGGCGCGGGTCAGCCGGAGCGCTTGGGGAGCGGCACCCGCACGAGGTCCGCCGCGACGGTCATGTCTCCCTCGTAGCCGGCCGCCCTGGCCTGCCGCTCGAACTGGGCCGGGTCGCTGTAGCGCTGCGAGAAGTGCGTCAGGACGAGGTGCCGTACGCCGGCCTCCCGCGCCACCGCGCCCGCCTGGCCCGCCGTCAGATGCCCGTGGTCGGCGGCCAGTTGATGGTCCTCGTCGAGGAAGGTGGACTCGATGACCAGCATGTCGCAGCCGTCGGCCAGGGCGTGCACGCCGTCGCAGAGCCGGGTGTCCATGACGAACGCGAAGCTCTGGCCCCTGCGCTCCTCGCTGACGTCGGCGAGCGTCACCCCGCGCAGTTCGCCGTCCCGCTGGAGGCGTCCCACGTCGGGCCCCTGGATGCCGTGCGCGGCGAGGCGTTCGGGCAGCATCCTGCGGCCGTCGGGCTCGGTGATCCGGTAGCCGTAGGACTCGACGGGGTGCGAGAGCCGGTGCGCCCGCAGGGTGTACGAGCCGGTGCGCGCGAGTACGCCGTCGGCCTCGACGGGTGCCTCGGTGATGTCGACGCTCTCGCGGTACGCCGTCGCGTAACGCAGCCTCCTGAAGAAGACGTGCCCGCTCGCCGGGTAGTGCGCGGTGACCTCGTGCGGGACGCCGTCCAGGTTGATGCGCTGGATCACTCCGGCGAGGCCGAGCGAGTGGTCGCCGTGGAAGTGCGTGACGCAGATCCGGTTGATGTCGTGGGCCGCGACCGCGGCACGCGCCATCTGGCGCTGGGTGCCGTCGCCCGGGTCGAAGAGGATGCCCTCGCCGTCCCAGCGCAGCAGATAGCCGTTGTGGTTGCGGTGCCGGGTGGGGACCTGGCTGGCGGTGCCGAGGACGACGAGTTCTCGTACGGACACGGTGTCGGACGCCTACCCGGGGGGCCAGTTGAGGCCGCGTCCGCCGAGCACGTGGGCGTGCGCGTGGAAGACGGTCTGGCCGGCGCCGCTGCCGGTGTTGAAGACGATCCGGTAGCCGCTGCCGACGGTCTTGTCCTCGGCGGCGACCTCGGCGGACTCGCGCAGGACGTCGGCGGCGACCTGCGGTTCGGCGGCGGCGAGCGCGGCCGCGTCCGGGTAGTGGACCTTGGGGATCACCAGCACATGGGTGGGGGCCTGCGGGTTGATGTCCCTGAAGGCCACGGTGGTGTCCGTCTCACGTACGACGGTCGCGGGCACCTCCCCGGCGACGATCTTGCAGAACAGGCAGTCGGCCTGTCGTTCTCCCGCCATGGTCCGGGTCTCCTCGTGTCGGTCGGCCGGTCGTGCCCGGTCGCTTCCGTAAGGAGGCATGCTATCCGCCCCGCCGGCGCCGGGAGGTGTCCGCCCGGCGATCAGGACCAGCGGCCGGTGCGGCCGAGCAGCAGCGCGCAGGCGGCCGTGCCGGCGGTGGAGGTGCGCAGCACGGTCCGGCCGAGCCGGTACGGGGCGGCCCCGGCGTCCGCGAACAGCGCCAACTCGTCGGGGGACACGCCGCCTTCGGGCCCGACGACCAGCACGATGCTTCCGGTGTCCGGGAGTTCGGCGGTGGCCAGCGGCAGGCTGCCCTCCTCGTGCAGGACGGCGGCGAAGTCGGCGGTCGCCAGGAGCGCCGCGACCTCTTTGGAGGACATCGCGTCCGCGACCCGGGGGAAGCGGAGTCTGCGGGACTGCTTGCCCGCCTCGCGGGCGGTGGCGCGCCATTTGGCGAGGGCCTTGGCGCCCCGCTCGCCCCGCCACTGGGTGACGCAGCGCGCGGCCTGCCAGGGCACGATCGCGTCGACACCGGTCTCGGTCATCGTCTCGACGGACAGTTCGCCCCGGTCGCCCTTGGGCAGGGCCTGTACGACGGTGACGCGCGGCGCGGGCTCCTCCTCGGTCAGTACGCCGGTGACGGCCACCTCCAGCCGGTCCTTGCCGTGGACGGCCGCGACCGTCCCGTGGGCGCCGGTGCCGGAGCCGTCGGTCAGGACGACCTCCTCCCCCACGCGCAGCCTCCTCACGGAGACGGCGTGGCGGCCCTCGGGGCCGTCCAGCGTGACGGTGCCGGTCCGCAGGGTCTCGGCGGTGTCGACGACGAAGACGGGTGCGGTCATGAGGCGTGTCCCGGGGTCAACGAGGCGCGGGCGGCGTCGAATTCGTCGGCGAGGACCTCGACGAGCCGCCCGGCGGGCAGCGCGCGGGCCATCCGGTGGCCCTGGCCCGCCCACAGGGCCATGCCCTGCGGGTCGCCGACCTTGGCCGCGGCCTTGCGCAGCCCGGCGGTGAGGTGGTGCACCGCCGGGTACGCGGGCGGGGCGTAGGGGCCGTGTTCGCGCATGAAGCGGTTGACGAGACCGCGTGCGGGCCGGCCGGAGAAGGCGCGGGTGAGTTCGGTCCGGGTGAACATCGGGTCGGTCATGGCGCGTTTGTGCAGGGCGTGGGCGCCGGACTCCGGGCAGACGAGGAAGGCGGTGCCGAACTGGGCGGCGTCGGCGCCTGCGGCGAGTACGGCGGCGATCTGGCCGCCGCGCATGAGCCCGCCGGCCGCGATGACCGGCAGGGTCACGGCCTCGCGTACCTGGGTGACGAGCGACAGCAGCCCGATGCCCGCGCCGTCGGTGGCGGGGTCGTCGCGGTGCGTGCCCTGGTGGCCGCCGGCCTCGACGCCCTGCACGCAGACGACGTCGGCGCCCGACCACTCGGCGGTCTGGGCCTCTTCGGGCGTGGTCACCGTGACGACGGTGAGGGTGCCGACGCGGGAGAAGGCGTCGAGCGTGGTGGGAGTGGGGCAGCCGAAGGTGAACGAGACGACCGGGACGGGATCGTCGAGGAGTATCGCGAGCTTGGCCTCGTACCCGTCGTCACGGCCCGCCTCGGGGTCGCCGAGGGGCGTCTCGTACCAGGTCGCCTCACCGGCGAGCTGATCGCGGTAGAGCTCCACGGCGGCGTGGTCGTCGTGGTGCGGCTGCGGCATGAAGAGGTTGATCCCGAACGCGCTGCCGCTGAGCCCCCGGAGCTGTTTGACCTCCTGGTACATCCCGTCGGCGGTCTTGTACCCGGCGGCGAGGAATCCGAGGCCCCCGGCGTCGCCGACGGCCGCGACCAACTGCGGGCAGGACGCGCCGCCCGCCATGGGGGCCTGCACGATCGGATACCGGCAGATGTCGGTCAACACGGAGGGCATGCACGCATCGTGCCATGCCCCCGGTGGGGCGCCGCACGTGGACCGCGATCCCGGGACGGGCGCGGCCCGATGCCTGTCCGCCGAGTCCCGCCGCCCCGCGGCGCACCGCGTTCCGCCCCGGACCGGACGGGCCGCGTGTGCGGCCCGCCGGGCGCGGGGGCGGAACGCGGGAACGGGCCCTGGGCCGTGTCCGACAAATGGCGCCGTCCGCCCGTAGGGCGGGGCTCGCGGCGGCTGGTGCGGTGCATCGCGAGGCGGAGGATCGGACTCGTACCGGGCGTACTCGGCCGAGTCCGACAACGCGGCGAGGTGCCGTACCAGGCGCCGCGAGCCAGGCGGGAATTGTCAGACACGGCCTAGCGGCCGTTGAACGCGTCCTTCAGCCTGGAGAACAGCCCCTGTTGGCCCGGCTGGAACTGGCCGGTGGGCCGCTCCTCGCCCCTGAGCTTCGCCAGCTCGCGCAGCAACCGCTCCTGCTCCGGGTCGAGTTTCGACGGCGTCATGACCTCGACATGGACGATCAGATCGCCCCGGCCGCCGCCGCGCAGATGCGTGATGCCGCGCCCGTGGAGCGGGATCGACTGGCCCGACTGGGTGCCCGGCCGTACGTCGATGTCCTCGACGCCGTCCAGTGTCTCCAGCGGACACTGGGTGCCCAGCGCCGCCGCGGTCATCGGGATCGTCACCGTGCAGTGCAGATCGTCGCCGCGCCGCTGGAACACCGCGTGCGGCGATTCGTGGATCTCAACGTACAGATCGCCGGCCGGCCCGCCGCCGGGGCCGACCTCACCCTCACCGGAGAGCTGGATACGGGTGCCGTTGTCGACGCCTGCCGGGATCTTGACCGTGAGCGTGCGGCGGGAGCGGATGCGGCCGTCGCCGGCGCACTCGGGGCAGGGGGTCGGCACGACCGTACCGAAGCCCTGGCACTGCGGACACGGCCGCGATGTCATGACCTGGCCCAGGAAGGACCGGGTGACCTGGGAGACCTCGCCACGGCCGCGGCACATGTCACAGGTCTGCGCGGAGGTGCCGGGTGCGGCGCCCTCGCCCGAGCAGGTCGTACAGACGACCGCCGTGTCGACCTGGATGTCCTTGGTGGTGCCGAAGGCCGCCTCGTTGAGGTCGATCTCCAGCCGGATCATCGCGTCCTGGCCGCGCCGCGTCCGCGACCTCGGGCCACGCTGCTGCGACGTCCCGAAGAACGCGTCCATGATGTCGGAGAAGTTGCCGAAGCCACCGGCCCCGAATCCGCCCGCGCCACCGCCCGCCTGCGAGAGCGGGTCGCCGCCGAGGTCGTAGACCTGCTTCTTCTGCGGGTCCGACAACACCTCGTAGGCGGCGTTGATCTCCTTGAAGCGCTCCTGCGTCTTGGGATCGGGATTGACATCCGGGTGCAGCTCGCGGGCGAGCCTGCGGAATGCCTTCTTGATCTCGTCCTGCGACGCGTCGCGGCGTACGCCGAGTACGGCGTAGTAGTCCGTGGCCACTTACGACTCCGCCAGGATCTGTCCGACGTAACGTGCCACTGCGCGTACCGCTCCCATCGTTCCGGGGTAGTCCATGCGGGTCGGTCCGACCACGCCGAGTTTGGCGACTGCCTCGTCGCCCGAACCGTAGCCGACCGCGACGACGGACGTGGAGTTGAGGCCCTCGTGGGCGTTCTCGTGCCCGATTCGTACGGTCATGCCCGAGTCCTCGGCCTCGCCGAGCAGCCTGAGGAGCACGACCTGCTCCTCAAGTGCCTCCAGCACCGGCCGGATCGTCAGGGGGAAGTCGTGCCCGAAGCGCGTCAGATTGGCGGTCCCGCCGATCATCAGCCGCTCCTCCGTCTCCTCGACCAGCGTCTCCAGCAGCGTCGCCAGGACGGTGGTCACCGTGCCCCGGTCCTCCAGGTCGAAGGACTCGGGCAGCTCCTGCACCAGCAGCGGCACGTCCGAGAAACGGCGGCCGACGACCCGGGCGTTGAGCCGGGCCCGCAGGTCCGCCAGCGAGGTCTCGCCGAACGGCACCGGGCAGTCGATCATGCGCTGCTCGACCCGGCCGGTGTCGGTGATCAGGACGAGCATCAGCCGCGCGGGGGCCAGCGAGAGCAGCTCCACGTGGCGCACCGTCGAGCGCGTCAGCGAGGGGTACTGCACGACCGCGACCTGCCGGGTCAGCTGCGCGAGCAGCCGCACCGTACGGCCCACCACGTCGTCCAGGTCGACGGCGCTGTCGAGAAAGTTCTGGATGGCCCTGCGCTCCGGCGCCGACAGGGGCTTGACGCCCGCGAGCCGGTCGACGAAGAGGCGGTAGCCCTTGTCCGTCGGAATACGCCCCGCGCTCGTGTGGGGCTGGGCGATGAAGCCCTCGTCCTCCAGGACGGCCATGTCGTTACGGACAGTGGCCGGGGAGACACCGAGCTTGTGCCGCTCGGTCAGCGCCTTGGAGCCGACGGGCTCCTCCGTGCCGACATAGTCCTGGACGATGGCGCGCAGCACCTCAAGCCTGCGTTCGCTCAGCATCGCGCACACCTCCAGCTCTGGTTCCTCGGATCCGGCTTGGCACTCGGTGCGTTGGAGTGCCAGCATTCCCCGGGCCAGTGTACGGCCGTGAGGTACGCCCCTAGCAAGGCCGACCGGTCACGCTACCGCGCGCGGCACCGCCGTCCCCACCGATAGCGTCGCCGTATGAACGTCCGTTGGGAAGAGCAGGGGTGGGAACGCATCGCACCGGGAGTCGGCAGACGCAGGCTCCCTGGCTGGGATGCGACGGTCGGGCTGGTCATGGGTGAGGACGCCGTACTTCTGTACGACACGGGCTCGACGCTCCGTGAGGGCGCCGAGATCCGCGCGCAGGCGCAGGCGCTCTGCGGCCGGCGCGTCACGCACATCGTGCTCAGCCATCCCCATTTCGACCATGTCCTGGGGACGGCCGCGTTCTCCGGGGCGCGGGTGTACGGCGCGGTCGGCATGGCGGAGCTGCTCCCGCGCGACCGCGACAGCCTGCGCGCCTCCGCCGTACGGCACGGGGTGGCCGTCGCCGACGCGACCGAGGCCGTGGACGTACTGGTCGGGCCGCAGCACGAGGTGTCCGGCGAGTCGACGCTCGATCTCGGCGGACGGCAGGTACTTCTCGCCAATGTCGGGCCGGGCCACTCGGGGCACGATCTCGCGCTGCTCGTCCCCGGCGAACGCGAGGTCGTCTTCTGCGGCGACGTGGTCGAGGAGTCGGGCGAACCGCAGGCCGGCTCCGACGCGATCCCTTCACGCTGGCCGGCCGCGCTGGACCGGCTGCTGGCGCTGGGCGGCGAGGACGCGCTGTACGTTCCCGGCCACGGCGCGACCGTCGACGCGGCGTTCGTACGGGCGCAGCGGGACCGACTGGCGGCGCGTTTCGGCACGGCGTAGCCACCCCGCGGGTATCCGCGCGGGGTGGCGCCGGCCCCGATATCGTCGGCGGATGCGCAGCTACAGCCCCGATCTGACCCCGCCCTGGAAGCGTTCGAAGCCGGTGCCCGAGGTGCCCGCGGAACCGGATCTGGTGGTCGAGGAGGTGTCGACCGGCTTCTGCGGCGCGGTGATCCGCTGCGAGAAGACCGCCGAGGGGCCGACGGTCACGCTGGAGGACCGCTTCGGCAAGCACCGGGTGTTCCCGCTGGTGGAGCGGGGGTTCATGCTCGAAGGCCAGGTCGTCACCCTGGTCCGGCCCACCGCGGGCGGTCCCGTCCGCCCCACCCGTACGGCCTCCGGCTCGGTCGCCGTCCCGGGCGCCCGCGCCCGGGTGGCCCGTGCGGGGCGCATCTATGTGGAGGGGCGGCACGACGCGGAGCTGGTGGAACGGGTCTGGGGCGACGACCTGCGGATCGAGGGCGTGGTCGTGGAGTATCTGGAGGGCATCGACGATCTCCCGGCGATCGTCGCGGAGTTCGGCCCGGCGGCGGACGCGCGCCTCGGTGTGCTGGTCGACCATCTGGTGCCCGGCTCCAAGGAGTCCCGCCTCGCGGAGCGGGTCACCGGGGACGACGTCCTGATCGTGGGCCACCCGTACATCGACGTCTGGCAGGCGGTGAAGCCGTCGTCGGTCGGCATCCCGGCGTGGCCGACGGTGCCTCGGGGGCAGGACTGGAAGACGGGGGTGTGCCGCGAGCTGGGCTGGCCGGAAAACACCGGTGCGGCGTGGCAGCGGATCCTGTCCTCGGTGCGGTCGTTCAGGGACCTGGAGCCGGCGTTGCTGGGCCGGGTGGAGGAACTGATCGATTTCGTGACGGAGCCGGGGTTGTAGTGCGGCTGGTTGCGGGGCGCCGGTGGGGTGGGGTGGTGCGGGCTGGCGCCCGGGGCCCGCTTCCGGGGCCGAGGTGCCGCCTCTTCGGGCCGGGGCGGGGTGGCCTCAATCGCCGGCCGGGCTTCGGTGGTGCGGGCCGGTGCCCGGGTGCCGCTCCGGGGTCATGCCCGGACGGCGTGATTTACGGCGCGTGCACCGCTCGTTGGACCCGACGACCCACCCTGTCCACGCACCACAAATCAGCCCAAGTGTCCGACCACGACCCCTGCGCGTCCCCCTTCCCCCCGCGGGAAGAGGGACGACCTGTCTCTGCGGGAGGCGGGACCGCCTGCGGGAGGTGGAAACGGGGGCGGCACGTGCCGGTGCCCTCACGGCGCGAAGCGGACCGGGGCAGGCCACCGCCAAGATCACCCGCGACAGACGGAGACGGGGGCTGGGGTCAATGACCACCGGAATCACCCCGCCGGAGGCGACCCCGGGGCCGTACCGCTGTCGTGACGCCGCAGGAGGGGCACACGGTGACGGTGACCGTTACGGGTGACGGCGGCGGACCCGGGGGCGGCCTCTGCGAGTCCCCTCACGGGGACCGTGGCCGGTGACCGCCAGGATCGCCCGCCGGAGGCGACCCCGGGCCGTGCCGGCCTCGTGACGCCGCAGGAGGGCGGACCGGGGGTCGGTGACCGTCGCGAGTGACGGCGTAAGGGGGGCGGGGTCGCAGGAGGTGCGTGTTCGGACACTCAGGCTGATTTGTGGCGCGTGAACAACCCGGGTCAACGGGTCCAACGAACGGGGCACGCGCCGTAAATCACGCCGTCCGGACATGCACCTCCGGAGACCCCGCACCCCAACCCACACCCACAACCGCAACCCAAACCCCAGACCCCGCACCCCGCCGGGAGGCCACCCGCCCCCGGACCGGGAGGACACCCGGAGGGCACCAGCCCGGCCGGCGATTGAGGCCAACCCGGCCGCCGGCCCGCAGGGGCGGACTCAGTCCACCAGCCCCCGCACCACCGCGTCCGCCAGCAACCGCCCCCGCAGCGTCAGCACCGCCCGCCCCTCCCTGTACGGCCCCGCCTCCAGCAGCCCCTCCGACCGTGCCCGCCCCGCCGCAGCCAGCCCGGCCGGCCGCAGCAGCGACAGCTCCACACCGTCGGACAGCCGCAGCTCCAGCAGGATCCGCTCCACGCGCCGGTCCTCCGCCGTGAGGACCTCCCGGCCCGCCCCCGGCGACCGCCCCTCCGCCAGCGCCGCCGCGTACGCCCCGGGGTGCTTCACGTTCCACCACCGGACCCCGCCGACATGGCTGTGGGCGCCCGGCCCCGCGCCCCACCAGTCCGCGCCGCGCCAGTACAGCTCGTTGTGCAGGCAGCGCCCGGCGTCGGTGGTGGCCCAGTTGGAGACCTCGTACCAGGAGAACCCGGCCGCCGCCAGCGTCTCGTCCGCGATCAGATAGCGGTCGGCGTGCTCGTCGTCGTCGGTCATCGGGATCTCGCCGCGCCGGATGCGCCGGGCCAGCCCCGTGCCCTCCTCGACGATCAGCGCGTACGCCGAGATGTGGTCGGGCCCGGCGCCCACCGCCGCCGACAGCGAGGCGCGCCAGTCGTCGTCGCTCTCGCCGGGCGTGCCGTAGATCAGGTCGAGGTTCACGTGGTCGAACCCGGCCGCGCGGGCCTCGGCCACGCACGCCTCGGGCCGCCCGGGGGTGTGCGTACGGTCGAGCACCTTCAGGACGTGCTGTCTGGCGCTCTGCATACCGAAGGAGATCCGGTTGAAGCCGCCGTCGCGCAGCTCCGCGAGGTACGCCGGGTCGACGGACTCCGGGTTCGCCTCGGTGGTGACCTCAGCGTCGTCGGCGAGGCCGAACTCCTCGCGTACGGCGCCCAGCATCCGTACGAGGTCGGACGCGGCCAGCAGCGTGGGCGTACCGCCGCCGACGAAGACCGTGCGGACGGGCCTGGGGTCGTCGCCGAGTACCTTCCGGGCGAGCCGGATCTCGTCGGTCAGGGTGTCGGCGTAGTTGTCGCGGGAGGCCAGTACGCCGCCCGAGCCGCGCAGCTCGGTCGCCGTGTAGGTGTTGAAGTCGCAGTAGCCGCAGCGGGTGGCGCAGTACGGCACGTGGAGATAGAACCCGAGCGGCCGGTCCGCGGCGCCCTGGAGGGCGTGCGGGGGCAGCGCGCCGGTCTCGGGCATGGGGTCACCGTCGGGCAGTGCGGAAGGCATGCCCCCAGTGTCCCGCACCTCGCGGGTGCGCCGGCGCGCCTCACACCGCGCGCAGCACCAGCATCGCCAGGTCGTCCGAGGGCGGGCTCGGGTCGAAGTCGTGCACGGCGCGTCTGATCCGCTCGGCGACGCCCTGCGCGCTCAGTCCCGCGCAGCCCGCGAGGATCGCGGCGAGGCCGTCGTCGTCGTCCAGGAGCAGCCGTCCCGAGCGGCGCTCGGTGACGCCGTCGGTGACGCACAGGAGCGTGTCCCCGGAGGCCAGGTCGAAGCTGAGGCTCTCGTAGGCGACGTGCTCGTCGACCCCGAGGAGCAGTTGCGGCTCGGCGGCCGCCCGTACCGTCCCGTCGGGCCGCAGCAGCAGCGGCAGGGGGTGGCCGGCGCTGGCGAGGGTGCAGCGGGCGCCGCCGCCGGTGCCGGGCAGCGGCTCCAGCTGGCCGTAGAGCAGGGAGAGGAACCGGGACTGGCCACCGTCGGCGAGCCCGGCGCCCCGGCCGTCGTCGAGGCTCTTGCCGATGTCCTGGATGTCACCGAGCGGGCCCAGGTCGCTGAGCCCGTTCTCGCCGCCGGAGAGGTCCTGTCCGCCGGCCACGGCGACCATCAGCGCCGCGGCCTCGGCGGCCTCCATCGCGTCGTCCAGCAGGAGCCTGTTGAGCCGGTCGAGGACTTCGCCGACGCGGTACCCCTCGCGGGCCAGGAGCCGCAGCCAGGGGCGGGCCAGTCCGGTGACGACGGCGGCCTCGGGGCCGCTGCCCTGGACGTCGCCGAGCATGAAGCACCAGCGTCCGCCGGGCGGCGCGGGGAAGACGTCGTAGAAGTCGCCGCCGACCACTCCGTCGTCGGCGGGCTCGTACACGAGGTGGCTCTCGACACCCGGGATCCGGGCGACCTGGCTGGGCAGCAGGCCGCGTTGCAGGATGCGGCTGATGGTGGCCTGCCGGGTGTAGCGGCGGGCGGCGCCGATCGCGAGGCCGACCCGGCGGGCGAAGTCCTCGATGAGCGCGATCACTTCGTCGGGCATCCGCGCCAGGCGCCGGCGTCCGAGGACGAGGGTGCCCAGGGGGCGGCCGTTGGCGACGAGCCGGCAGGAGACGGCGGCGCCGTCGTGCGCGCCGGTCTGGCCCGAACCGGGCCAGGGGACGGGCACAGGAACGTTCCGCCCTGGGCTCGAACCCGTCGTGTCCTGGGCGTCCGGGGAGTCGAGCAGCCGGGGCGGCTCCTTCTCCAAGAGGGTGCGCAGGATCTCGATGCGGGACTCGTCGGCGTGCCAGACGCGGGCCAGTCGCGGTGCGGCGCCCGCCCTGCCGTGGCCTTCGCCCTCGCCGTCGAGCCAGATCGCGCACCAGTCGGCGATCCGGGGCACGAGCAGCTGACCGGCGAGTGCCGCGACCAGGTCCTCGTCGAGCTGTCCGGCCAGCAGGTCGGAGGCTTCGGCGAGGAAGGAGAGGGCGCCCCGGCTGATCCAGTCGGGATCCTCGCGCGCCGTTCCGCGCGGGGCGGGGGCGATGATCTCGGCGGCGCGCAGTCCGCGCCGGAGCGCGGGTTCGCCGACGACTCCGGCGGCTCCCGCCGCCGCGTCGTCGGCGCCGACCGCCGGGTCGTCGGCGGTCGGCCCGTCGAGGGGGAGACGGGCCCAGACGGTCTTGAGGCCGGTGCGGTAGGTGATGCCCCAGCGTTCCGTGAGGGCGGCGATGAGCTGGAGGCCCCGGCCGTACTCGGGGGAGCCGCCGCCGGCCGGGCCGTGCGCGTCGCTGCGCACCGAGCGGGCGGGGTGGTGGTCGGACACCTCGATGACGAGGGCGGCGGGCTCCCGCTCGGCCGCGCTCTCGTCGTCGGGTCTCTCCTCCACCTCACGGGGTGCTTCGAGCCGGCAGAGCAGTTCCACGTTGGTGCCCGCGTGCACGACCGCGTTGGTGACCAGTTCGTCGACGATCAGCACGGCGTCGTCGGCCAGTCCGTCCGTGCTGTGCCCGCCCGGCGGGCACGCCTCGTCGCCCTGGCACAGGGCACAGGTGGCGAGCAGCCCGAGGCTGGTCCACTCGGCGAGCGCCGCGCGCACGAAGCGGCGCGCGGCGGACGGGGCGAGCGGATTCCCCGGCAGGCTGGTGCGTGCCGTGCGTCGCTCGTCGTTCCTGAACGTCCGGCTCCGAGCCGGATTCGGCTCTTGCGGATCGCCCACGTTCCCACAGTCCCCTATAGGCCCCACGTGCGGCTCCTGGTCGTTTCCCTCGTTGCGCCGCTCACCACCCGGACAGAGTGACAGACTGAGCGTGCCCATAAGCGTCGAGTCGTCGAAAATGGGCGAAGAAGTGAACGAAGAACGGAGCTCGGAACCACTTCCCCGGCCGCCGCGCCCTCCCTCACCCCGTACCCCGGATTCCCCCGCACCCGGCCATCACGCACTCGGACGCCACTCACGATGAGCAACCCGATACCCACCGAACCGCCCGCCGACACACCGGTCACCGACCGCGCCGGCATCCTCCTCGTCGACGACATGGAGGAGAATCTCCTCGCCCTGGAAGCGGTGCTGGCATCGCTCAACGTGCCGCTGGTACGGGCCCGTTCGGGCGAGGAGGCGATACGGGCGCTGCGCCGCGAGCGGTTCGCCCTGGTCGTGCTGGACGTTCGGATGCCGGGCATGGACGGTTTCGACACCGCGGCCGGCATCAAGCGCCTCGATCAGGCCAAGGACGTCCCGATCATCTTCCTGACCGGGAGCGATCCCGACAGCGGCTTCACGTTCCGCGGCTACGCGACGGGGGCCGCCGACTTCATCCCCAAGCCGTTCGATCCGTGGGTGCTGCGCGCGAAGGCGACCGTCTTCCTCGAACTCCACCGCAAGAACCGCCAGTTGGAGGTCCTGCTCGCGCGTGATCACGTACAGCTCGCGGAGATGGCCCGGCGGCTCTCCGCCATCGGGTCCCTGCTCGGCGCGGAGGGCGACGACGCGGACGGCGGTGCCGGCGAGGGTGACGGCGACGCGAAGACCCTGCGCGGGCCCGGCGAGTTGGCGGCGCTGCGCGGCCATGTGGCCGGGCTGGACAACATACTGCGGGAATTACGCCGCGGACGGAGCCCTCAGCCGTAGTTCCCGGCCGACAGCCCCGCCCGCGTACTCATGTACGACGCGTAGATGCCTCTACGCCTCCCGCGCTCCGGCGTACATCTCGTCCAGCAGGTGCTTGTACTCGCGCTCCACGACGGGCCGCTTGAGCTTCAGGCTGGGCGTCAGCTCGCCGTGCTCGATGTCCAGGTCGCGCGGCAGCAGCCGGAACTTCCTGATCGTCTGCCAGCGCTGAAGCCCCTCGTTGAGCTGCTTCACATAGCCGTCGACCAGTTCCTGGGTCCGCGGCGACGCGACCACGTCGGCGTACGACGCGCCCTCCATACCGTTCTCGGCGGCCCAGCCGAGCAGCGCGGCCTCGTCCAGCGAGATGAGCGCGGTGCAGAAGTTCCGGTCGGCGCCGTGCACCAGGATGTTGGAGACGTACGGGCACACCGCCTTGAACTGGCCCTCGACCTCGGCCGGCGCGATGTACTTGCCGCCGGAGGTCTTGATCAGGTCCTTCTTGCGGTCGGTGATCCGCAGATAGCCGTCGACCGACAGCTCGCCGATGTCCCCGGTGTGGAACCAGCCGTCGGATTCGAGGACTTCGGCGGTCTTCTCGGGCAGTCCGTGGTAGCCGTCCATGATGCCGGGGCCGCGCAGCATGATCTCGCCGTCGTCGGCGATGCGGACCTCGGTGCCGGGCAGCGGCTTGCCGACGGTGCCGGTGCGGTACGCCTCGCCCGGGTTGACGAAGCTCGCGGCGCTCGACTCCGTCAGGCCGTAGCCCTCCAGGATGTGGATTCCGGCGCCGGCGAAGAAGAAGCCGATGTCGGGCGCGAGCGCGGCGGATCCGGAGATCGCGGCGCGCAGCTGTCCGCCGAACGCGTCGCGGAGCTTGGCGAAGACGAGCCTGTCGGCGACGGTGTGCTTGACGCGGAGCGTGAAGGGCACCGAAGCGGTGCCGGTGTGGCGGAAGTTGTCCTGGCCGGCCTTCGCGTACTCGCGCGAGACACCGGCGGCCCACTGGAAGATCTTGTACTTCGCGCCGCCGCCCGCCCGCGCCTTGGCCGCGACCCCGTTGTAGACCTTCTCGAAGATGCGGGGCACCGCCGCCATGTAGGTCGGCCGCACCACGGGCAGATTCTCGATGATCTTGTCGACGCGCCCGTCGACGGCGGTGACATGACCGACCTCGATCTGGCCGGAGGTCAGCACCTTGCCGAAGACGTGCGCGAGCGGCAGCCAGAGGTACTGCACGTCGTCCCTGGTGATGAGCCCGGTGGCGGCGATGGCCTTCGCCATGTACGACCAGTTGTCGTGCGGCAGCCGCACGCCCTTGGGGCGGCCCGTGGTGCCGGAGGTGTAGATGAGGGTGGCGAGCTGCTCGGCCGTGATCGCGCCGACCCGCTCCTTGACGACACCGGGGTGCTCCTGGAGGTACTTCGTCCCGCGCTCCTCCAGTTCGGCGAGCGAGAGCACCCAGCCCTCCGGGTCGCCGTCGGCGGGCTTCGCGTCCGCCGTCTCGATCACCACGACATGGGCGAGGTCGGGCAGCTCGGCCCGGCGCTCACGCGCCTTGGCGAGCTGGGCGGCGTCCTCGGCGATCAGGACCCGGCTCCCGGAGTCGGCGAGGATGTACGCGCACTCGTCGGCGTTGGTCGAGGGGTAGACCGTCGTGGTCGCGGCGCCCGCGCACATCACCCCGAGGTCGGCGAGGATCCACTCGACACGGGTGGCGGCGGCGAGCGCGACGCGCTCCTCGGCACGTACGCCGAGCGCGATCAGACCGGCCGCCACCGCGTACACGCGCCCCGCGGCCTGGCCCCAGCTCAGGGACTTCCAGTCGTCGGGGCCCTCGCCCGAGGCGGAGGGAACGGGATAGCGGTAGGCCTCGGCGTCCGGCGTCGCCGCCACGCGCTCAATGAAGAGGGCCGCCACCGACGGCGGCCTGTTCTCGATCAAGGTCTTTGTGTCGCTCACGACGTCCTCCGGGCCCCGCAAAGCTGCGCGACTGGCTTGTTGTTTAACTGGTGAGTAACCATCGAGCAGTGATCAGACTAGAGGGCACCCGCCCGGTGCGTAAGAGGACGCGTGCAGCCGCTTCATAACGAACCGGACCCGTGCATGACGCACGGGCCCGGGCGCCTGAGCGCGCGGGCCCGGACCCCTGACCTACCGGCGAGTCACTTCTTCTTGCCCGACGACTCGTCACTGGAGAGCACCGCGATGAACGCCTCCTGCGGGACCTCCACGCTGCCGACCATCTTCATCCGCTTCTTGCCCTCCTTCTGCTTCTCCAGCAGCTTGCGCTTCCGGGAGATGTCACCGCCGTAGCACTTGGCGAGAACGTCCTTACGGATGGCGCGGATCGTCTCGCGGGCGATCACCCGCGAGCCGATGGCCGCCTGGATGGGCACCTCGAAGGCCTGGCGCGGGATGAGCTCCCTGAGCTTGGCGACGAGCCGGACGCCGTACGCGTACGCCTGGTCCCGGTGCGTGATGGCGGAGAAGGCGTCGACCTTGTCGCCGTGCAGCAGGATGTCGACCTTGACGAGCTGGGCGCTCTGCTCACCGGTGGGCTCGTAGTCCAGCGAGGCGTAACCACGGGTCTTGGACTTCAGCTGGTCGAAGAAGTCGAAGACGATCTCGGCGAGCGGGAGGGTGTAGCGGATCTCGACCCGGTCGGCGGAGAGGTAGTCCATGCCGAGGAGCGTGCCGCGGCGTGTCTGGCACAGCTCCATGATCGAGCCGATGAACTCACTGGGCGCCAGGATCGTGGCCCGCACGACGGGCTCGTGCACCGAGTCGATCTTCCCCTCGGGGAACTCGCTCGGGTTGGTGACGGTGTGCTCCTTGCCGTCCTCCATCTCGACCCGGTAGACCACGTTCGGCGCGGTCGCGATCAGGTCGAGGTTGAACTCACGCTCCAGCCGCTCCCGGATCACGTCGAGGTGCAGCAGCCCGAGGAAGCCGACACGGAAGCCGAAGCCGAGGGCCGCGGAGGTCTCCGGCTCGTAGACCAGCGCCGCGTCGTTGAGCTGGAGCTTGTCGAGGGCGTCGCGCAGCTCGGGGTAGTCCGAGCCGTCCAGCGGATAAAGACCGGAGAACACCATCGGCTTGGGGTCCTTGTAGCCGCCCAGCGGCTCGGTCGCCCCCTTGCTGAACGAGGTGATCGTGTCACCGACCTTGGACTGCCGCACGTCCTTCACGCCGGTGATGAGGTAGCCGACCTCGCCGACGCCCAGGCCGTCCGCCGGGGTCATCTCGGGCGAGGAGACACCGATCTCCAGCAGTTCGTGGGTGGCGCCGGTCGACATCATCCGGATGCGCTCGCGCCTGTTGAGCTGGCCGTCGATGACACGGACGTAGGTGACGACGCCCCGGTAGGAGTCGTACACCGAGTCGAAGATCATCGCGCGCGCCGGGGCGTCCGCGACGCCGACCGGCGGGGGCACGTCCTTGACGACCCGGTCGAGCAGCGCGTCCACGCCGACACCGGTCTTCGCGGAGACCTTCAGGACGTCCTCGGTCCGGCAGCCGATGAGGTTCGCCAGCTCCTCGGAGAACTTCTCGGGCTGCGCGGCCGGCAGGTCGATCTTGTTGAGCACCGGGACGATGGTGAGGTCGTTCTCCATCGCCAGATAGAGGTTGGCGAGGGTCTGCGCCTCGATCCCCTGGGCGGCGTCCACCAGCAGGATCGTGCCCTCGCAGGCGGCGAGCGAGCGGGAGACCTCATAGGTGAAGTCCACGTGGCCCGGAGTGTCGATCATGTTCAGGACATGGGTCGTTCCCTGGTCAGGACCCTCGTTGGGGGCCCACGGCAGCCGGACCGCCTGGGACTTGATCGTGATGCCGCGCTCGCGCTCGATGTCCATCCGGTCGAGGTACTGAGCGCGCATCTGCCGCTGGTCGACGACTCCGGTCAGCTGGAGCATCCGGTCGGCGAGCGTCGACTTGCCGTGGTCGATGTGCGCGATGATGCAGAAATTACGGAGCAGCGCCGGGTCCGTACGGCTCGGCTCGGGCACGTTGGTAGGGGTCGCGGGCACGCAGGGTCCTGATTCTTGAGACGCGCGGCGTCTCGTCTCGGGTCGACATCGGATCGATACGTAGGCTCCATCGTCCCACGGGTACGGGGCTGCGCCCGGTTTGGGCCGGTCGGACGGTCACTGGTAGCGTGGGCGGCTGTGTCTTCCGCTGTCTCGGCGCGGGCACTCATTCAAAGATCATCGAACCTGAAAAGGCATTTCGTGGCGAACATCAAGTCCCAGATCAAGCGGAACAAGACCAACGAGAAGGCGCGCCTGCGCAACAAGGCCGTCAAGTCGTCGCTCAAGACCGCGATCCGCAAGGCCCGCGAGGCCGTCGTCGCCGGTGACGTCGAGGCGGCCAACGTGGCCGTCCGCGAGGCGTCGCGCAAGCTCGACAAGGCTGCCTCGAAGGGTGTCATCCACAAGAACGCCGCCGCCAACAAGAAGTCGGCGCTGGCGTCCAAGGTTGCCGCCCTCCAGGGCTGAGCGACTGTCTGCTCACTCTTGATTCCAACCGCCGGAACGGACTCAGCGGGCCCTCTCTACCGCTCCTGACCGGTGTCTTACGGATTCGCACACGACTGCGTTCGCCACGCGGGTGCGGATCCAGCCAGGTTTGACGACGAAGGCCCCGGTACGCCGTACCGGGGCCTTCGGCACGAGGTACGCGGCTTGCGGCTCCCCTGCTCCGGTCCCCACGGCAACGCGGCAACGCGGCAACGCGGCGAGGGACGCGTACCGGCCGCCGTGAGCCGGACGCCGGTTCGAAAACAGGACCTAGCGGCCGGCGCGGGCCGCGCGGGCGATGGTGACGACCGCCTTCTCCAGCGCGTACTCGGGGTCGGCGCCGCCGCCCTTGACGCCTTCGTCGGCCTCCGCGACCGCGCGCAGCGCCGTCGCCACCGCGTCCGGGGTCCAGCCCCGCATCTGCTGGCGGACCCTGTCGATCTTCCACGGCGGCATGCCCAGCTCGCGGGCGAGGTCGGCGGGCCGGCCGCCCCGCGCCGACGAGAGCTTGCCGATGGCGCGCACGCCCTGCGCCAGGGCGCTGGTGATCAGTACGGGCGCGACCCCGGTCGACAGGGACCAGCGCAGGGCTTCGAGCGCCTCGGCCGCGCGGCCCTCCACGGCCCGGTCGGCGACGGTGAAGCTGGACGCCTCGGCGCGGCCCGTGTAGTAGCGGGCGACGACGGCCTCGTCGATCGCCCCCTCGATGTCGGCGACGAGCTGGGACACCGCGCTCGCCAGCTCCCGCAGATCACTGCCGATCGAGTCGACCAGCGCCTGGCACGCCTCGGGGGTGGCCGAGCGCCCCAGCGAGCGGAACTCCGACCGTACGAAACCCAGCCTTTCGGCGGGCTTGGTCGTCTTCGCGCACGGCACCTCACGGGCGCCGGCCTTGCGGGCCGCGTCCAGCAGGGCCTTGCCCTTGGGTCCGCCCGCGTGCAGCAGGACGAGCGTGATCTCCTCGGCCGGCGCGTCGAGATACGCCTTGACGTCCTTGATCGTGTCGGCCGAGAGGTCGTGCGCGTTCCGGACGACGACGACCTTGCGCTCGGCGAACAGCGACGGGCTCGTCAGCTCGGCGAGGGTGCCCGGAAGGAGCTGGTCGGAGGTGAGGTCGCGCACGTCCGTGTCCGGGTCGGCGGCGCGGGCCGCCGCCACGACCTGCTGGACGGCGCGGTCCAGCAGCAGGTCCTCCTGGCCCACGGCGAGCGTGAGAGGGGCGAGCGGATCGTCGGGGGAAGTCTTCCTGGTGGCCATCGCGGTCCAGCATCGCACGGCCCACCGACACCGCCCGGACCACCGCCCGCGGTACGGGAGAATGACCGGGTGAGTGATGTTCGACATGTACTGGTGCTGCCCGACCGCGACGCCGCGGAGGAGGTCGCGGGCGAACTCGCCGACCGCTTCGGCGTGCTGGAGGAGCCCCAGCTCGTACGGGACGCCCTGGCCGGCGAGGACGACGCCGAGGACGCGCAGTGGCTGGTCGTGATCGAGGACGCGGGGTCCCGGCTGGACCCCGCGGCGCTGGACGCCTTCGCGGGCGAGTACGAGGGGTGGCTCGAAGCGCCCGCCGAGGGGTGAGAGCGCCCCTCAACCGCACGTGCCGGACGTCCAGCTGCGTCCTTCCCTGCGTCCTTCGGTCCTCACGCGCGGCACCTGGTCGAGCTCCAGCCCGAAGTGCTCCCGGTAGGCGGCCAGGACCTCGGCGTCCCCCTCCAGCCGCCGCTCGTTCCGGTCGCCGGCCACGGTGGTGATCAGGGTGCTGCCGGTGAGCGTGATCCGGCCGTCGGCGGTGTTCCGGGAACAGACCAGCGAGCGGGTGAAGTGGGAGTCCGGCGACGTCCGGTGGTACCAGGCGCCGGCGGTGAAGTCGGCGAGCGCACGCGGCCGTTGGTCGACCCGGAACTGGGGCTTGCCGTCCCTGACGACGTCGAGGTCCCCGTCCGGGCCCGCCACGATCCGGAACGTACCGGCGGGGTCCTCCTGGTCACCGCGCTCGTCGCGGGAGAGCGGATGGGCGCTGTGGCTCCCGAAGCCCACGTCGGCGAACCACCGGTCCGTGTCACGTCCCGACCCGGCCGGGGCGGGTGTCTCGACGAGGAGCGTCATGTGGTCGTACGGGATCCCCAGACCTCCGTCCGCCGTGAACACCCGGGCCTGGAGGAGCGTCACCCGGAAACCGAGCCCACGCAGCAACACCGCGAAGGCGCCGTTGAGTTCGTAGCAGAAACCTCCCCTTCTCCTGTCCACGACCTTGGCGGCCAGCGCCCGCTCCTCCAGGACGATCTCCTCGCCCAGATGCACGGACAGATTCTCGAACGGCACGGTCCGCAGATGCCGGACCTGAAGGTCCCGCAGCGCCGTGGCGTCCGGTACGGCGGGCCGGTCGGCGCCGATCCGGCGCAGATAGTCGGAGATGGTCCGGGACATGTCCATGACCTCAGTCTGTCCCGGCGGCCCCCTTCCCACCATGCGTCGTTCGTCCTGGTCCGAACGACCGGGACCCCGGCGGACCCCGGTCCGGCCGACCGGGACCCCGCGACGGGCCGCGCCGACGCGGGGCCGGTCATCCGGGCCCGCGCGCCACGGCCCGCAGCCCCTCCCCCGCGCCGGTCACGGCGACGGCGCCGTCGGTGTCGGTCCGCATCACCACCGCTCCCTGGGCCCGCAGCGCGCCCACCGTGCGCGGGGACGGATGGCCGTACGGGTTGTCCCGGCCGCAGGAGATCAGGGCCAGCCGGGGCCGCACCGTACGCAGGAGTCCGGGGTCCTGGAAGGCCGAACCGTGGTGGGCGACCTTCAGCACATCCACCGGTGGCAGGGCCGGATGGTCCCTCGACAGGCCCTGCTGCGCGGGCGGTTCGAGATCGCCGGGCAGCAGCAGCGTCGTACCGCCCGCCGTCCGGACGAACAGCGTGACACTGGCGTCGTTCGGCCCGCCCGCGCCCAGCCCCGGGCCCGCCCTCGGCCACAGCACCCGCCAGTCGAGCGGCCCGACCCGGCGCCGCTCCCCCGGTGTGGCGCGTACCAGCGGGACGTTCGCGGCCTCCGCCGTGCGCCGCACGAACGCTGCCTGCTCCCACGGCTCCTGAAGGGCCGTCGTCTGGATGGCACCGACCGTCCTGCCCCGCAACACCCCCGGCAGCCCGGTGACATGGTCGGCATGGAAGTGGCTGACCACGAGCAGCGGCACACGGGTGATCCCGAGATCCCGCAGACAGCGGTCGGCCAGCTTCGGATCGGGACCGGCGTCCACGACCACCCCCGCGCCCTCACCGGCCGCGAGCACCATCGTGTCGCCCTGGCCGACGTCGCACATCGCCAGCGCCCAGCCCGGCGGCGGCCAGCCGGTGACCATCCGGGTGAAGGGAGCCGGCCGCAGGACCGCCAGCAGCAGGAGCACCACACAGCCGGCGGCGACCCACGGGCCGCGTATCCGCCGTACCGCGCACACGACGAGGACGGTGATGAGCGCCAGCAGCGCCCCGCCCCGCCAGCCACCTGGCCACTCGGCCTCGGCTCCCGGCAGCGAGGCGCCGGTACGCGCGACGGAGGCGATCCATTCGACCGGCCAACCCGCGCACCAGGCCAGCAGCTCGGCGACCGGCATCGCCACCGGCGCCGTCGCGAGCGCGGCGAACCCGAGCACCGTCGCGGGCGCCACGGCCAGTTCGGCGAACAGGTTGCAGGGGATCGCGACGAGGCTGACCCGCGCGGCGAACACCGCCACCACCGGTGCGCAGACCGCCTGCGCCGACGCGGCAGCCGCCAGTACCTCGGCGAGCCGGGGCGGTACGCCGCGCCGCTGCATCGCCGCACTCCAGCGCGGCCCGATGGTGAGCAGCGCGCCCGTGGCGGACACGGACAGGACGAAGCCGAAACTGCGCGCCAGGGCCGGGTCCCAGAGAACGAGGAGCAGTACGGCGGCTGCCAGCGCCGGGATCAGTGATCTGCGGCGGCCGGTACCGATGGCGAGCAGGGTGATCAGTCCGCAGGCCGCCGCCCGCAGCACACTCGGCTCCGGTCGGCAGACCACCCCGAAGGCGAGCGTGAGCGCCCCGCCGAACACGGCGGTCGACCGCAGCGAGATCCCCAGACGCGGGGCGAGTCCGCGCCGCTCGGCCCGCAGGGCGAGCCCCGGAGGCCCGATGAGCAGGGCGAGAACGATCGTCAGATTGCTTCCGGAGACGGCGAGCAGATGGGAGAGGTCGGTCGCGGTGAACGCGTCGTGCAGTTCGGGCGGGATACGGGAGACGTCCCCGACGACCAGTCCGGGCAGCAGGGCCCGCGCGTCCGCCGAAAGCCCGTCCGTCGCCTCCCGCAGCCCGGCGCGCAGGTCACCGGCCGTGCGCTGCGGACCGGTCGGCTCGCGTACGACCCTCGGCGGCCCGCTCCCCTCCACCCGCAGCACCGCCGCGTACCGCTCGTCGCCCTCCGTCGGCGGCGCGAGCCGCCCGGCCAGGCTGAGCCCGGTGGACGGCAGCAGCCGCTGCCACGCCTCGGCGCCTCCGCCTGCCCCGGCCTGCGCGAAGACGAGCACAGGCGTACGGAGGGTGGTGACGGCTCCGTCCGCGGACCTCACGCGCGTGAGGTCCGCGTCCAGGACGAGACCGGCCGCCGAGAGTGCCTCGCCCCGGACCCTCGGCCTGGTGGGACGCGGGTCGGAGGTGACGGTCAGGTCGACGGTGACGCGCGCGTACCGCTCGGCCAGTCCCGGGACCGGGCCCTGGTGCCGGTCGGCGCCGTGCAGCCAGGCGGAGCCCGCCCCGGCCGCGGCGCAGAGCAGCACCGCGGCGACCGCGACACCGTTCACCCGTCGCCGGACGCCACTCGGCCCGGCAGGGGTCCGGCGTCCCCGCCGCGTCGGGACGAGAGCCGCCCGCACCAGCAGCGCACCGGCCAGGACCAGCGCGGCCAGCACCGCGCCGGCGGTCCAGTCACCCGGGGCGCCCGTCGCCAGGGCCGCAGCGGCCCAGGCCGCCAGCGCGGGCGGAACCAGCCGCAGATCGGCCGGGCCCTCCTGATGGGGGTCCGCGGCACCGAGAGGGTGGCCGGAGGCGGCATGAACTGCCGCGCGGGTCACGGCCGTACACGGGGCTCGATGTCCGCGAACCGGCGCTCGCCGATCCCGTTCACCTCGCGCAGCTCGTCGACGGACCGGTATCCGCCGTGCTCGGTGCGGTAGTCGATGATGTGCTGCGCGAGCACCGGGCCGACGCCGGGCAGTGTGTCGAGCTGTTCCACGGTGGCGGTGCTCAGGCTCACCGGCGCCCCGGCGGCACCGCCGGGCCCACCCGGCACGGCCGCTCCCCCGCCCGGCGCGACCTGTCCGGGTGGCGCGGGGCCTCCGACGACCACCTGCTCGCCGTCCACCAGCACGCGTGCCCGGTTGAGCCCGGTCAGGTCGGCGCCGGGCTTGACTCCCCCGGCGGCCCGGAGCGCGTCGGTGACCCTCGACCCGGCGGGCAGCCGGTGGACGCCCGGACTGCGCACCTTGCCGCTGACGTCGATCACCACCCGCTTGGCCGGTGGCGCGGCGGGCGGCGGTGCTCCCGGCGACGGTTCCGGCTGCCGCGCGGAGCCGCTCGCGGCCACCTCCTCACGGACGGTCTCCGGCGCGCTGACCGGCTGCGGCCTGCCGGACCAGAAGTGCTGGGCCGCCAGGACGGCGGCGACGACCAGCACCACTGTCAGAGCGGCCAGGGTCCTGGGCTCCAGCCCACATCTGAGCTGCACCCACACGGGTAACCGATCCCGCAGCGCGACCCACACCCGCTCACGCCGCCCACTCGCCGGCGCCCCGTCCGGTGGCAACGGCGAAACGGCCGCCGGTGCCGATCCCTGTGCCGGTGCCGGTGCTGTAGACCGTTGCCGGCTCGCACCCACCGGCGCCCGCCCGCCTGTCGGCGCCACCCCGCCACGACCACCACCCGCAGCCCCGACCGGAGTCGATGCCGGAACCGCGACCGAACCGGCTGCCGGTCCTGGTACTTGAGCTGGTCGCGGGCCCGCGCCCACCGGCGCCCGCCCGCCCATGGGCGCCACCCCGCCGGCGCCGACCGTAATCGGCGGCGAACCCACTGCCGCGACCGAAACAGGTGCCGGTCCTGTTACCGGAGCTGGTAGCGGGCCCGCAACCACCGGCGCCCGCCCGCCCATGGGCGTCACCCCGCCGGCGCCGACCGTAATCGGCGGCGAACCCACTGCCGCGACCGAAACAGGTGCCGGTCCTGTTACCGGAGCTGGTAGCGGGCCCGCAACCACCGGCGCCCGCCCGCCCATGGGCGCCACCCCGCCGGCGCCGTGCGCCACGCCGACCGCAGTCAGCGGCGAACCCGGTGCCGCGACTGGCACCGCAGTCGGTGCCGGGCTCGCGGGCCGCGTCGGGGTCGTAGTTGTCGTGGTGGGGCCCCCGGCTGCGGGCACCCCCGTGCCGGGTGTGGCGCCGAACAGGGCGTCGGCGCGGCGGCGCAGCGCGGCGGGCGTCGGCCTCGTACCCGCGCGCCGGTGGCGCGGGCGCGGCGTGGACGAGGAACGGCGGGCACGGCCGTCGGAGGTCGAGGATCGACCCGGACCGCTGGTCACGCTGTGTGATCGAATAGTCATGCCCCAGACGGTAGGGACTCCCGCCCCATCCCGCCGAGAAGGCCGAATTACCGTGGAAAACTCACCAGTTGTGGATAACTCGGCCACCCGAACGAGTGCTTCCGCGCCCCCAGCGCGACCACACCCACACCCACACCCAGGATCAGAACCAGCAGCCCCCGCCCCCGCCTCAGCGCGGCGAGACCACGGCCCCCAGCAGCCCCGGCCCGGTGTGCGCCCCGATCACCGCGCCCACCTCGCTCACATGCAGCTCCGCGAGACCCGGCACCCGCTCCCGCAGCCGGTCGGCGAGCGCGCCGGCCCGTTCGGGCGCAGCGAGATGGTGCACGGCGATGTCGACCTGCCCGGTGCCGGCCCGGTCCGCGACGATCTCCTCAAGGCGCGCGATCGCCTTCGACGCCGTACGCACCTTCTCCAGCAACTCGATCCGGCCGCCGTCCAGTTGAAGCAGCGGCTTCACGGCGAGCGCCGAGCCGAACAGCGCCTGCGCGGTGCCGATACGGCCGCCGCGCCGCAGGTAGTCCAGGGTGTCGACGTAGAAGTACGTGTACGTCCCGGCGGCCCGCTTCTCCGCCGCCGCCACCGCCTCGTCCAGCGAGCCGTCCGACTCCGCCGTCTCGGCCGCCGCCAGGGCGCAGAAACCGAGGGCCATCGCCACCATGCCGGTGTCCACGACCCGTACCGGCACCGGCGCCTCGCGCGCGGCGAGGACGGCCGCGTCGTACGTCCCGGAGAACTCCGCCGACAGGTGCAGCGAGACGACGCCCGTCGCACCGGCTTCGGCGGCCGACCGGTAGACGTCGGCGAAGACCTCGGGGCTCGGCCGGGAGGTGGTCACGGAGTGCCGCTTCTGAAGCGCGAGGGCGAGCGATCTGGCCGAGATCTCGGTGCCCTCTTCGAGTGCCCGGTCGCCCAGCACCACGGTCAGCGGCACGGCGGTGATGCCATGGCGTTCCATCGCCTGCGGCGGCAGGTAGGCCGTTGAATCGGTGACGATCGCGACATGGCGGGACATGAGCGGGAGGTTACCCGCCGCGACCACCGGTCGGGCGCCCGGCCCCGCCTCGCCGGGTGAATCGGCGGGTGAATTCGAAGAGGTCCCCATCGGCTTCCGCCTCTTCCTGCTTCCACGTTCTCGTCCCGGCGGTGCCGTGCGTCTGACGGCCTGCCGTCCGCCATGCGTGTGCCCGCCCCGGACATCCGCAACCACCGCCCATCGGCGGTGAGCGGACACGCGGCGGTCGCTCCGGTCAGTTCGTCGTCTCCGGCCGTGCGGACTTCTCCTGCCACGGATAGGTCGTCTGCCGGGGGTCCGGCGGGTCGATCGCCTGTGGCCGTCCGGCGACGGGCGGCGGCTGGGGCCATGTCTGGTCGGCGAGCGTGGGCTCCGCGCCCTCCGCCCGCTCGGTGCGCCCGCCGGGCTGCCCGGTCTGCTCCGGGGCTGACGTCTCCGGCTCCGGCCACTCCATCGGCTGCGGTCGCACGGGCCCCGTCCGCGTGTTCTGCCCGGCCTGCGTGTTCTGGTCCCCGTGCGCGTTCTGGTCCCCGTGCGCGTTCCGGTCCGCGTCCGGTTCCACCGCGGACCAGTGCCGCAGCGCGCCGGACTCGACGTCGATCTGTTCGCTCAGCAGCGTCAGCTCGTCCTCGGAGAACTTCCGCGCCCGGTCCCTCGCCGCCCAGCGCAGCGAATCGGCCGACTTCGTGATCCGTTCCGTACGGTCGCGCAGCTCGGGCAGGCGCTGCGAGATCGTCGCGCGGTCCGGGTCCCGCTCCAGCCGCCTCAGCTCGTCGTCCAGCTCGCGCCCGTACACACTCAGCCGCTGGAAGAGGCTGATGGACTCGGCCAACGAGGCGTCCTCCGCCTCGTTGGCCCGCAGCGCCTCCTGGGTGGCGCGCATGGACGTACGCAGCGAGAGCCGGAGCTGCGCCAGCTCGGCCGTCACTCCGGTCTGCCCGAGGCTCTTGGCTCTCAGGGTGGTGTCCTCGACGGTCCGGCGGGCCTGCGTGATCGTGCGGTCCACACCCCGCTTCGCCGCGCGGACCGCTTTGACGCTCACGAACACGCCCAGGGCCACGAATGCGACAAAGAGCAGCGCCACGATCAAAAGCACGGCCTCCATGGTGGATGCCTCTCCGGTGTCGACGTCGGTACCTCCACGGTAAACGGAACGGGCAGCCCGAGGGTTCCGCCGGAACCCTCAAACTGCCCGTAGGGGAAAGCCCTGTACCGGCACCAGGCCGTGCGCGTGCCCGCCCGGGGCCCGGGAAGACCCCGTAGAGCCCCCGAGCCGCCGCCGACACCCGCCGGGACTCCCCTCGCTCCGCGCCGTAGGCGGCTACGCGGGCACGATGTTGACCAGCTTCGGCGCCCGCACGATGACCTTCCGGATCCCCGCGCCGCCCAGCGCCGCGACCACCGCGGCGTCACCCAGCGCCAGCGCCTCCAGATCCGCGTCCGAGATCGACGGGGAGACCTCCAGCCTCGCCCTGACCTTGCCCTTGACCTGGACGACGCAGGTGACGGACTCGTCCACCAGATACGCCGGGTCGGCGACCGGGAACGCCTCGTGCACGACCGAGCCGGTGTGCCCCAGCTTGCGCCACAGCTCCTCGGCGACGTGCGGCGCCAGCGGCGCCGTCAGCAGCACCAGCCGCTCGGCCACCGAGCGGGCGATCGGCGCGCCCGTCTTGGTCAGATGGTTGTTCAGCTCGGTGATCTTGGCGATGGCGGTGTTGAAGCGCAGCGCGGCCATGTCCTGGCCGACGCCGTCGATCGCCTTGTGCAGGGCGCGCAGCGTCGTCACGTCGATGTCGGCGTCGGGGACGTCGAGGACCGTGACCTCTCCGGTCGCCTCGTCCACCACATTGCGCCACAGCCGTTGCAGGAGCCGGTACTGGCCCACCACCGCGCGGGTGTCCCACGGCCGTGAGACGTCCAGCGGGCCCATGGCCATCTCGTACAGCCGCAGGGTGTCGGCGCCGTACTCCGCGAAGATCTCGTCCGGAGTGACCGCGTTCTTCAGGGACTTGCCCATCTTGCCCAGCAGCTTGCTGACCTTCTCGCCGCGGTACCAGTGGCCGTCCTCGCGCTCCTCGACCTCGGCCGCCTCGACCGCGATGCCGCGGCTGTCGCGGTAGACGAACGCCTGGATCATGCCCTGGTTGTACAGCTTGTGGAACGGCTCCACGGACGAGACATGGCCCAGGTCGTACAGCACCTTGGACCAGAAGCGCGCGTACAGCAGGTGCAGCACGGCGTGCTCGGCGCCGCCCACGTACAGGTCGACGCCGCCGTGCGGCATGCCCTCGCGGGGGCCCATCCAGTACCGCTCGACGGTGGGGTCGACCAGCTCCCGCGTGTTGTGCGGGTCCAGGTAGCGCAGCTCGTACCAGCACGAACCGGCCCAGTTCGGCATGGTGTTGGTCTCGCGGCGGTAGCGCCGTACGCCCTTGCCGTCGCCCAGGTCCAGGTCGACGGAGACCCACTCCTCGTTGCGCGACAGCGGCGTCTCGGGGCGGGTGTCCGCGTCGTCCGGGTCGAACGTGCGGGGCGAGTAGTCGTCGACCTCGGGCAGCTCCAGCGGCAGCATCGACTCGGGCAGCGCGTGCGCGACGCCGTCCTCGTCGTAGACGACGGGGAACGGCTCGCCCCAGTACCGCTGCCGGCTGAACAGCCAGTCACGCAGCCGGAAGTTGACGGTTCCCTCGCCGATCCCCTCGGCGACCAGCCATTCGGTGATCCTCGCCTTGGCCTCGACGACACCCAGACCGTCCAGGGTGACGGCGGGAGCCGACGAGTTGACGATCGTGGCTTCGTACGCGACGAACGCGTCGTCCCACTCGGCGGGGTCGGTGCCCCGGCCGTCCTTCGGCTCCACGACGCAGCGCATCGGCAGTTCAAAGGCGCGTGCGAACGCGAAGTCACGGCTGTCGTGCGCCGGGACGGCCATGATCGCGCCGGTGCCGTATCCCATCAGCACGTAGTCCGCGATGAAGACCGGGATCCGCTCGCCGTTGGCCGGATTGGTGGCATAGCCACCGGTGAAGACGCCCGTCTTGTCCTTGGCCTCGGCCTGCCGCTCGACGTCGGACTTGGACGCGGCCTGCTTGCGGTACGCGTCGACGGCGTCGGCGGGCGTCGCGTGGCCGCCGGTCCACACGTCGTGCGTGCCCTCGGGCCAGGCGGCGGGCACGATCTTCTCGACCAGTTCGTGCTCCGGCGCCAGCACCATGTACGTGGCGCCGAACAGCGTGTCCTGACGCGTGGTGAAGACGGTGACGGCACCGGCGTCGCCGACCGGGAAGTCGACGCGCGCGCCCTCGCTGCGCCCGATCCAGTTGCGCTGCTGCTGCTTGATGGCGTCGGGCCAGTCCAGCGCGTCCAGGTCGTCCAGCAGCCGGTCGGCGTAGGCCGTGATGCGCATGTTCCACTGGCGCAGCTTGGACTTGAAGACGGGGAAGTTGCCGCGCTCGGAGCGTCCGTCGGCGGTGACCTCCTCGTTCGCCAGGACGGTGCCGAGGCCCGGACACCAGTTGACGGGGGCGTCGGAGGCGTACGCCAGGCGGTACCCGCCCAGGATGTCGGCGCGCTCCTTCTCGCTCAGCGCGCTCCAGCCGCGGCCGTCCGGCGTCGGGCGCTCGCCGCTCTCGAACCGGGCCACCAGCTCGGTGATCGGGCGGGCCGCGCCGGCCTCGGGGTCGTACCAGGAGTTGAAGATCTGTACGAAGATCCACTGCGTCCAGCGGTAGAACTCGGGGTCGATCGTGGCGATCGAGCGCCGCTTGTCGTGGCCCAGGCCCAGTCGGCGCAGCTGCCGCGTCATGTTCTCCATGGCGGCCTCGGTCGACTCCCGGGGGTGGGTGCCGGTGCTGATCGCGTACTGCTCGGCGGGCAGGCCGAAGGCGTCGAAGCCGAGCGTGTGCAGGACGTTGTAGCCGCTCATGCGCTGGTGGCGGGCGTAGACGTCGGTGGCGATGTAGCCGAGCGGGTGCCCGACGTGCAGTCCGGTCCCGGAGGGGTACGGGAACATGTCCATGACGTACTTCTTGGGGCGCTCGACGACGGCCGGGTCACCGGCCAGGTCACCCGTCGGGTTCGGCGCGCGGTAGGTGCCGTCCGCGTCCCAGAAATCCTGCCAGCGTGCCTCGATGTCGGCGGCCATGGCAGCCGTGTAGCGGTGCGGCGCGGTCGGTGCGGTCGTCTCCGCGCCGGCGGCGGCCGGATTCGTCTCGCTCATGTCCTCTGAAGCTCCATCGATCGTCTCTGCCGCGGGAATGAAAAAACCCCTCGCACAGGAGGGGCAGCCACGCTGATTCCGACCGGACCGGTCATCCGTCGGTACTGATCAGCGCGGCTCGCCAAGCAGAAGGCGTACGGCACGCATGCGAGCAGGGTACCGCAGCGGACACAGCGCTCGCATGCCGCATTCGGGGCGGTATGGAGAGTGCGGTCCGGCGGCGGCGACGGCGATTCGCGACAGCGACGGGGCGTTCGACGGCCATACAGGATCGTTCGAGACGGGAACAGGTCATTGGCCTCTATGTGATTCATCGAACCTTCGACGCCCGAGTTACCCCGCGTATCGACCCTATCCGGGGCATCCCCAGGGGCAGTTGACGCTCCGTCCGCCCGTTAAACCAGCAAACGGCGTACTGCCCGGTATGGAGCGACTTAGCATGCGGCAACGGGACCGCTTTGCCGAGCCATTCGGAGTTGCCCCTATGAACTTTCACAAGATCCGTTCATCGCTTCCCCCGAGCCACGGCATGAGCCGCTCGGTCCAGGGAGGGTTGTCGGTCGCCGCGCTGGTACTGATCCCTCTCCTGGCCGTCGCGGGGAGTGACGGGTTCCGCGCGATGCTCGACTTCACCACCGGTGTCCTGTCGCTGGTCTCCCTGACGGCCGCCGTCGCCTGGGGCCTGATGGCCACGGACCGGCTGCTGCTCTCCCCGCGTCACCGGCTGCTCGCCCAGGGCATCCACCGGTTCACGGCCATGGCGTCCCTCGGTTTCCTGCTGCTGCACGCCACGGTGAAGGTCTCGCTCGGGCATGTGGCGCTGATCGGTGCCGTACTGCCCTTCAGCCTCGGGATCACCGGCACGAGCGGCCTCATCGGCCTCGGCTCGCTCGCCGGGTTCCTGATGGTCGTCGCCGCCTCGACGGGCGCGCTGCGCAGCGCCTTCGCCGTCCCCGGCCGGATCGCCGGCCGCTGGCGCGCGCTGCACATGCTGGCGTACCCGGCGTGGTGCTTCGCGCTGATGCACGGGCTGTACGCGGGGCGTGCCGCCGCCACCTGGGTGATGACGCTGTACTGCCTGTCGCTCATCGGCGTCATCGGCGCCGTCTCCGTACGGCTGCTGCCGCCCCCGGTCCAGCGCCGCCTCGCCGACAGGATCCTCACCCTGACCGGCGGCGTGCGCGAGATCCCCGAACCGGAGCAGTCGGAGCGCCGCGATCCGACCCGTGAACCGCTGCCCGGTACGGCGGGTCTGCCACGGGTGGAGTTCGAGCAGCGTTTCCCGCGCCGGCGCTCCGCCTCCGACCCGGCCTCTCCCCCGGTGTCGGCGCTGCCGCTCGGTCCGCCACTGGGCGCGGCGCGGGTACCGCCGCGCATCGCCCCGCCGTCGCCGCCTCTTTACGAGGCGGGGCGCCCGCAGGGCGCGGACCCGTTCGCGGACACCTTCGTCCCCGACTCCTTCACTCCGCCGCCGTCGGCCGCGCCGTACGCCGCCGCCCCGCCGGCGCCGCCCTCGGCCGCCCACGCCGACCCGCTGGCGGACACGTTCGTCGACCAGGGACGCGGTTCCGGTGCGGGCGGCGCCCCGGGTGCCGGTACGGGCCTCCCCCGTACGGGCCCCGGTACGGGCCTGTCGGCCGGCTACCGGGCCGTCTCGCTCGGCGCCGACCCCTCGGCGCGCACACCGGCCCCCGCGCCGGCGCCCCCGCCCTTCGCGGGTCCGTCCGACCCGCTGACATCGCCCGAGGTCCCGTACGCCGAGCGCGTCCCCATGACCGAGGAGATACCGGTCATCAGCGAGCCGTCGGCCGCCGGGGCCGGTCTGTGGCCCACGCCGTCGCCCCCGCCCCCCGTCCAGGCCCGCGCCCACGAGCAGGGCGCCGCCAGCGCCGCGCCGCCGCCCGTGACGGACCCGTACCGGCAGCCGTCGCCGTACCAGCAGGACCACCAGCGGCGGGAGACCTTCCAGCGCACTGAGACGAACCAGCGGTCCGGCACGTACCTACGGTCGGCCCCCTACTCACAGCCCGACGCCGCCCCGGGGCCCGGCACCCGCCAACAAGCCGCCCCCCACCGGCAGTCGGACGACACGTTCCGGCAGCCTCCCGCCGACGGCGGGGGAACCCCGAGTGCCGGTGAACCCTGGTACCCACCCGCAGGAGACCGACCGTGAACGCCCCTCTCCCCGATGTCCCCGAAGTCCGTGTCGTCGGCCTTCCCCAGCTGACACAGGGATTCGACCTCGTCGAGCGACTCGACCTCGCCATGCATCTGAAGGTGCACGGGCCGCTGGAGCCGATGACCGGGGAACTGCTCGCCCAGCTCGCCGAGAACATCACCCTGCGCGGACGCGGCGGCGCCGGTTTCCCGTTCGGCAAGAAGCTCCGCGCCGTCGCCAAGGCGTCGATCCGGCGCGGGGTGCGCCCCGTCGTCGTCGTCAACGGCAGTGAGGGCGAGCCGGCCTGCCGCAAGGACACGGTGCTGCTCAACCGGGCGCCCCATCTCATACTCGACGGCGCCCTGTTGGCGGCCGAGGCGCTGGGGGCGCGCACCCTGGTCGTCGCCGTCACCCGCAACTCCACCGAGATGTCGATGCGGGCCGCGCTCGCCGAACGCGGCCTGTCCGACCGGCGCGGGCAGCAGCTGCGGGCGCGGGTGGTCCGTACGCCCGAGCGCATGGTCTCCGGTGAGGCGTCGTCCGTCATCCGCGCGGCGAACGGCGGGCCCGCCCTGCCGCCCGGCCGCCGTGTGCGGGCCGCCGAGTCGGGCATCGGAGGCGCCCCGACACTGCTGTCCAACGCCGAGACGTACGCGCAACTCGCCATCGGCGCCAGGATCGGCGCGCGCCGCTACGGGCACACGGGGCTCGACGCGGAGCCCGGCACGGTCATGCTCACCCTCTCGGGCGCCGTCGCGCGTCCGATGGTCGTGGAGGTGCCGACGGGGGTGCCGCTGCGCTACGTACTCCAGCTCGCCGGGGCGCCGCCGCTCCCCCAGGGCGTGCTGACCGGTGGCTACCACGGCAACTGGATCGACTCCGTGGCCGCGCACGACGCGGTCGTCTCGCGCGAGTCCCTCGCTGCGGTGGGCGGTTCCCTCGGCGCGGGCGCGATCCTGCCGATCGGCCCCGAGACCTGCCCGCTGGGCGAGGCGCTGCGGGTGGCCAACTGGCTCGCCGCCGAGACGTCCGGCCAGTGCGGGCCGTGCAGGCTCGGCCTGCCGGCCGCGGCGGGCGGCCTGAGCGACGTACTGAACGGGGGCGGTCCCGCGGCCCTGGAGGCGCTGCGCGAGGTCACCCAGGCGGTACGGGGGCGGGGGGCGTGCAAACACCCCGACGGTTCCGCGCGCTTCTTCATGTCCACCCTCTCCGCCTTCACCGACGACCTCGCCGCGCATGTGCTGGACGGCGGCTGCGGTCGCGACACCACCGGTGTGCTGCCGCTGCCGGGCCCCGGCTACCAGACCGCGGAGGAGTCGATCCCGAGCGGCGAGAAGCTGGCGGTCGACTGGACGCTCTGCCAGGGCCACGGCCTCTGCGCGGACATCGTGCCCGAGCTGATCAGGCTCGGCCCCGACGGCTTCCCCGCGCTCGCCGACGCCTCCGTACCCATGCATCTGCGGGGCCGCGCCCAGCGCGCCGTACGGCGCTGCCCGGCGCTCGCGCTCCGTATCGAACAGCCGGAGCCGCAGCGCCCCGTCCGGCCGGGAGGCCCGGCGGCCCTGCCGCGGGGCGGTGGCAGGAAGGCCCTCGGCATGGGGCGCTGACGCGTCGTCCTTCGTAGGAAGGCAGGTCCGGGCGCGCCGGGACGGGTGTCAGAGCGGCCGGTGGACGGAGACGAGGAAGGAGACGGTCACCGGGAGCGGCGTGTCGAGCGACGCGACGCTCCGGTGCACCTCTTCCGGGCCGAGGTGGTGGGCGCTCGGGCCCATCAGGATCAGCTCACGCACGTCCTGGCCGGTCATGGTGACCGCGCGCTCGACGACATCGGCGCGTTCCGGCCGGAAGTGACCGGACAGGGTGCGGTGCAGCCGGTCCTCCTTGGCGGCGTCGACCGACAACATGCCCAGGCTGGCGGGGAGTTCACCGAGGTGGCGGGCGGTGGGGGTGACGACGACGAGGGCGCCGTCCGGCCGCAGGACGCGCCGGAACTCCGGGCCGTTGCGGGGTGCGAAGACGTTGACGACGACATCGGCGGCGCCGCTGACGACGGGCAGCGGCTTCCAGATGTCGCCGGTCGCCGCTCCGGCCCGCGGATGGGCGCCGGCGGCCCGCCGCAGCGCGAACTTGGACGCGTCGAGGCCGAGTCCCACGGCACCGGGCAGGGCGTCGAGGACGGCCGCCAGGTAGTAGCCGGTGCCCGCGCCGGCGTCCACGACGGTGCCGTCCGGCGGGCAGAGCCGGGCGACCGTGCCGGCCAGCGTACGGGCGAGCGGTTCGTAGTGACCGGCCTCCAGGAACAGCGTCCGGGCCGCCACCATGGCCGCGTTGTCGGCGTTGGCCGTGTTCGCGTTGCCGGTCAGCAGGCTGAGATAGCCCTGGCGGGCGATGTCGAACGAGTGGCCCGCCGGGCAGCCGAGGGACTTGACGCCCCGGAGGGTCTCGAAGGGCTCGGGAACACCGTGCGGGGGTGCGAGCGGCCCGCCGCACAGGGGGCACCTCAGCACATCGAGCAGCCGGTGCCAGAGGCCGGGCGCGGCGGGCGAGTTGGACACGGTGTTCCTCCGCGACGGGCTGTCAACGAGAAGAACCCGCCCGGACACGGTGTCCGGACGGGAACTTCGAGATGTGGAGCTAAGGAGAATTGAACTCCTGACCTCCTGCATGCCATGCAGGCGCTCTACCAACTGAGCTATAGCCCCTTGCGATGTACCGCGCTCCGGGCATCCCCTCGGCGGCGGTGCCAACATTACACGGTCCCCGAGGCCCACCGCCAAATCGTTTCCGATATGCACCGATAGTACTGCTACTGTCACCCTTCGTGACCGTAACCACTCACGCGCTCACGCGAGTGACCGCCGTCCGGCGGTCCGTCCTCGCGGGCGCCGGTGTCTGTCTGTTGTCCTTCGCGGGATTCTGGATCGCGCAGCGCCTCGCCGCGGTCTCGATGATCGACCTGATGGTCTATCGGGCCGAGGGCCGTACGGTCATCGACGGGCTCGACCTCTACGCGATGCGCGCGACCCGGGCGGGTCTGCCGACGACGTACCCGCCGTTCGCGGCACTGCTGTTCACACCGCTGACCCTGCTGCCCGTCCCCGAGATGCGCACCCTGGCCACCGCGGGCAACCTCCTTCTCCTCGTGGCGTTCGTCCACCTCTCACTGAGGCTGACGTTCCGGGACGCGGTGAAGCCCGCCGCCGTCCTGTGGGTGGCCGCGGTCGCCGTCTGGTGCGAGCCGGTGTGGACGACGCTGCGCTACGGACAGATCAATCTGCTGATCGGTGTGGCCGTCCTGTGGGACCTCACCCGCCGAGACGGCCACCGCTGGGCGGGCGTCGGCATCGGTCTCGCCGCGGCGATCAAACTGACACCGGCGCTCTTCGCCGTCATGCTGCTGATCACCGGTCTGCTGCGGTTCCGCGAGGCAGGCTGGAACCCCTGGCTGCGGCGGGCGGGCGTGGCGATGGGCGCGTTCCTCACCGCGACCGTCGCGTCGGCGGTCGTCCTGCCGGCCGACTCCCACCGCTTCTGGACCGAGATCGTCTTCCGGGCGGACCGGGTGGGCCGGGTCGAGGGCGCCGCGAACCAGTCGCTGCGCGGGGTGTTCGCGCGCGCCCTGCACACCGTCGATCCCTCGCACTGGTGGCTCCCCGTGGCCACGGTGGTGGCCGTGGCGGGGCTCGCCGTCGCGGTGACCGCCGCCCGCCGGGGACGGACGGCGGAGGCCACCGTCGCCTGCGCGGCCACGGCACTGCTGATCAGTCCGATCTCCTGGTCGCACCACTGGGTGTGGTGCGTGCCGATGGTGCTGCTGCTGGTGGCGCACGGCAGGACGGAGTGGGCGGTGGCGGTGGGGGTGGGCTTCTGGTCGTACGCGCTGTGGCGGGTGCCGCACGGCGCCGTGGAACGGCTTGAACTCGCCCAGAACCGGTCGCAGATGGTGCTCACGGCGATCTATCCGACGATGGCGCTGGGGATGCTGGTGTATCTGGCGGTCGCCGGCCGGAAGGAACCGGTACGCGCCGATTACGCGGTGGCGAAGGAGTAGAAGCGCTTGAGTGCGCAGTGCTCGTCCAGGAGCCGCCCGTAGATGGGCTCGCCCTCCAACTCCCGGTAGGTCTCGATCGGGTCGCCTTTTATGATGAGCGCGCGGGCGCACTCCGCGCACCAGTACTGGAACGAGGCGTTGAGCGGTTCCATGTCCCTGACGATGGGCGTACCGCTGCCGCACCAGTCGCATTTTCTCCTGTGCGCACCCATCAATCAGCTCCAGCTGTGGCCGCAGGCCGTGCACATGTAGGAAACTCCGCCGTTGTCTCCGAGTACTTGGGCCACATGGGACGAACCGCACGACGGACAGCTCGGGCCGGTGGCCGGCTCCGCCGCCGCGAGCAGATCACCGACCTGGTCGATGCTGCTGGCGGGCATCGCGCTCTCTCCTCCCCGTCCGTGCCGTCGTCCCCCTCCGGCGGTCCGATTCTGTCATGGCATCGCAAGCGGAGCAGCACGATCAGGCCGGGCCGTTACCTTCCGGCGTACGGCACCCGCTCCACCGGGTCGGGTCGGAACGGCGACCGGGTGCCTCCGGGCCCCGCGTGAGGACGTTCCGGCCCGCCGCGATCGGTGGGACACAGAACCCGGCCAACGGAAAATCCCGCCCTCGTGAAGAGAACGGGATTCATGGTGCGGAAAGATGTGGAGCTAAGGAGAATTGAACTCCTGACCTCCTGCATGCCATGCAGGCGCTCTACCAACTGAGCTATAGCCCCTCGTGTTCTCGGCGCTCGGCGCCCTGAACAAGAAGAACCTTAGCCTGCGACCAGCCGGAAAGTGAAATCCCTTCCCACGAGGTCCGGCAGGCGCCGGCCGACGTCGCTCGGCGGTCGTTCCGACGGCGTCCGCAGGCGGTCCGGGCCTTGCTCAGTCGTCGTCGCCAAGCACCGGCTCGGGGAGCGTCCCCGCGTTGTGCTCCTGGAGACGCCAGCCCCGGGCGCCCTCGCCCAGGACGGACCAGCAGCAGTTGGAGAGGCCGCCGAGACCTTCCCAGTGGTGCGCCTCAAGACCGAGCAGCCGGCCGATCGTCGTGCGGATCGTGCCGCCGTGGCTGACCACGACGAGCGTGCCGCCGTCGGGGAGCTTGTCGGCGTGCCGGAGCACGACGGGCGCGGCCCTGTCGGCGACCTCGGTCTCCAGTTCGCCGCCCCCGCGCCGGACGGGCTCACCGCGCTTCCACGCCCGGTACTCCTCGCCGAACCGCTCCACGATCTCCTCGTGGGTCAGGCCCTGCCAGGCGCCCGCGTAGGTCTCGCGGAGCGCGGAGTCGTGGCTGACGGGGAGCCCGGTCAGCGTGGCCAGCTCGTCGGCCGTGGCGACGACCCGACGGAGATCGGAGGCGACGATCGCGTCCGGCCGCAGCGAGGCCAGCAGCCGGGCGGAACGACGGGCCTGGGCCACGCCGTCCGCCGTCAGCTCGATGTCCGTCGTGCCCTGGAAGCGGCGTTCGACGTTCCAGGACGTCTGGCCGTGCCTCCACAGGATGACGCGGCGGCCCCTGCCGCCTCTGCTGCCGTTCAGCTCAGCTCACCGTCCACGGAGCCGTTCACCTCGGCGTGCTCGGCGCCCTTGCCCCGGGTCTTGACCGCGTCCTCCGGCAGCGGCAGCTCCGGGCAGTCCTTCCAGAGGCGTTCGAGCGCGTAGAAGACCCGCTCCTCGCTGTGCTGGACGTGGACCACGATGTCGACGTAGTCCAGCAGGATCCAGCGGGCGTCACGGTCGCCCTCGCGGCGCACCGGCTTGGCGCCGAGTTCCTTGTTGAGACGCTCCTCGATCTCGTCCACGATCGACTTGACCTGACGGTCGTTGGGAGCGGAGGCGAGCAGGAACGCGTCGGTGATCGACAGCACGTCACTGACGTCGTAGGCGATGATGTCGTGCGCGAGCCGGTCTGCCGCCGCCTGGGCGGCGGTGTTGATGAGCTCGATGGCGCGGTCCGTGGCGGTCACAGGCGATGCTTTCGTCGGCGGTCTGGAGACCCCCAGGGTCTCACGGACCGCCGACAAGCCGGTGCGGCCTTTCGATCAGCCGCTTTCGTAGTCCCCACCGAGGGTGACCGAGACATCGGCGTTGGGCGCGGCCTTGCCCTTCTTGACCGCGCTCACCGGCAGTCCGAGGGTCTTGGCGACCTCCTCCGCCTGCGCCTTGTTCTTGGCGTCACCATAGGTGACCTGCGACGACGCGGCCGGGTCGGCCGAACCGGCATCGACGAAGGTGTAGCCGCCGTTGATGATCGAGACCCGCGCGGCGTCCCTGTCCGCGCCGTCACCCGTGGCGTTCTTCACACCGACGCGCAGTGCGGCTCCCTGCTCGGGGGCGCTGACGGTACCGCCGAGGATGTCCTTGACGACGGTCTCGGTCGCCTTCTCACCGAGGCTGCCGTCCTCGGCGACGGGCAGGACGGTCGTCTTGTAGTCGCCGACCTTGGCGTGCGCCGCGAGGTTCGCCAGCGCCGCGCCGAGGTCCTGCTCGGTCATCGGCGGTTCGAGGATCTGCGCCAGGGTCTCGACGGTGATCGTCGCGCCCTTCGGGTCCTCGGAGATCTTCCGCAGGACGCCCTGCATGACCGCGCCGAAGCGCTGTAGCTGCTTCACCTCGGACTCACCGTCGGCGAGGTACGTGGCGTACGCGACGGCCGCCCGGCCGTTCAGCGACTGTTCCTCGCCCTTGGTGACCAGCGGGTCCTCGCCCTTCTTGGCGGCCGGGACCTCGGTGTCCGTGGTGATGTCGATGTTGCCGACCAGCTCGACCAGGTTCTCCAGATACGGGGTGTCGAGCCGCCAGGTACCGGAGATCTTGGTGCCGAGCAGGGTGTCGACGGACTCGCGGGTGGACTGGGAGCCGCTGTCGGCGATGGACTTGGCGAGGGTGCCGGTGGCGCCGGTCTCACCGTCGGCCACGGCGAGCGAGTTGGGCAGCAGGACGGTGGTGCCCTGCTTGGTCGTCTCGTTGTTGACGAGCAGGGCCGTGGAGGTGTCCTTGCTCTTGGTGTTGTGCAGGTTCACCATGATCACGTCGCGCTTCTGCGGCCCGGTGGCGGTGTTCTGCTTCTCCTCGCCGTCCGAGAGGCCGGGGATCTTGCCCGCGTACCAGAGGTAGCCGACACCGCCGACGACCACCAGCGCCATGACGACGACCAGGGCGACGACGCGGCTGCGACCGCGCCGGCGGGCCTCCTCGCGGCGCTCGGAGCGGCTCTCGGTGAACTTGAGCCAGTCGATGACGTCTTCGGACTCGGCGTCCGGCTCCTCTATGAAGGAGAACTGCTCGGTCCTGTACTCGCCGTCCGGGGCGGAGCGCCGCTGGCCGGGTACGGCGGGCTCGGGAGCCGGGGCGGACGGGGCCGCGGGGGGCGCCGCAGGCTCCTCGACCGGCGCGGACTGGTGTTGTTGCTGTTGCTGCGGCGGCTGTTGTTGCTGCGGGATGTTCCACTGCGTGGTGTCGACGGCCGCCGGCTGCTGGCCGGTGTCGTAGCCGTAACCCTGTTGCTGTTGCTGTTGCTGTTGGGCGTACGGGTCGTACGGGGCGGCCTGCTGCGCGCCGTACGGGTCGTAGCCGTAGCCCTGTTGCTGCGTGTACGGGTCGTACTGCTGCGCCTGGGGCTGTTGTTGCTGTTGCTGTGGCTCCTGCTGCTGGTGCTGCTGTCGGTACACCGGCTGCCCGTACTCGTCGTAGCCCACGATCTGCGGCTGCTGGTAATACGGGTCGTACGGGTCGTACGGCTGCTGGTCGTTCACCGGTGCCCCTCTCCGCGGCTCACTGGCCGCGGTACAACTGGCGCTTGTCGATGTAGCGCACCACACCGTCCGGCACCAGATACCAGACCGGATCGCCCTGCGCGACCCTTCCCCGGCAGTCGGTCGACGAGATCGCGAGCGCGGGCACCTCCACCAACGAGACGCCGCCCTTGGGCAGTCCGTCGTCCGTCAGATCGTGTCCGGGCCGGGTGACACCGATGAAGTGGGCCAGCGCGAACAGCTCTTCGGCGTCCCGCCAGCTGAGGATCTGGGACAGCGCGTCCGCCCCGGTGATGAAGAAGAGATCCGCGTCGCCGTGCAGGGAGTGCAGATCCCGCAGCGTATCGGTGGTGTAGGTCTTGCCGCCACGGTCGATGTCGATACGGCTGACCGAGAACTGCGGGTTGGAGGCCGTCGCGATGACCGTCATCAGATAGCGGTCCTCGGCCGGGGAGACCGCCGTCTGGCTCTTCTGCCACGGCTGTCCCGTCGGTACGAACACCACCTCGTCGAGGTCGAACAGCGCGGCCACCTCACTCGCCGCCACCAGGTGTCCGTGGTGGATCGGGTCGAACGTCCCGCCCATCACACCGAGACGGCGCCTGGCGCCGCCCTTCGCGCCGGCGGCCGACGCTTCCTGCTCTCCCATGCCTGCGGAGCCTACCGGCACGGCGTTACGGCTCCGTTCTCAGCGATCGCGGTTGAAGCGAGTGGTGATCCACAGCATGAGAAGCAGCGCGAACAGGGCGCCGCCGCCCGTGAGGTAGGCATTGAGGCTCTCGTGGTTGCCGCTGTGTTCGCCGCCCTCGGCGGCGACGGTGACCAGGTTGGCTGCGGTGCTGTAGAGGCTCATCTTCGGCAGGACCCATTCGATCGGGGGCGGAGACTTCGCGCACATCGTATGCGGGCCCTTCGGGCACCCTCACGCCGACTCGGACGTTGATGTCGACGACGGCGCACCGCGGCCCACGCACAACCGTATCGGCAGCACATACGGTGGGGCCTGTCAGGGGGACGAGCCGACGACTCGTACGAACAGGGGATTTCCATGACCGAAGACAGCCACGGGGCAGCCAGTCACGAGAGGGTGCCGAGCCGGCAGCGCAAGCGCTTCCCCGGAATCTCCTCCCGGGCGTACGAACATCCCGCGGACCGCTCGGCCCTCGTCGCGCTGCGCAAGCTGAGCGGCTTCGACACGGTCTTCAAGGCGATGAGCGCCCTGCTGCCGGAGCGCAGCCTGCGCCTTCTCTTCCTCTCCGACTCGGTGCGGGTCAGCGATGTGCAGTTCGCGCATCTGCACACGATGCTGCTGGACGCCTGTTACATCCTGGACCTGGAGAAGGTCCCCACGATGTACGTCGCGCAGAACCCGATGCCCAACGCGATGTGCATCGGGCTCGACGAGCCGATCATCGTGATCAACACGGGTCTGGTCGAGCTGCTGGACGAGGAGGAGATGCGGGCGGTCGTCGGCCACGAGGTGGGCCACGCGCTGTCCGGCCACTCCGTCTACCGCACGATCCTGCTGTTCCTGACGAATCTCGCGCTCAAGGTCGCCTGGATCCCGCTCGGCAATGTCGCGATCATGGCGATCGTGTCGGCGCTGCGCGAGTGGTTCCGCAAGTCGGAGCTGTCGGCGGACCGGGCGGGGCTGCTGGTCGGCCAGGACCCGCAGGCGTCGATGCGCGGTCTGATGAAGATCGCGGGCGGCAACCATCTGCACGAGATGAACGTCGACGCGTTCCTGGAGCAGGCGGCGGAGTACGAGGCGGGGGGCGATCTGCGCGACTCCGTTCTCAAGATCCTCAACGTCCTGCCGCGTACGCACCCGTTCACGACGGTGCGCGCCGCCGAGCTGAAGAAGTGGGGCGAGAGCCGCGACTTCCAGCGGATCATGGACGGGCACTACCCGCGCCGTACGGAGGACAAGGACACCTCGGTCAGCGACTCGATCCGGGACTCCGCCGCGCACTACGCGGACACGGTCCGTACGAGCAAGGACCCGCTGATGAAGCTGGTCGGTGACATCGCGGGCGGTGCGGGCGATCTGGGCGGCAAGCTCCGCGACAGGTTCACGGGCAACGGCGGCGGGAGCGGCGGGGGCGGCGCCTCCGGCTCCGACGACACCGGTGGCACCGGCGGCCGGCCGGCGGACGACGGCGGCAGGTAGGCCACCGCCCGACCGGGGGGGGGGGGGGGGGGGGGGGGGGGGGGGGGGGGGGGGGGGGGGGGGGGGGGGGGGGGGGGGGGGGGGGGGGGGGGGGGGGGGGGGGGG
>NZ_JBVJNN010000014.1:0-92733 GCF_055583685.1 Streptomyces sp. NPDC104581
TTCCTAGACAGCTCCCACCACACCGGAGGTCTTCGCCATGATCAAGACCTACCGAGCGTCAACAACGCTCATGAGCAATACACCTAGGCCGTGTCCGTAAAGTCGATGGCTCGTTGCTCCGTTTGTGGTGTGTAGGCATGAACTGACGGATGAGTCGTGGGCGTTGATCGGGCCGTTATTGGCGCCGGGTCGTATGAGTCGGCCTGTGCGGGACCGGTGCCAGGTCGTGAACGGGATCTTGTGGAAGCTGTCCACCGGGGCCGCCTGGCGGGATCTGCCGGAAAGGTACGGGCCGTGGAAGACGGTCTACGAACGCTTCCGGCACTGGTCTGCCGACGGCACCTGGGACCGTCTGCCGGCCTATGTCCAGCAGCACTCCGACGCTGTCGGCCAGGTCGACTGGACGATCATCTGCGTCGACTCGACGACGGTGCGGGCCCATCAACATGCGGCCGGCGCCCGAAAAGGGGACCCTGGGAAGGGGAAGCCCTCGGCCGGTCGCGCGGCGGGCTGACCAGCAAGATCCACCTGGCCTGCGACGGACAGGGCCGGCCCCTCGCGTTCACGCTGACCGGCGGGAACGTGAATGACTGCACCCAGTTCGAGGCGGTCATGGACCGGATCAGGATCGCCCGGCCGGGATCGGGCAGGCCCCGGACCCGGCCCGACCGCGTGGCTGCGGACAAGGGCTACTCACCTCGGAAGATCCGCGCCTACCTGCGGCGACGCGGCATCGCCTGCACCATCCCCGAGCGGATCGACCAGATCAACGGCCGCATCCGCCGCGGCGAGGCCCGCTGCCGCCTCGACCGGGCCGCCTACCGCAGGCGCAACGTCGTCGAACGCTGCTTCAGCCTGCTCAAACAGAACCGGGCCCTGGCCACCCGCTACGACAAACGCGCCCGCCACTACCAAGCCATGGTCACCATCGCCTGCCTTCAACTCTGGCTCCCATGACTCTCCGGACACCCCCTAGCCCCACCCCCGAAAACACCCCAGGGACCCGACCCGCAATGCGGATCATGCCCCTGAGCTGGCGTTTTACTGTCGGGGTGGCGGGATTTGAACCCACGACCTCTTCGTCCCGAACGAAGCGCGCTGCCAAGCTGCGCTACACCCCGATGTCGCCCGTGTCGCTGCGACATCGATTACTTTAGCCCACCGGCGGCCGCAGGCGAAATCCGGTTTAGGGGCGGGAGCGCGGGGTCAGCGGGGTGGGGTGAGGGTCAGGAGCGTGGCCTCCGGGGGGCAGGCGAAGCGGACCGGGGTGTAGCGGTTCGTGCCGCAGCCCGCAGAGACGTGGAGGTAGGCCGTGTGGCCCCCGGCGTCGTACGTCGAGAGGCCCCGCGCGCGGGCCGTGTCCAGGTCGCAGTTGGTGACCAGGGCGCCGTAGAACGGGATGCGGAGCTGGCCGCCGTGTGTGTGACCGCCCAGGATCAGGGGGTAACCGTCCGAGGTGAACGCCTCCAGCGTGCGGAGGTACGGCGCGTGGACCACACCGATCGACAGGTCCGCGTCGGGCTCCGGGCCACCCGCGACCTCCGCGTACCGGTCGCGCTTGATGTGCGGGTCGTCGACGCCCGTGAGGGCGATCTCGTGGCCGTCGATCTTGAGTCGGCCGCGGGCGTTGGTGAGCCCCACCCAGCCCGCCTCGTCGAATGCGTCGCGCATCGGCTCCCACAGGTTGTGGACGACGTTGACGGCCGGTGCGTTGCCGTTCAGGCCGTGCCTGCCCTGGGCCTTCTCGTAGATGTAGCGCGCCGGGTTGCGCAGTGCGGGGCCGTAGTAGTCGTTGGAGCCGAAGACATAGACGCCCGGGAACTCCATCAGCGGGCCGAGCGCGTCGAGCACCTCCGGTACGCCCTCCGGGTCCGAGAGGTTGTCGCCGGTGTTCACGACGAAGTCGGGGCGCAGGCCGGCCAGGGAGCGGAGCCAGCGCTGCTTCTTGCGCTGGCCGCTGACCATGTGGATGTCCGAGACATGGAGGATCCGAAGCGGTCGCATGCCCTCCGGCAGTACGGGGACGGACACCCGTCGCAGCCGGAAGGAGCGGGCCTCGAAACCGGCGGCGTAGGCGAGGCCGGCCGCCCCGACGGCCGCGATTCCCGCGGTGACTTTCAGGGGGACTCCGTAGCGTGCGCGCATGGTGTTCATGGTCGCAGACCCGCACTGTCCACGTGGTCGCGCCCTCGATGATCCGATGACCGCCGTACGGGGGCCGCGGGGGCCCCGTGGCGCCGGAAAACTCCTCGGCGGACCTTGGGCCGTACCTGACACACTGTCCGCATGACGACGCTCAAGTCCAAGCTGCACGACGACCTCATCGCCGCGATCAGGGCGCGCGACGAGCTGCGTTCCGCCACCCTCCGGCTGACCCTCGCCGCGATCTCCAAGGAGGAGGTCTCCGGCAAGTCGGCGCGTGAGCTCTCCGACGACGAGGTGCAGAAGGTGATCGCCAAGGAGGCCAAGAAGCGCCGGGAGGCGGCCGAGGCATTCGCGCAGGGCGGGCGGACCGAGCAGGCCGAGCGGGAGAAGGCGGAGGGCGTACTGCTCGACGCGTACCTGCCGCAGCAGCTGAGCGACGAGGAGCTCGACGGGATCGTGACGCAGGCCGTCGGCGAGGCGAAGGCCGCGGGCGCCGAGGGGCCGCGGGCGATGGGCGCCGTCATGAAGATCGTCGGGCCGAAGGTCGCGGGTCGTGCCGAGGGTGGTCGCGTCGCCGCCGCGGTCAAGCGGAGCCTCGCCGCCGGCTGAGTACGGCCCCACATGCGCCGAGTACGGCCGGGGGCGTCGGGCCGGTGCACCCAGCCGCGCGCCCGGTCCACCGCCGCCTCGCATACGCGGGGCACGCCCGCATACGCCGAGCACGCCCGCATGTGCCGAGCGCGGCTCATACGCCGAGCACTCCCGCGTACGCGTAACGAGAGGGGCTCCCGGTCGATCGATTCCTCGATCCGGCCGGGAGCCCCTCTTCTGCGGTCTCGGCGGTTCTTACCGCCTACGGCCTAGCCGAACGTGCCCGGGAAGTCCGGGAACGGGTTCCCGCCGTCGTTCCCCCCGTTGCCGTTCCCGCCCGGCCTCCCGGGGCCCTGGCCCGGGTCCTGGTCGCCGTTGCCCCCGTCACCGCCCCCGTCGCCGTTGCCCTCGCCGCCGTTCCCGCCGTTGTCACCGCCGCCGTTGTCGCCCGGCCGGTCACGGCCCTTGTCCTTGTCCTTCTCAGGATCCGGGATGTCGACGTTGTTGAACCCGGGCGCTTCCCTGCCGTCCAGCGCCCCGCCCATCGCGTCGCGCCAGATCGGTCCGGGCACGGCGCCACCGAAGACCTTGTCGTGGTACCGGCCGCCGATGGTGATGTCCACCATCTTCTTCTTGTGCGCCGGGTCGCCGACCCACACCGCGCCCGCCATGTTCGGCGTGTAGCCCACGAACCACGCGGCCAGCCGGAAGTCGGTGGTACCGGTCTTGCCCGCGCTCGGCCTGCTGCCGAGGCCCGCCTCCTGGCCCGTACCGTCCTCGACCACACCCGCCAGCAGTGTGTTTATCGTGTCCGCCGTCTTCTCCGACATCGCCCGCGAGCAGGTCGACTTCGGGACGTCCATCTCCTTGCCGTTGGGGCCGGTGATGGACGAGATGGCGATCGGGGAGCAGTACGTGCCGCGGTTGGCGAACGTCGCGTACCCCGACGCCATGGTGAGCGGCGACATCTCCTGCGTGCCCAGCGTGATCGACGGGACCTGGTCGATCGCCTTGCCGTTGGCCCGCTCGACGCCCATCTTCCGGGCCAGCTCGGTCACCGGGCAGACACCGATCTGGCTGATCAGCTCGACGAAGTAGGTGTTGACCGACTTGGCGGTCGCCTCCTTCATCCCGTACGGGCCGACCTCGGTCTCGTTCTCGTTCTCGACCGGGACACCCTGGTCCGTCCACGGGCCCCGGCACGTCTGTACGGGGCTCGGGTAGTCCATCTGGTACGGCGACGCGTACGACTGCGTCGGCTGAATGCCCTGCTCCAGGGCCGCCGCCGCGACGATGGGCTTGAAGGTCGATCCCGGCTGGTAGCCGGCGCCGCCGCCCATGTCCTCGTCGACCGAGAGGTTGATGTAGGTCTCGCTCTTGCCGCCGCCGTACGGCCGCGACTGCCCCATGGCCAGGATCTTGCCGGTACCCGGCTCGACGATCGACAGGGCGGTGGCGACCTCGTCCGTCTTGTAGACGTGCTTCTTGATCGACTCCTGTGCCGATTCCTGCGCCTGCGGGTCGAGCGTCGTCCGGACGGTCAGACCGCCCTGGTTCCAGATCTTGGCCCGGTCCTCCTGCGTCTTGCCGAAGGAGGCGTCGGTGAGGAACACCTTCCGTACGTAGTCGCAGAAGAAGCCCGCGCCCTTGACCGCCGTGATGCAGCCGTTCTTGGGACGGCTCACCTTCAGATTGATGTCGGTCTTCTTGGCGCGGTCCGCCTCGGCCTGCGAGATGTCCTTCACGTCGGCCATGCGCTGGATCACGATGTTGCGGCGCTCGGTCGCCTCGTCCGTGTTGTTCACCGGGTCGTACCGGCTCGGCGACTGCACGAGGCCGGCCAGCAGCGCCGCCTCCTCCAGCTTCAGGTCCTTCGCCGACTTGGAGAAGTAGCGGTGCGAGGCGGCCTCGACGCCGTACGCCTGCTGCCCGAAGAAGGTGATGTTCAGATAGTTCTCGAGGATCTTCTTCTTGCCCAGCTCCTCCTCGACCTGGATCGCGAACTTCAGCTCGCGGATCTTGCGGCCGATGGTCTGCTGGGTGGCCTGGGCGACCTTGTCGGGGTCGTCGCCGGCCTCTTCCACGAAGACGTTCTTCACGTACTGCTGGGTGAGGGTCGACGCGCCCTGGGAGACGCCGCCCGACTGCGCGTTCCGGTTCGCCGCGCGCAGAACGCCCTTGAGGTCGACCGCCCCGTGCTCGTAGAAGCGCGAGTCCTCGATCGCGACGATCGCCTTCTGCATGTACGGCGACATGTCGGTGAGCGGCACGACCGTGCGGTCACGTGAGTAGACGGTGGCGATCTGGCCGCCGTCCTTGTCGAGGATCGTGGTGCGCTGACTGAGCGGCGGCGTCTTGAGATTGGCCGGGATCTCGTCGAATCCCTCGACCGTGCCCTTGGCCGCGAGGCCCAGAACTCCGAAAGCGGGCAGGGCGATTCCCGCCAGCACCGCTCCCGCGAGCACACTGACACCGAGGAACTTGGCGGCCTGCTGGGTCCCGGTCAGACCACCGCCGGAGCGCTTCTTTGGCATGCGAGCAGCCTACGTTGTCATTCGCCGGACACACATAAAGGCTCTGGCCTAAGCTGCACTCAACTGTCACAGCAGTGCGGTTCCGTATCAAGTCCCCGACGTGGACATCCGGCGAACCAGGTTCCGCCGCCGACGCGTTGGGGCCCTGCCCGATTCCGCCGCGTATGTCGTCTTACGCCCGTTGTGCCTCAACTGAAACGCCCCGATCTGCCGGGGTTCGTCGCGGATGTCCTCGGGTCACTCCCCTGGGTGATCTGCCGCGTACGCATAGTCCGTTCGGGCCATTCAAGATTGGGCCCGAAGGGGGTGTTGCGCTGTGCCCACCTTCCGTAACGTCCTCAACTGGCAGCGGTGAATATGCCGCTTCCGCCGTGGGGGAGCCTCGATTCGGGAGAGGACGGCGCCGGGATGGGCTGGGTAACCGACTGGAGTGCGCAAGCAGCATGCCGCACTACCGATCCGGATGAATTGTTCGTACAGGGCGCAGCGCAGAACAGGGCCAAGGCGGTGTGCACCGGATGCCCGGTGCGGACGGAGTGCCTGGCCGACGCGCTGGACAACCGCGTCGAATTCGGCGTGTGGGGCGGAATGACCGAGCGGGAGCGACGCGCATTGCTGCGCAGACGCCCCACTGTCACCTCTTGGCGACGGCTGCTCGAAACCGCACGCACCGAGTACGAGCGCAGCGCGGGCATTCTGCCCGCCGGCCTTGAGGACGACGACGAGACGTACGGCTCGCGCCATTACGCCGACGTCATCGACGAGACATGGGCGGCGGTGGGGTAGGCCGCCGTACGGGCGCGGCGGACGCGCGCACCCACACACCTGCGGGTAGCAGGTCGTCGGCGCGCCGGTCACCACGGGGCCGGTCGCGCACGACCGCTCGCCACCGCGCGGTCCGCACCGCGCGGCCGTCGACGCGGGCCTGTCCTCGCGGCGGCCCGCTGGACGGACAGCGCTGCCCGTTGCGTGGACAGGGCGGTGCGCGGAGTACGTCCGTCCCCGAGGGCCCGGTGGGCGAACCGCCGGTCGCCCAAACTGCCCCGGCCCGGGCGCCAAGGTCGGCCACGGGCCGGTTCGTTACGGACCGAGGGCCGTACGGCTACGGTCACCTGTCTGCGGGCAACCTGTCTGCGGTCGGGTGCTGACGGTCGGGTGCCGACGGGCACACGCCGTTCGGTCATGAGGTCCCGGGCACCGGCTCCTCGCCCGCGAGGCGGATGCCGATGGTCCGGAGCCCTGCGAGGTCGTGCACATCGCCGGGCAGTGCCGTGACCTCGGCCACGGGCACTTCGGGGTGGAGCGCGGTGAAGCGGTCGCGTGTGCGCTGCTCACGCTTGAGTACCTGCATACGTTCCGCGTGCAGACGCAGCAGACCGGCCGTCAGTTGATTGACCGACGGCGGTTCGGTCGGTGATTCGGAGCGCGACGGTTCTGAGAGCGAAGGTTCTGAAAGCGACGGCTCGGCCGTCTGCGACTTGTCGTGCTTCTGCGATTTCTTGGGCGGCTCGGGCGTGCGGGATGCCTCTGGGGCTTCGGGGGCGTCGGGAGATGAGCCCGCGGGGGCAGCGGCCTCACGAACTCGATCCTTCCCGCGGCCCTGATCCACAATGCGGCCCTCTTCAAGATTTTCCGCGGCGGCCCGCGCCCGCTCCGCCGACAGCCGGGCGGCCCCGCTGCCGTGCACACGGTTGAGGACGAGACCGGCGAGCGGCATCCCCTCCGCGGCGAGCCGTTCCACGAAGTACGCCGCTTCGCGCAGCGCGTCCCGCTCCGGCGCGGCGACGACGAGGAACGCCGTGCCGGGCGCCTGGAGCAGCCGGTACGTCGCGTCGGCGCGCGTGCGGAAACCGCCGAACATCGTGTCCATGGCGGCCACGAACGTCTGCACGTCACGCAGGAATTGGCCGCCCAGCAGCTTCCCCAGGGTGCCGGTCATCATCGACATCCCGACGTTCAGGAACTTCATCCCGGCCCGGCCGCCCATCTTCGCCGGGGCCATCAGCAACCGGATGAACTTGCCGTCCAGGAAGGAGCCGAGCCGCTTCGGCGCGTCCAGGAAGTCCAGCGCGGAGCGCGAGGGCGGGGTGTCGACGACGATCAGGTCCCACTCGTCGCGGGCCCGCAGCTGCCCCAGCTTCTCCATCGCCATGTACTCCTGCGTGCCCGCGAACCCGGCCGACAGGGACTGGTAGAAGGGGTTCTCCAGGATGGCCCGGGCCCGCTCGGGGTCGGCGTGCGCCTCGACGATCTCGTCGAAGGTGCGCTTCATGTCGAGCATCATCGCGTGCAGTTCACCGCTGCCCTCGATGCCCTTGACCTGCCGCGGGGTGTTGTCGAGCGAGTCGATGCCCATGGACTGGGCGAGCCGGCGGGCCGGGTCGATGGTCAGCACGACCACCTTCCGGCCGCGCTCCGCGGCCCGTACGCCGAGAGCCGCCGCCGTCGTCGTCTTGCCCACGCCGCCGGAGCCGCAGCAGACGATGATGCGCGTCTGCGGGTCGTCGAGCAGCGGATCGACTTCGAGCGGGGCCGCCGCCGGGTCCAGAGTCATCAGACCTCCCCAAGATTCCTTAGCTCCCCCGCCAGGCGGTACAGACCGGCGAGGTCCATCCCCTCGCCGATCAGGGGGAGTTCGTACGTGGGCAGCCCGAGCCGCGCCAGCAGGGCCCGCTGTTCGCGCTCCAGCTCCACGCGCTGGGCGTGTTCGGCGGCCTGCTCCAGGAGCGGGCCGACGAGCTTCGTGGGCGCGCTGACGCCGGCCGCCGCGAGCGCCTTGGTGACCTCCTTGCGGCGGTCGCCAGCCACGCCGTTGACCGCCTCCTCGTCGAGGACGTGCGGTCGCACCATGTTCACGATGACCTTGCCGACGGGCAGTTCGGCGCCGCGCAGCTCGCCGACGCCGTCGGCGGTCTCCTGGACGGGCATCTCCTCAAGAAGGGTCACCAGATGCACCGCGGTGCCGGGCGACTTGAGCACCCGCATCACGGCCTGGGCCTGGTTGTATATCGGCCCTATCTTCGCGAGCCCGGCCACCTCGTCGTTCACGTTGAGGAAGCGGGTGATGCGGCCGGTGGGCGGGGCGTCCATCACGACGTAGTCGTAGATGAACCGGCCCCGCTTGTCGCGGCGGCGTACGGCCTCGCACGCCTTGCCCGTCAGCAGGACGTCCCGGACGCCCGGCGCGATGGTGGTGGCGAAGTCGATGGCGCCGATCTTCTTCAGGGCGCGGCCGGCGCTGCCGAGCTTGTAGAACATCTGGAGGTAGTCGAGGAGCGCGCGCTCGGCGTCGATGGCCAGCGCGTACACCTCGCCGCCGCCAGGGGCGACGGCGATCTTCCGTTCTTCGTAGGGAAGCGCCTCCGTTTCGAAGAGCTGTGCGATGCCCTGTCTGCCCTCGACCTCTACCAGGAGGGTGCGTTTGCCCTCCGTCGCGAGGGCGAGCGCGAGGGCGGCGGCGACCGTCGTCTTACCGGTGCCCCCCTTGCCGCTGACGACCTGGAGCCTGCTCACACATTCGAGCCTAACCAGTCGGACCGCGCGCTACGCACGAGGCCGTCAACGGGCTCCGTACGAGGTCCTCGCGCGGTGCCGATACAGTCGGGCCCATGACGAAGTGGGAATACGCGACGGTGCCTCTCCTCGTGCACGCGACGAAGCAGATCCTGGACACCTGGGGCGAGGACGGCTGGGAGCTCGTCCAGGTCATTCCGGGTCCCAACAACCCCGAGCAGCTGGTGGCCTATCTGAAGCGAGAGAAGTCCGCGTGAGCGGCGAGGTGGAGGCGGCTCTCGCCGGACTGGGGCTGACGGTCCCGCAGGTCGTACCGCCACTCGCGGCGTACCAGCCGGCCGTGCGCTCCGGCGTGTACGTCTACACGGCGGGGCAGCTCCCGATGGTGGAGGGCAAGCTTCCGGTGACCGGCAAGGTCGGTGCCGAGGTGACGCCCGAGGAGGCCAAGGACCTCGCGCGGGTCTGCGCGCTCAACGCGCTGGCCGCCGTGAAGTCGGTCGCCGGTGATCTGGACCGCGTCGCGCGCGTCGTCAAGGTCACGGGATTCGTCGCCTCCGCCCCGGACTTCACGGGCCAGCCCGCGGTCCTCAACGGAGCGAGCGAGCTGTTCGGCCAGGTCTTCGGCGACAAGGGCGTGCACGCGCGCAGCGCGGTCGGTGTGGCCGTCCTGCCGCTGGACGCACCGGTCGAGATCGAGATCCAGGTCGAGCTGGCCGCGGACTGACGGCCCGGTCACGGACCGAACGGCGGCGCCTCGCGGGACCGCCCGGCGGGAGGCGCGGAGTTCTCCGCGCCTCGCCCGCCGGGCTGCTCGTGCGTCCCGGTCCCCGGCACGCCGCTCGGCGCGCGACACCCGGCCCGGCACTTCTCCCCGTACCCGCCCCGGAGGGGCACGGGGACGCCGTCTGCCCCGCGCCGCGGGCGGACGGCGCCGGACGGGCCCTCGGGCCGCTGCCGCCCGTGCCAGGGCCTCGGGCCCCAGGGCAGTGGCTCTCGAACATCGCTCGGGAAGCCCGTAGCATCCCGGCATGTCCAATGGTCAGTGGTTCCCGCCCGAGTGGTCCGGCCGCATCCGCGCGCTCGCCAGGGGCGAGCTCAGCGTGGCCCCGGCGCGGCGGGCCTCGACCGTGATGCTGCTGCGTGACGACGCCGGCGGACCTTCCGTACACATGCTGCGCCGGCGCACCTCCATGGCCTTCGCCGGAGGCGCGTACGCGTATCCGGGCGGCGGCGTCGATCCGCGCGACGACGACCGGCTCGTCCGCTGGGCGGGGCCGGGGCGGGACGTGTGGGCGCGGCGGCTCGGCGTCGACGCGGCGTCCGCGCAGGCCGTCGTCTGCGCGGCGGTGCGCGAGACGTACGAGGAGGCCGGGGTCCTGCTCGCGGGGGAGACGGCCGGGACCGTCGTCGGCGACACCACCGGGGACGACTGGGAGGCGGACCGCGCCGCTCTCGTCGACCGTGAGCTGTCCTTCGCGGAGTTCCTGGACCGGCGCGGGCTGACGCTGCGCAGCGACCTGCTGGCCGCGTGGACCCGGTGGATCACTCCCGAGTTCGAGCCGAAGCGGTACGACACCTGGTTCTTCGTCGCCGCGCTGCCGGCCGGGCAGCGTACGCGCAACGCTTCTACGGAGGCCGACCGGACGGTGTGGATCCGGCCCGCGGAAGCGGCGCTCGGATACGACCGGGGCGAGCTGCTGATGATGCCGCCCACTGTCGCGACCCTGCGCCAGCTCCAGCCGTACGGTTCCGCCGCCGAGGCGCTCGAAGCGGCCGCCGGGCGGGATCTCGCGCCCGTGCTGGCGAAGCCGAGGGTGGAGGGCGACGAGGTGGTGCTCGCCTGGCCCGGCCAGGAGGAGTTCACCAAGCGCGTGCCACTGCGCGTACCGCTGGGGGGTGGCGACCGATGACCGACGCCGCCGCCCTGCCGGGCCAGCCGCGCGGAGGCGTCCTCTCGGGCGCCGCGACGGCCCGCGCGGTCAACGTGCTCGCGCCCAATCCGTCCGCGATGACCCTGGACGGCACGAACACCTGGATCGTCTCCGAGCCGGACTCCCCGCTCGCCGTCGTCATCGACCCCGGTCCGCTCGACGAGGCGCATCTTCAGGAGGTCGTCGCCACCGCCGAGCGCGCGGGCAAGCGCGTCGCGCTGACCCTCCTCACCCACGGTCACGCGGACCACGCGGAGGGCGCGGCGCGCTTCGCCGAGCTGACGCGCACGGCCGTACGGGCCCTGGACCCGGCCCTGCGTCTCGGCGACGAGGGGCTGGCGGCCGGTGACGTCGTCACGGAGGGCGGGCTGGAGCTGCGCGTCGTGGCGACCCCCGGGCACACCTCGGACTCGCTCTGCTTCCATCTGCCGGCCGACCGCGCGGTACTGACGGGCGACACGGTCCTCGGCCGCGGTACGACGATGGTGGCCCACCCGGACGGCAGGCTCGGCGACTACGTCGACTCGCTGCGGCGGCTGCGCTCGCTGACCGTGGACGACGGCGTCCACACGGTGCTGCCGGGGCACGGGCCCGTACTGGAGGACGCCCAGGGTGCGGTGGAGTACTACCTCGCGCACCGGGCCAGCCGGCTCGCGCAGGTCGAGACGGCGGTGGAGAACGGCTTCCGCTCGCCGGCGGAGATCGTGGCGCACGTGTACGGAGGCAGCGGCGTCGACCGGTCCCTGTGGCCGGCGGCGGAACTCTCGGTGCGGGCGCAGCTGGAGTACCTGCGGGAGCACGGGCTGATTTCCGGTCCGTAGCGGCCGGGCCGCCGCCGGGCCGGCCGGTCAGCTGTCGGGCCGGCCGATCCGTGGCCGGGCCGGCCGGGCCGCCGCCGGGCCGCCGGGCTCGTTCCCAGGAGGATCCGTCACTCGCCGGGCGGGCCGCCGTCCGCGGCCCGCCCGACGGCGGCGGTACCGGTCAGCGCGAGCGCTTCGCGAGACGTTCGACGTCCAGCAGGATCACCGCGCGGGCCTCCAGGCGGAGCCAGCCGCGCTGGGCGAAGTCGGCGAGCGCCTTGTTGACCGTCTCGCGGGACGCGCCGACCAGCTGGGCCAGCTCCTCCTGCGTGAGGTCGTGGACGACGTGGATGCCTTCCTCCGACTGCACGCCGAAGCGGCGCGACAGGTCCAGCAGCGCACGGGCGACGCGGCCCGGTACGTCCGAGAAGACCAGGTCGGACATCTGGTCGTTCGTCTTGCGCAGGCGCCGGGCGACGGCGCGCAGCAGTGCGGTGGCCACCTCGGGGCGGGCGTTCAGCCAGGGCTGGAGGTCGCCGTGGCCGAGACCGAGGAGCTTGACCTCGGTGAGCGCGCTCGCGGTGGCGGTGCGCGGGCCCGGGTCGAAGAGCGACAGCTCACCGATCAGCTCGCCGGGGCCGAGGACGGCCAGCATGTTCTCCCGGCCGTCGGGGGACGTGCGGTGCAGTTTGACCTTGCCCTCGGTGACCACATAGAGGCGGTCGCCGGGGTCGCCCTCGTGGAACAGCGCGTCGCCGCGGGCGAGCGTCGTCTCACTCATCGAGGCGCGGAGCTCCGCGGCCTGCTCGTCGTCGAGCGCCGCGAAGAGCGGGGCACGTCGTAGAACGTCGTCCACGAATTCTCTCCTTGTCGACCTGCTCAGGGGACCTTCGGTCACCATGATGCCGGACGTGCTGCCTGTTCACGGGTGGCTCGGGCCGGCGGCGACTCTGTCTCCGTACCGGGCGCCCATTGTCGAAAACGTGCGATCAGTCACAAGTTTGACGTACAGCGGCCCCCGGCCGTGCCCCGGGGCCCGATTCGGGTGGTGATCGGCCGGGGCCGGGGCGGATGTCAGTGCCGGGCTCTACGCTGGCCGGGTGTCCAACTCGCCGGTGAGAGGGCAGCCCAAGGGAGCTGGAAGAGTGTCACCGAAGCAGAATTCCGCTGTGGGCGAACAGCCTTCCGCGAAGTCGAACAAAGCCGCAAAAGGCGCAAGCGCCAAGCCCGCAAGCGCCGAGTCCGCCGGGCCCGCCACAGCCGCGTCGCCCACGACAGCCGGGGCCACGAGAGCCAAACGGCCCAAGAGCGCCAAGCCGGAGTCCCGGCTGGCGATGGTCCGTCGCGCCCGCCGGACAAACCGTGAGCTGGCCGACGTCTATCCGTACGCCCACCCGGAGCTGGACTTCCGCGACCCCTTCGAGCTGCTCGTCGCCACGGTCCTGTCCGCCCAGACGACGGACCTGCGCGTCAATCAGACGACCCCCGCGCTCTTCGCGAAGTACCCGACGCCGGAGGACATGGCCGCCGCCGTGCCCGAGGAGCTGGAGGAGGTCATCCGGCCCACGGGGTTCTTCCGGGCCAAGGCGCGGTCCCTGATAGGGCTGTCGACGGCACTCCGCGACCGTTACGACGGCGAGGTGCCCGGCACGCTCAAGGACCTCGTGACGCTGCCCGGCGTGGGCCGCAAGACGGCCAATGTCGTGTTGGGCAACGCGTTCGGTGTCCCCGGCCTGACTGTCGACACCCACTTCGGGCGGCTCGTGCGCCGCTGGAAGTGGACCGACCAGGAGGACCCGGAGAAGGTCGAGGCGGAGATCGCCGCGATCTTCCCCAAGAGCGAGTGGACGATGCTCTCGCACCGGATCATCTTCCACGGACGCCGGGTCTGCCACTCCCGTAAACCGGCCTGTGGAGCCTGCCCGATCGCGCACCTCTGCCCTTCCTACGGAGAAGGCGAGACCGACCCGGAGAAGGCCAGGAAGCTGCTGAAGTACGAGATGGGCGGTTATCCGGGACAGCGGCTCTCCCCGCCGCCTGACTACCCGGGCAAGCCGGCGCCGCCCCTCGGCACGCCCGCCGGGGCCGAATGAGCGCCCGCGCGGTGAGCACGCGGCGGGCCGGATCCGTATCACCGGACAGGACAGCGGGCCACGGGAGCGGCCGGGCGGCAGAGGGCGGGCGGCGGAGGAAGGGCAGCGGCGCATGCGGCTGGAACGATCCGGGGGACGGCCGGCGTTGTACGTCGGGGGTTGCCGATGACACGAGCTGACACACATGGCGCACGCACCGCAGACACAGCAGGCACCGCACGCACCACAGAGACCTCACCCGCCGCACGAACGGGTGCCGCACGAACGGGCGCCCCAGGGTCGGGCGCCCCAGGGTCGGGTGCCGAACGGATCCACGACAACGCCACTCGAATCCACGACAGAGCCGTGACCGACATCCCCGTCACCACCGAGGGCCTGCCCGAATGGCTGAGCCCGGTGGTGCGCGCCATGCGGACCGTCGCACCGGAGCAGCTGAGCCGCTTCCTGCCGCCCAAGAACGGTTTCGGCCGCCAGTCCGCCGTCCTCGTCCTCTTCGGTGAGGGCACCCGAGGCCCCGAGCTGCTGCTCATGGAGCGGGCCAGCACCCTGCGCTCGCACGCCGGACAGGCGTCCTTCCCCGGCGGCGCCCTCGATCCGGAGGACGGCGATCCGGCGACGACCGGACCGCTGCGCGCCGCGCTGCGGGAGGCCGAGGAGGAGACCGGGCTCGACCCCACCGGTGTCCAGCTCTTCGGCGTGCTGCCCAAGCTGTACATCCCGGTGAGCGAGTTCGTCGTGACCCCGGTGCTCGGCTGGTGGCACACCCCCACCCCGGTCGGCGCGGTCGATCCCGCGGAGACCGCCCGTGTCTTCGCGGTGCCCGTGGCGGATCTCACGGACCCGGCCAACCGCGTGACGGCCACCCACCCCAGCGGGGTGCACAGCCCCGCGTTCACGGTGGCCTCGGCGCTCGTCTGGGGCTTCACCGCAGGGGTGATCGACCGCATTCTGCACTTCTCGGGCTGGGAGCGCCCCTGGGACCGCACCAAGGAGGTCCCGCTCGACCGGCGCTCATGACAGGCTTGCCCAATGGCTGTCGCGGCACGGTGACCCGGCGCCCGACAGCGATTCCGCCGCAGGTCCGGACCCCCACCCGACGGGGCGACGGGAGACGCATCAGCGAGGCTAGCGAGGCTATTGACGGTGAACGTGCTGGACATCCTGCTGCTGCTCGCCGCCGTGTGGTTCGCGATCGTGGGCTTTCGCCAGGGCTTCGTCGTGGGCATCCTGTCGGTGATCGGCTTCCTCGGCGGCGGTCTCGTCGCCGTCTATCTCCTCCCGTTGCTCTGGGACCAGATCACCGAGGACGCCGAGGTGACGACGACGGCCACGGTCGTCGCCGTGGTCGTCGTGATCGTCTGCGCCTCCGTGGGACAGGCGTTCACCACCCACCTCGGCAACAAGCTCCGCCGCTACATCACCTGGTCACCGGCGCGCGCCGTGGACGCGACGGGCGGCGCGCTCGTCAACGTCGTCGCCATGCTGCTGGTCGCCTGGCTGATCGGCTCCGCCCTCGCCGGGACGTCCCTGCCGACGCTCGGCAAGGAGGTCCGTAACTCCAAGGTCCTGCTGGGCGTCTCGCGGGTGATGCCGGGGCAGGCGGCCACCTGGTTCACCGGCTTCTCCTCCGTCCTCGCGCAGAACGGCTTCCCGCAGGTCTTCAGCCCGTTCGCCAACGAGCCGATCACCGCCGTCGACCCGCCGGACCCGGCGCTCGTCGGCAGCCCCGTCGCGGCCCGCGCGCAGCGCTCCATCGTCAAGGTGGTCGGTACGGCGCAGAGCTGCAGCAAGGTCCTCGAAGGCACCGGCTTCGTCTTCGCCGAGCGCCGTGTCATGACCAACGCGCACGTGGTGGGCGGTGTGGACGAGCCCACCGTCCAGATAGGCGGCGAGGGCCGGCTCTACGACGCAAAGGTCGTCCTGTACGACTGGGAGCGGGACATCGCCGTCCTCGACGTGCCCGACCTGCGCGCCCCGGTGCTCCAGTTCTCCGGCAAGGACGCCGTCAGCGGGGACGGCGCGATCGTCGCGGGCTTCCCGGAGAACGGCGCGTACGACGTGCGCTCGGCCCGTGTCCGGGGCCGTATCAACGCCAACGGCCCGGACATCTACCGGCGCGGAGAGGTCCGGCGCGACGTCTACTCGCTCTTCGCGACCGTCCGGCAGGGCAACTCCGGCGGCCCGCTGCTCACCACCGACGGCAAGGTGTACGGCGTGATCTTCGCCCGGTCGCTCGACGACCCCGACACCGGCTACGCCCTGACGGCGGACGAGATCCGCGAGGACATCGAGCTGGGCCGCACGGCCAACCAGCAGGTCGACAGCCAGGGATGCGCGCTGTAGGGGGCCGGGCCCCGCGCGGGGCGCCCTGACGACGGGCGGACAAGGGGACGGGCCGGGCCAGGAGATCCTGGTCCGGCCCGGCTCTGTCCTCCGATGGTCCGTGTCGCGTGCGCCAGTAATTCCGCCTACTTCGGGTCTTTCAGGTCTGCCAGGTCTTCGGTCTTCGTTCCGGTCATCGTTCCGGACGTGGTTCCGGCTTCGTTCCGGTACTCCTTCTCGCTCTCCCTGATCCCGATTCCGCCGTGCCTAGCCGCGTGGATGCCGCAGCCGTGCCGAGACCCAACGGGCCCTTCGGCGGAGAATCAATGGAATACCGAGTCGGAGATCATGGCCCTGATCCTCCGGGCCGCCCCTCTCGCGGGTGATCGGCACTGTGGCCGAGCGGCGGTTGCGTGCTGCGTCACCGTAGTCGTGCGTCCAGCCCATACACCGACGTGTGCCCGGGCCTCATGGTCGGTAATCGCTCACACCTCGGCCAATTGGCCTATGCGCCAGGCAATTGGCTGCTCGTCGTACGACTGTTCCTGAGGGGTCGCGTGAGCCGTCACGAACCGCGCCCGCGCGTCGCTGATCAGCGGTCGGGCTCGGGGTCCTTCAGCCAGTTGACGAGCTCCGTGGAGAACGCCACCGGGTCCTCCTCGTGCGGAAAATGGCCAAGACCGTCGAACAGCCGCCAGCGGTAGGGGGCCTCGACGTACTCTGCGGACCCCGCCGTGCTGCGCGTGCGCATCGCCGGATCGAGCGACCCGTGCAGCTGGAGGGTCGGCACCCGCACGGGCCGCTTCATCCGCCGGTTGAACTGGATCCCGTCCGGCCGGGCCATCGACCGCACCAGCCAGCGGTACGGCTCGATCGAGCAGTGCGCGGTGGAGGGGATGGTCATCGCGCGCCGGTAGATGTCGACGGTCTTGTCGTCGGGCGGCTGCGGCCCCGACCAGGCGCGGATCAGATCCCCCACCAACGCCCCGTCGTCCGCGACGAGCTGACGCTCCGGCAGCCACGGCCGCTGGAAACCCCAGATGTACGAGCCGGCCCTGCTCTGTGAGAAGTCCGACAGCATCGCCGACCGCCAGCGGCGCGGATGCGGCATCGACGACACCACGAGCCGGCGCACCAGCTTCGGCCGCATGACGGCGGCGGTCCAGGCGAGGTACCCGCCGAGGTCGTGCCCGACGAGCGCGGCGTCCGGCTCGCCGAGCGAGCGCACGACACCGGTGATGTCGAGGGCCAGATTGGCGGGGTCGTAACCGCGGGGCGTACGGTCGCTGCCGCCCACGCCCCGCAGGTCCATCGCGACGGCCCGGTACCCGGCCTCGGCGAGCGCGGGCAGCTGGTGCCGCCAGGTCCACCAGAACTGCGGGAAACCGTGGAGCAGCAGCACCAGCGGCCCGTCGCCCATCTCGGCGATGTGGAAGCGGGCCCCGTTGGCGGCCACGTCCCGGTGCGTCCAGGGGCCGTCGAGTCGCACATCGGCGGCGACGGTCGCGCCTGGGATGCTGCCGGAGGGGGTGCCAGAGCCGTTTTCGGGGGCGGTCATGCAGATGAGCGTGCCACAGTCTCGCCGACCTCATGGACCGGGCGCGGGTGTGGCTTGACCGTCTGGAGCACGGCGGCGGACTGCTTGGCGGACGCGATGCTCTTCTCCGGCGGCTTGACCTTCTTGAACTTGCGCATGGCGATCAGGCCCAGCAGACCGGCGAGAAGCAGAAACGCTCCGCCGACGATCAGGAACGACCACGCGAGCCCCAGGCCCCAGTTGTGGATCCCGTACGCGGCGGCGAAGCTCAGTACCGGCAGCGAGAAGAGGGCGAACACTCCCGCGATACCGATGGCGGCACTGCCCGTCACGCCCCGCTTGACGTCCTGCCGCAGCTCCGCCTTGGCCAGCGCGATCTCGTCGTGCACCAGCGCGGACATCTCCGCGGTCGCCGTCGAGACCAACTGGCCCAGACTGCGGTCGCCGTTGACCCGGACGGCTGGAACGGTGTCGGCGGTGGTGGTCACGGCGGCATGGCTGCCGGGGTCGCTCATCGTTGACTCCCTCGTTTCGGCTGCGCTCTCACAGATCTGGGATTCTTCCGGCTCTGCGCCTTCAGATCATGCCGGATGTCAGATCATGCCGGACCGGCGCCGTCCTCGCGCGTCGCTGCGGCGTGTTCCGCCATCCGGCGGTGTTCAGCTGCCTTCCCCTCGTAGATGGCGGCCATTCTCAAGTGGTACGCCGGGTCGTCCTGTTCGTATATGTCGGGGACACCGGACATGTCCTCGTCGAGTTCCTCGGCGTCGTACAGCGCCCGGTAGGTACGGACCCGTACACGCAGCAGTACGGCGGCGAGTACGGCGGCGATCACCGAACCCGTCAGGACGGCCGCCTTCACCTCGTCCGTCAGCCCCGGATCGCCGGTGAAGGCCAGCTCGCCGATGAGCAGCGAGACGGTGAAGCCGATCCCGGCGAGCGTCGCCACCGCCAGGATGTCCGGCCAGGCCAGGTCCTCGTTGAGTTCCGCCCGAGTGAAGCGCGCGGTCAGCCAGGTGCCGCCGAAGATGCCGAGCGCCTTGCCGACGACGAGCCCGAGGACCACGCCGAGGGTCTCCGGCCGCGTGAAGACGTTGGACAGCGCGTCGCCGCTGACCGGGACACCCGCCGAGAACAGCGCGAACAACGGGACGGCGAGACCGGCCGACAGTGGGCGGACGAGATGCTCGATGCGCTCGCCCGGCGACTCCTTCTCGCCCTCGCGCCTGACGCAGCGGAGCATCAGGCCCATCGCGACGCCCGCGACGGTGGCGTGGACGCCGCTGTTGTACATCAGGCCCCAGACGACGAGCGCCAGCGGGACGTACACGTACCAGCCCCGGACGCCCCTTCTGAGGAGGAGCCAGAAGACGGCGAGCGCCACGAAGGCGCCGCCCAGGGCGATCAGGTCGATGTCGCTGGTGAAGAAGATCGCGATGATCAGGATCGCGAAGAGGTCGTCCACGACGGCGAGCGTGAGCAGGAAGGCGCGCAGCGCGGACGGCAGCGAGGTGCCGAGGACGGCGAGTACGGCGAGGGCGAAGGCGATGTCGGTGGCGGTGGGGACGGCCCAGCCGTCCGTGGAGCCCCCGCCCGCCGCGTTGACCACCAGATAGACGACCGCGGGCACGATCATGCCGCACAGCGCGGCGATCACAGGGAGGGCGGCGGCTTTCGGATCGCGCAGCTCTCCGGCGACCAGTTCGCGCTTCAGCTCGATGCCGGCCACGAAGAAGAAGACGGCGAGCAGCCCGTCGGCGGCCCAGTGCGTGATGGAGAGGTCAAGGCCGAGGGAGGCGGGTCCGAGATGGAAGTCGCCGACGGCCGTGTAGCTGTCACTGACCGGGCTGTTGGCCCAGATCAGCGCCGCGACCGCGGCCACGAGCAGCAGGACACCGCCGACGGTCTCGGTACGCAGCGCGCTCGCGAGATAGTTCCGCTCGGGCAGCGGGAGGCGTCCGAGGAAGGTGCGCGGGGTGGCCACAGGAAGACTCCGGTCGGTTCGGGCGGGCATGACGAATCACCTGCCGACCAGACTTCCCGGCGCACCTTTGGTTCCTTATTACATTGTTGACGCGCCGCCCACTTTACAAAGAGGAGTCCCCGGCGCGGTACGCCGGGGACTCCCGCTGGGCCGCTGTGCGGTCAGTCCTCGCTGGTCGCGCCCGGGAGCTGGGTCTGGATCAGCTCCATCACCGAGGAGTCGGTGAGCGTCGTGACGTCCCCGAGCTGACGGTTCTCGGCGACGTCGCGCAGCAGCCGCCGCATGATCTTGCCGGAACGGGTCTTCGGCAGCTCGGCCACCGGCAGGATCCGCTTCGGCTTGGCGATCGGCCCCAGCGCCGTACTGACGTGGTTGCGCAGCTCCGCCACCAGGCCGTCGTCCACCGACGCCGTACCGCGCAGGATGACGAAGGCGACGATCGCCTGGCCCGTCGTCTCGTCCGCCGCGCCGACGACGGCCGCCTCGGCGACCTTCGGGTGCGAGACGAGGGCCGACTCGACCTCCGTGGTGGAGATGTTGTGGCCGGAGACCAGCATCACGTCGTCGACCCGGCCGAGCAGCCAGATGTCGCCGTCGTCGTCCTTCTTGGCGCCGTCGCCCGCGAAGTACTTGCCCTCGAAACGCGACCAGTAGGTGTCGATGAACCGCTGGTCGTCGCCCCAGATGGTGCGGAGCATCGACGGCCACGGCTCCGTGAGAACGAGATAACCGCCGCCCCCGTTCGGCACCTCGTTGGCCTCGTCGTCCACGACGGTCGCCGAGATACCGGGGAGAGCGCGCTGCGCCGAGCCGGGCTTGGCCTCGGTGACACCGGGCAGCGGGGAGATCATCATGCCGCCGGTCTCGGTCTGCCACCAGGTGTCCACGACGGGGGTCCGGCCGGCGCCGATGTTCTGCCGGTACCAGATCCATGCCTCGGGGTTGATCGGCTCACCGACCGAGCCCAGCACGCGCAGCGACGACAGGTCGAACTTGGCGGGGATGTCGTCCCCCCACTTCATGAACGTGCGGATCGCGGTCGGTGCCGTGTAGAGGATCGTCACGCCGTACTTCTGGACGATCTCCCAGAAGCGCCCCTGGTGCGGGGTGTCGGGCGTGCCCTCGTACATGACCTGCGTCGCGCCGTTGGCCAGCGGTCCGTACACGATGTACGAGTGGCCGGTCACCCAGCCGACGTCGGCCGTGCACCAGTAGACGTCCGTCTCCGGCTTGAGGTCGAAGACCGCGTGGTGGGTGTATGCCACCTGGGTGAGATAGCCGCCCGAGGTGTGCAGGATGCCCTTGGGCTTACCCGTCGTGCCCGACGTGTACAGGATGAAGAGCGGGTGCTCGGCGTTGAAGGGCTCCGGCGTGTGCTCGGCGGACTGACGGTCGACGATGTCGTGCCACCAGACGTCCCGGCCCTCGCTGAAGGCGGTCTCCTGGCCGGTGCGGCGTACGACCAGGACGTGCTCGACCTGCGGGCAGCGGGCGACGGCGTCGTCGATCGCGGGCTTGAGCGCGCTCGGCTTGCCGCGCCGGTAGCCGCCGTCGGAGGTGATGACCAGCTTGGCGTCGGCGTCCTGGATACGGGAGGCCACTGCGTCGGCCGAGAAGCCGCCGAAGACCACGGAGTGCGCGGCGCCGATACGGGCGCAGGCCAGCATCGCCACGGCCGTCTCGGGGATCATCGGCATGTAGATGGCGACGCGGTCGCCTTTGGTCACGCCGAGCTCGGTGAGCGCGTTCGCGGCCCGCGAGACCTCGTCCTTCAGGTCGGCGTAGGTCAGGGAGCGGCTGTCGCCCGGCTCGCCCTCGAAGTGGATGGCGACCCGGTCGCCGTTGCCCGCCTCGACGTGGCGGTCCACGCAGTTGTACGCGACGTTGAGTTCGCCGTCCGCGAACCACTTCGCGAAGGGCGGGTTCGACCAGTCGAGGGTCTCGGTCGGTTCGGTGGCCCAGGTGAGCCGCCGGGCCTGCTCGGCCCAGAAGCCAAGCCTGTCCGCCGCGGCCTGCTCATACGCCCGCGCCGTCACGTTGGCGTTGGCGGCCAGCTCCGCCGGTGGCGCGAACCTCCGCTCTTCCTTGAGCAGGTTGGCCAGGCTTTCGTTGCTCACGACATCTCCCTTTCCCAGGGCGTCCTATGTGTCCCCGGGCCTAGCTCATCAGGCAGATGCCCGGGTGACAAGGGTCTTCAGGAAATTGGTTTAGACCTATGCGGCTGGGCTTACGGGTGGGCGGAACGGCTGAGTGGCCCCGTTCCCCGGCTGTGGTGGGGAACGGGGCCACACATTCTCACGGATGCGGCGGGGCTCCGGTTCAGGCGCGCGACTCCTCGAAAGCCGCCGGGGCCACCCGGTTGAACACCTCGTCGGAGCTGCCGGACGGCCCGTCCGGCGATCCGCTGGACGGACCGTCGGTGGCGAGCAGATACGCCTGCGCCTCGCCGACATGGAAGTACATGCCGTGCAGTTCGAGCCGGCCCTCGGCCAGGCGCCGGGCCACCGCCGGATGGGCGCGCAGATGCTCCAACTGCTGCACGACATTGGTCAGACAGAGCTGCTCGACCGCGTCGGCCGGCAGTCGGCCGGAGATCCTGGCCCACGCGTGGTCGCTGCTCCGCATCCGCTCCAGACTGGGCCGACCGTGCCGGAGCCAGCGGGTGAGGGGGGAGGAGCCGGTGGGCGGGGTGGCCGGCGCGACCGTCTGTGAGCCGGCTCGTGTGGTCGTCCGCGCGGTGGTCTGCGCGGCGGCCTGCGCGGGGGGCGCGTCCGGCGGGCCGGGCGTGGTCATGGTGGTCGTGGTGTCAGGGGTGTTGGGAGCGTCAGGCGTGTCGGGCGGTTCGGGCGTGCTGAGGAGGGCCTGCATCGCGCCGCATCCGGAGTGCCCGCAGATCGTGATGGACTCGACCTGGAGGACCTCGACCGCGTACTCGATCGCCGCCGCGACCGATTCGTCCTGCCCCTCCGCGCCCTCCTCTCCCGGGAGGGGGACCAGATTGCCGACATTGCGCACGGTGAAGAGATCACCGGGGCCGCTCGCCGTGATCATGCTCGTGACCAGCCGCGAGTCCGCGCAGGTGAGGAAGAGCTGCGACGGCTGCTGGCCCTCGCGCGCCAGCCGCGCCAGCTCACCCCGTACACGCGGAGCCGTGTGGCGCTGGAACGAGCTGAGCCCGCTCGCCAGTTTCCCGCCCCGCACCCGGCTCGACACCCACTGCTTGTCCGTCGTCCGCCCCCGCGTCGGTGGCTGCTCCACGGGGGTGCCGCAGTGGTGGTTGCGCCACGGGGTCCATGGCCGGCAGCAGGAGTTCGACCCCATCGCCGGCTCGGCGGGCTCGGCGATCGGGTCCCCCGATCCGCCGGCGAACTCGACCGTGCCGCCCTGCGCCAGATGCGCGACCTGCCAGTCGTGCAGCGCCTCGTACGCCGCGTGGTCCATGAAGGAGCCGTCCAACTCGACCACGCAGTCGCTGCCCTGGGGCACCTGGTGCAGAAGCCGGCTCAGCCGGGGGACGGCCAGGAAGGTCAACTGGCCGCGGGCGCGGAGCCGGTGGACGCCGTCGTGCTCCTCAAGCGTGATCCGTGTCCGGGTGAGCCGGTGCAGCGCGACGGCGACCGCCAGCGCGATGCCGATGGCGACGCCCTCCAGGACACCGGTGAACACGACACCGGCCAGCGTCCCGACGTAGACGAGCAGTTCGCGATTGCGCTGCACATTGCGCATGTGGACGACGTTGACCAGCTGGATGCCGATGACCATGACCAGCGCGGCGAGAGCGGCCAGCGGGATCAGATCGAGCACCGGCACCAGGAAGAGCGCGGCGACGGCGACCCACAGCCCGTGCAGCATCGCCGAACGCCGGCTGACGGCGCCCGCTGCCACGTTCGCCGCGCTGCGGACGGCGACGCCGGTGACCGGCAGCCCGCCGAGCGCCCCGGAGACGACGTTCGCCGCGCCCTGCCCCGTCAGTTCCCGGTCCAGGCGGGCGCGTGGGATCTGGACGTCCTTGTCCTTGCGGGCGGCCACCAGCTTGTCGACGGCCACCGCCGAGAGCAGCGACTCGACACTGGCGACCAGGGTCACGGTGAGAACGGCGGCGAGCAGTCCGAGCACCGGCCCCTGCGGCATCTCGGGCAGCGCGTGACTGCTCCAGGAGGGCAGATCGACCCGTTCGAGACTCAGCCCCGCCGAGACGGCCACGAGAGTCGCGGCCACCACCGCCGCGAGGGCGGCGGGCGCCTTGCGCAGGATCCGGCCCGTACGCCCGGGGATACGCGGCCAGGCGAGCAGCACGCCCACGGTCAGCAAGCTCACGGTGATCGAGGCCGGGTGCAGATCCGCCAACTGGGCGGGCAGGGCCTGGACGTTGGCGACGGCGGAGCTCTGCGGGCTGCCGCCGAGGACGATGTGCAGCTGGGCGAGCGCGATCGTGACACCGATGCCGGCCAGCATCCCGTGCACGATCGCCGGGCTCACGGCGAGCGCCGAGCGGGCCACGCGCAGTGCGGAGAGGCCTAGTTGGGCGAGGCCCGCGAGCACGGTGATGGCGCAGGTGGTGCGCCAGCCGTACTGATGGATCAGATCGGCCGTGACGACGGTCAGACCGGCCGCCGGCCCGCTGACCTGGAGCGGCGCGCCTCCGAATCGGCCGACCACGATGCCGCCCACCGCCGCGGCGACGAGACCGGCCTGGAGCGGGGCACCGGTGGCGAGTGCGATGCCGAGGGAGAGCGGCAGCGCGATCAGGAAGACCGAGATGGAGGCGGAGAGGTCCGCTCCGGCGATCCGGAATCCCCGCCGCCGGCCGGGCGGGGGGCTGGGGGGCTTGTCTTCGTGTGTGGGGACGCAGGCAGACATGGTTCCCGTCTCCTCCGGGGCGGCGCGGTCGCGGGCAAGGGGGGCGGGGCCGTGGGGCACGGCGGTGCGAGGACGGAATCATCAACGCTCAGTAAATGGATCGTAATGGAGAGTAAAGATTCAGGCATGACTTTCAGGGCAAATGGTGCAAAGTTTCACTCGCGTAGGTGATTAGTCATTTTGTACGGCTTGTCATACCGGATCCCCTCGGGTCCCAGTGCGACGTTGTCGGCGCTCGGCGCCGTGCCCGGCGTTTCGACGCTCAACGCACAGAATCTGAGGAGGTGGGCGGATGCTGGCCGTCACGAAGAGGATCGCCTGCGGCGCGGTCGTCACGGCGCTGGCCGTGGGACTCGCCGGATGCTCGGGGGCCGGTTCGCCGGAACCGAAGGACAAGGCCAACGCCGAGTCCGAGGACGGCTCCCACGGGGCGAAGAAGGGGGCGGGCCCGGCCAAGAGCGCGGTGCGGCTCATCGGCGACGGCTCGACCGCGTACACCGGTGCCCAGCCCGGAGTCCTCAAGCCGGAGCGGCTGAAACCCGGTCAGAAGCCGCCCCAGTTCGTGGTCTTCTCCTGGGACGGGGCGGGCGAGGACAGCCAGAAGCTCTTCTCCCACTTCCGCGAGGTGGGCAAGAAGTACGACGCGAAGATGACGTACTTCCTCAGCGGCGTCTATCTGCTGCCGAAGGACAAGTCCAATCAGTACAGCCCGCCACAGCATGCCGTCGGCCGCTCGGACATCGGCTTCAACGACACCGAGGGGATCAGGAACACACTGCGGGAGCTGCGCGGCGCCTGGCAGGACGGCAACGAGATCGGCACCCACTTCAACGGCCACTTCTGCGGGGCGACCGGCGTCGGGAGCTGGTCGGTCGACGACTGGAAGAGCGAGATCAGCCAGGCGAAGGCGTTCGTCAAGAACTGGAAGAGCAACACCGGCCTGACCACCGAGGCCCCGCTGCCCTTCGACTACGAGAAGGAGCTCGTCGGCGCCCGCACGCCCTGCCTGGAAGGGCAGAAGAACATGATGCTGGCGGCGAAGACGATGGGTTTCCGCTACGACTCCAGCGGCGTCGGCACCCAGGTCTGGCCGAAGAAGTCCGAGGGCATGTGGGACATCCCGCTCCAGCTCGTCCCGGTGCCGGGGCGGCAGTTCGAGACGCTCTCGATGGACTACAACTTCATGTTCAACCAGTCGAAGACGGTCAACGGCGACCCGTCCCAGCACGAGTACTGGGGCAACCAGATGCGTGACGGCCTGATCCAGGCATTCGGCCGTGCCTACGACGGCAACCGCGCGCCGCTGATCATCGGCAACCACTTCGAGTCGTGGAACGGCGGCACGTACATGCGCGCCGTCGAGGAGACGATCAAGACCGTCTGTGTGAAGGACGGCGTGCGGTGCGTGACGTTCAAGGAACTCGCGGACTGGCTGGACGCACAGGACCCCGAGACGCTCGAAAGGCTGCGCGGGCTGGCCGTGGGACAGAAGCCCAAGGGCGGCTGGCAGTCGTATCTGACGGCGCCCCTGGCACCGGCCTCTCCGACGGCGCCCGCGGCTCCGGCGGGCCCGGAGGCCGGCGACTCACCGGCCGCTCCGGACTCCCCGACGGTTCCGGACGCGGACCCCGGCGCCGGTTCTTAAGAGGCCGCGGCCCGCCGAGACCCGAGGACGGGCGGTACGGGTGAGGGCGAGGGCGGTAGGGGCGGCGCGGGTACGGGCGGAGGCCCGGCGCGCGCCGCCCGTACCGCCGTACCGCCGTTCAGCTCGGCTGCGGAACCGCCGCGTCCTCACGGAGCACGAACGCCGGATCGACCTGTGCCGCCAGGTCCCCGCCGGTCTTCGCGTTGCCCCAGCTCTCCGCGTTCTTGAGGTGGAAGTGCACCATCTGCCGCGTGTAGCGCTCCCAGTCGCGGTTCGCGTACGAGTCCTCGGCGGCGTCCTCCAGGACCTGGAGCGCCACGCGGTTCTCCGCCTCCAGCAGCTCGAAGTGGGCGGGGCGGCCCTTCTCCATCGACCGCACCCAGTTGGAGTGGCCGACGGTGACGAGCAGGTCGTCGCCCACCTCGTCCTGGAGGAAGTCCGCGTCGTCCTGGGCCTGGACCTTGTTCCCGACGACGTTCAGCGCGATCCCGAAGTCCCGCGCGTACTCCTTGTACTGCCGGTACACCGACACTCCCTTGCGGGTCGGCTCCACCACCAGGAAGGTCATGTCGAAGCGGGTGAACATCCCGGACGCGAACGAGTCCGAGCCCGCCGTCATGTCGACCACGACGTACTCGTCCGGGCCGTCGACGAGGTGGTTGAGGAAGAGTTCGACCGCGCCGACCTTGGAGTGGTAGCAGGCCACCCCGAGATCGGACTCGGTGAACGGGCCCGTGGCCATCAGCCGGATGTCACCGTCGTCCAGCCGCACGGTGCGGGCGCAGGCTTCGTACACCGGGTTGGACTCCCGGACCCGCAGCAGCCGGGAACCCTCACCCGGGGGTGTCGTCTTGATCATCGAGTCGGCGGACGTGATCCGCTGGTTGGTGCCGCGCAGATACTCCTTGATGAGCGGGAGACGCGAGCCCATCGCCGGCAGCGCGGCGGTCTGCTCCTCGTCGAGACCCAGCGCGGCCCCGAGATGCTGGTTGATGTCGGCGTCCACCGCGATGACGGGGGCCTCGTTGGCGGTCAGATGGCGGATGAAGAGCGAGGCCAGCGTCGTCTTGCCGCTGCCGCCCTTGCCCACGAAAGCGATCTTCATGTTCACCTAGCGTAGTGCCGCTGTCGCTGTGCGCTGCCGTATCCGGTGGGGAAGACCACTCCAACGTGGGGCGCGCGCTGTGGGCGCGTAGCCTTGCTACCTATGAGTACGACAGCTTCGAACGCTTCGTCCGCTCCACGAGGGCACGACCCTCTCGCCACACTGGGCTCCCTGCCGGGCGTTCCCGACGCGGTGGACTCGGTGCGCGAGGCGGTCGACCGTGTCTACGGGCACCGCGTGATGAGACGGCGCAGCAACGAGGTCACCTCCGAGGCGGCGCTGCGCGCGGCGCGCGGATCGGCGGCGCTCTCCGGGGCCGACTGGGCACTGGAAGAGGTGCGCCGGCGCAGCGACTTCGGCTCCGCGGCCGACGCGCTGACCGTGGGAGCCGCGCTGCGGCTGACGGCCGAGGCGGGCCAACTCCTCTCCATCTGGCGGCAGTCGCCGGTGCGGGTGCTGGCGCGGCTGCATCTGGTGGCGGCCGGTGGCGTCGGCGCGGGCGTCGCGGGTGCGGAGGGTTCCGGGGTCGCGGGGGATGCGGTGGGCCGGCCGAGGCTCGCCGGTGAACCGGTCGTCGAGACACCGGGGCCGGACAGTCCCAAGCCGCTGATCGAGGCACCGCTGCCCGGTGCCGACGAGGTGGCCGGACGGCTGGACGGTCTCTCGGCGCTGGTGGTCGAGGGGACTTCGGCGCCCGCGCTCGTCACGGCGGCCGTGGTGCACGGCGAACTGCTGGCGTTGCGCCCCTTCGGCTCGTACAACGGGCTGGTCGCGCGGGCCGCCGAGCGGATCGTCCTGATCGGCAGCGGACTCGACCCCAAGTCGATCTGCCCGTCCGAGGTCGGGCACGCGGAGTTGGGGCGCGCCGCGTACGTGGCGGCGTTCGACGGTTATCTCTCGGGGACGCCGGAGGGGATGGCGGCCTGGATCGCGCACTGCGGTCGCGCGGTCGAGCTGGGTGTCAGGGAGTCGACCGCCGTGTGCGAGGCGCTCCAGCGCGGCGCGGCCTGAGTCGCGCGGCCGGTGCCCCCGGCCCGGCCGGCGTGCCCGCCGGTCCGGGGCACTGCCGGAGGGGTGCTCGTCCCACACGAATGCGGCGGTACCGGAGAGGTACCGCCGCTGGCACGTCCACCCAGTTACCAAGCGTCCTCGAAATGTGCCCATCAGGTCGGGTACTTCGCCCGTCCCTGGTGCGGCTGGCCCGTAATCGACGGGTCGACGTCGCGTGGGTACTCGGTTTTCATGCTCGGTCCGTGGGGCCTTCTTGCGTCAACAGGTCATCCTCGCGGATGTCCTTGGTCTCGCGGGCCGTTGATTCCTTTGTACTCCTGTCCGGAGTCGAGCGAAAGTCTTCGTCCGACAACTTTACTTTTAGGTTCAAATATGGGCGAACCGCACGGTCGTGGCCGGTGTGGCCGCCGATCAGGTCATACGGCGGCCGCCTGGCGCCGCCGGCTCGCGTACCAGACCAGTCCGGCGGTGGCCGCCGCCGCGCCCACCGCGGCCACCGCCATGAGCGCCGGCCGCGGCGGCATGGAGAAGGCCGGCAGCCGCTGCTTGAGCCGCACCGGCCGGTCGAAGACGAGAATCGGCCAATCGCGGGCCACCGCTTCGCGCCGTAGCGCCTTGTCCGGATTCACCGCGTACGGGTGGCCGACCGACTGGAGCATCGGCAGGTCGGTGGCGGAGTCGCTGTACGCGTAGCAGCGGTCCAGGTCGTACCCCTCGGACGCGGCGAGCGCCTTGACCGCCGCGGCCTTGGTCGGCCCGTACGCGTAGTACTCGATCTCGCCCGTGAAGCAGCCGTCCTCGCCGACCACCATGCGGGTCGCCACGACCCGGTCGGCGCCGAGGAGTTCGCCGATGGGCTCGACGACCTCCGCGCCGGACGTGGAGACGATCACCACGTCGCGTCCGGCCGTGTGGTGGTCCTCGATGAGGGAGGCGGCCTCGTCGTAGATGATCGGGTCGATGAGATCGTGCAGCGTCTCGGCGACGATCTCCTTGACCTGCTGGACGTTCCAGCCCTTGCAGAGCGCGGAGAGGTACTCGCGCATGCGCTCCATCTGGTCGTGATCGGCGCCGCCGGCGAGAAAGACGAACTGCGTGTATGCGGTGCGCAGTACGGCTCGGCGGTTGATCAGTCCGCCTTGATAGAAGGACTTGCTGAAGGTCAACGTCGACGACTTCGCAATGACCGTCTTGTCCAGGTCAAAGAAGGCCGCTGTGCGAGGCAAGGAGTGGTTTTCCACGAAGTCGAGCATAGGCGCCCACCATTCGGCGTAAGGTACGGCGCGTGGGTTTGCCTGAGAAGGCCCTCGGGTACACCATGGAAGTCACGGATCGTTCGCGACCGTGCTCACCTGGTCCGGCTCCTCCCCCCCCGAGTCGGTCTGGGGGACGACCCCCGCTCTCCCCCCCGGCGGGGGTCGTCGCATGTCCGGATGCCTTTCCGGCGCCCGGACCCCTGCCCCTCGCGCACTCCTCCCTTCGCCGTACCTCGCGTGCGCGGATCTGGATCGCACTCTACTGGTCACTGTGCGTAGCGGCCAGGCTGCGCTGAGAAGTCACCGGTATGAGCTACGGAGTTATTCACAACCGGTGAGTTGTCCACAGCTTTTGAGCAAGATCCACACGTTTTTTCCGCGCGGGGCACGGTGATTTCCCACCGCGAAAGTTCGCGGTAGCCGGAATCGCAGATGCCGGATCACTTCGAGATCGCTGAGATCCCGCTCCGTCGATGCCCTTCGGGTGTCCGCGGAAGGCAGGGGTTCGCGCTTCGGCGCGACAGCGGACATCGATCCGGCATCGCGGTAAATAGGGGGTGGAGAGAATGGCTGGATTCAGGACGTCCGAGCGCTCGCCGGTCACCGAAGGGCGCATGGCCGGACCGCTGATCGTGACCGAGGACGTCGAGCTGCTCGACGATCTGCTGCGGCTGTGCGCGGCCGCGGGCGCGGAGCCGGAGGTGCACCACTCCGTGCCCGAGCGACGGGGCGGTTGGGAGTCCGCTCCGCTGGTCCTGGTGGGCGACGACGCGGCCGCGCGCTGCCGGTCCGCCACCCGGCGGCGGGACGTGCTGCTCGTCGGCCGGGACCAGGACGACCCGGACGTATGGCGGCTGGCGGTCGAGATCGGCGCCGAGTGTGTGCTGCGGCTGCCCGACGCCGAGAGCTGGCTCGTGGACCGGATCGCCGACGTCGCGGAAGGGGTGGGGCGCCAGGCGCTCACTGTCGGGGTGATCGGCGGCCGGGGCGGTGCCGGGGCCTCGACGCTCGCCTCCGCCCTGGCGGTCACGGCGGCCCGGCAGGGCCGGCGGACCATGCTCGTCGACGGTGATCCGCTCGGCGGCGGGCTCGACGTGCTGCTCGGCGGCGAGCGGGTGGACGGCCGCCGGTGGCCTGATTTCGCCGCCTCCAAGGGACGGGTGGCGGGCGGCGCCCTGGAGGAGTCGCTGCCCCGGCTGCACGATCTGCGCGTCCTCAGCTGGGACCGGGGCGACAGCGTGCTGGTCCCGCCCGAGGCGATGCGCTCCGTCCTCGCGGCGGCCCGCAGGCGGTGCGAGGTCGTGGTGGTGGATCTGCCGCGCCGGGTCGACGAGGCGGTGGCGGAGGCCCTGGCGCAGTTGGACGTGGGGCTGCTGGTCGTGCCGGGAGAGCTGCGGGCCGTCGCGGCGGCCGGGCGGGTCGCGTCCGTGGTGGGCATGGTCCTGCCGGACCTGCGGGCGGTCGTCCGTGGGCCGTACGCGGCCGGGCTGGACGACAGCTGGGTGGCCGACGCGCTGCGGCTGCCGCTCGTGGGTGAACTTCCCGAAGAGCCGGGCCTGTTGGCCGCCCAGGAGAGCGGGGCGCCGCCGGGGGCGAGCGCGCGTGGGCCGCTGGCGCGCTTCTGCGCCGCGTTCTGGGACCGGGCGCTGGTGGGCGCCGGGGACGGGAGCGTGACCGCGTGAGCGCCGTGGCGCGACCCAGGGGCGCTCAGGTCGGCGGAGCACTCCTCGACGCCGTACGGCAGCGTCTGGCGGAGAGCGGGGCCGAGCCGACCCCGGCGCGCGTGGCGGCGGCTCTGAGGGCCCAGGGGAGGCTCCTGGGGGACACGCAAGTACTGGGCGCGGCGGAGGAGTTGAGGTGCGAGCTGGTCGGTACGGGGCCGCTGGAGCCGCTGCTGGCCGACCCCTCGGTGACCGATGTGCTGGTCTCGGCGCCCGACCGCGTCTGGGTGGACCGGGGCGGCGGGCTGGAGCTGACGGACGTCTCGTTCGCGGACGCCTCGGCCGTACGGAGGCTGGCGCAGCGGCTCGCGGCGGTGGCGGGCAGACGGCTGGACGACGCGCGCCCCTGGGTGGACGCCCGGCTGCCCGACGGGACACGGATGCACGCGGTGCTGCCCCCGGTGGCCGTCGGATCGACCTGTCTGTCACTGCGGGTCGTGCGCCCCCGCGCCTTCTCACCGGCGGAGCTGACCGCCGCCGGGACGGTTCCGCCGGGCGGCGAGCGACTGCTGCGGGCGCTGATCGGGGCCCGGGTGTCGTTCCTGATCAGCGGTGGTACGGGCTCAGGGAAGACAACCCTCCTGGCGGCGATGCTCGGTCTGGTGGACGAGCGGGAGCGGATCGTCCTGGCCGAGGACTCGGCCGAGTTGCGGCCCGACCACCCGCATGTCGTGCGCCTGGAGGCGCGGCCCGCCAACCAGGAGGGCGCGGGCGAGGTGACCCTTGAGGACCTGGTCCGGCAGGCGTTGCGCATGAGGCCCGACCGGCTGGTGGTCGGGGAGGTGCGCGGAGCGGAGGTGACGACGCTCCTCGCGGCCCTGAACACGGGCCACGAGGGCGGCTGCGGGACGGTCCACGCGAACACCGCCGCCGACGTGCCCGCGCGCCTGGAAGCCCTCGGAACGGCCGCGGGGCTCGACCGGGCCGCCCTGCACAGCCAGTTGGCGGCGGCGCTGTCGGTCGTGATCCATCTCGTACGGGACCGGACCGGGAGCCGTCGTATCGCCGAGGTGCATGTGCTGGAGCGGGACGCGGCGGGGCTGGTGGTGCCGGTGCCCGCGCTGCGCTGGGGCGCGGAGGGGTTCACGTACGAGCGGGGCTGGCCGGGGCTGCGGTCGCTGATCGGGGACGCGCTGTGACGGCGACGGGGAGGACGGCCCTGATGCCGGGCCCGATGAGTGTCACCGCCTTCTGTGCGGCGGTGTCGGCCGGGTTGGCGGTATGGCACTGGATGGCCGCTGGTGCGGTGTCGCGGCGGGCGGAGCTGCTGCTCGGCACCGGAGCCGGCGGCCCGGGCGGGGCCGGGGCGGTGCGGAAGGTGCTTCCGCACCGGGAGCGGACGGCGACGGCGGTCCGGGAGTGGCTGACGGGGTTGCCGAAGGAGTGGTTCTGTCTGCCCGTCGCGGCGGTGTTCGCGCTGTGGGGCGAGTCGGTGATGCCGCTGGCCGCCGGTGCGGTGGCGGCGCCGCTCGTGCGGCGGCGGCTGCGGGCCGGGGAGCGGCGCCGGGCGGCGGAGCGGCGTGCCGGGGCGGTGCGCGGTCTCTGTGACGCGTTCGTCGGGGAGTTGAGAGCCGGGGCGCAACCGGCCGAGGGGCTCACCACGGCCGTCCGGGCCGTCGAGCGTGACCTGGACGGCCCCGAGATCGCCCTGGTGGTCGCGGACGCCCGATTCGGGGGCGACGTCCCCGCCGCTCTGCGCAGGGCGGCCCGGCTGCCGGGCGCGGAGGGCCTCGCCGGGATCGCGGCCTGCTGGCGGGTCGCGGTGGACGGCGGGGCGGGGCTCGCCGCCGGGCTCGAACGGCTCGGTGCCACGCTGCGGGCGCAGCGGGATCAACAGGATTCCTTGCGGGCCCAGTTGGCCGGTGCGTGGTCCACGGCCGTAGTGCTGGCGCTGCTGCCCCTGGTGGGTCTGGCGATGGGCTGGGCCATGGGCGCCGACCCGATGAGCGTGCTGCTGCACACCCCCGCCGGGCTGAGCTGTCTGGTGGTGGGCGGGCTGCTGGAAGCGGTGGGCTTCTGGTGGGCGGGGCGGATCGTCCGGGGCGGGAGCGCGGTATGAACGAGCGGATCACGCAGGGGGATTTCGTCCACAGCGCGTGGGTGGCCGCCTCGCTGCTGGCGGCGGTGGTGTCCGTGGTCCTCGCCTGGTCGGGATGGCGGCGTGAACGGGCCGCGCGCGGACGGACGGTGGCGTTGCTGGCCATGGAATCGGCGCCCCGTCGGTGGCGCGTACGGCCGGGGTTCGTGGCCCGACTCAAGGCGTGGGGCACGCCGTTGGGGATCGGGTGCCTCGGCTGGGTCCTGGTCGGAGGGATCGCCGGCCCGGTGGTGGGGCTCGCCCTGGCGTACGGCGCCGGGCGGTGGCTGCGTACCCGTGAGCCGGACTCCACGGCCGTCACGGACGAGACCGCGCGCCAATTGCCTCTCGCCGCCGATCTGCTCGCCGCCTGTCTGTCGGCCGGCGCGGGTCCCCGCGAGGCGGCGGAGGCGGTGGGGGAGTCGCTCGGCGGCCCGGTCGGAGACCGGTTGGTGAGTACGGCGGCGGCGCTGCGGCTCGGGGGCGAACCGGTCGAGACGTGGGGGCGGTTCGGCGCGATACCGGGCGCCTCGGACCTGGCCCGCTGTCTGGAGCGGGCCGGATCCACGGGAGCGCCGGCGGCGGAGCCCGTCGCCCGGCTGGCCGACCGGCTCCGGGCGGAGCGCGCCCGGCAGGCGGCGGCGCGCGCGGGCCGTGCCCAGGCGCTGATCACCGCTCCGGTGGGGCTGTGCTTCCTGCCCGCCTTTCTGGCGGTGGGGGTGGCACCGGTGGTGATCGGTCTGGCGACCGGGTTCCTGGGCGGCAACTGACCCTTCGGCCGGGCTGATTCAGCTCTGTCTTTCCACCGGCTCTCTTTCGACGGCGCTCTCATTGGCGCTCTTTCACCTGTGCCGGTCCATGGGTGCCGGTCCAACTGTGCTGGTTCAACGGGAGGTTGACATGAAGAAGCGGACGGGACTGTCGAGGCGACAGGCGTGGCGTGTGGTGGAGGAGGTGAGCAGGATGAGCCGACCGCTCCGGAGCGGGGCCCGGGTCGGCAGCGGCCCGCGGACGGGAGGCGGTCTGCGGACGGGAGGCGCTCTGCGGACCCGGGCCGGTCTGTCGGCGGACTCCGGAAATGTGAGCGCCGAGTACGCGATGGTGACGCTCGCCGCGTGCGGACTCGCCGCCGTGCTCTACAAGGTGGTCACGAGTGCGTCCGTCACGGGCGCTCTGGAGTCGGTCATCGGGAACGCGCTCGATGCGAAGTTCTGAGTCCCGAGCGGCGGTCGACGGTGTCGGGGCCTCGCGACCGTCCGCGGAGCACGGCGACCGGGGGTCGGTGACGGCGGAGGCGGCCGTGGCGGTGCCGGCGCTGGTGGTGTTCGTCGCGGCGCTGCTGTGGGCGCTGATGGCGGCCTCCGCCCAGATCCAGTGCGTGGACGCCGCGAGGGCGGGTGCGCGGGCCGCGGCCCGCTCGGAGCCCCGGGACGCGGCGGTGGACGCCGCCCGCTCGGCGGCTCCCGCCGGCGCCGAGATCACGCTGGCCCGCTCGGCCGACCTGTGGCGGGTGCGCGTGGAGGCCCCGACTCCGGGGCCCCGGGGCATCGCCCTGACGCTCACCGCCGAAGCGGTGGCACCGGCTGAGGACACGGCGGCGGGCGGGACCTCTCCGAGGGAGGGGGCCGCCCCGAGCGGTCGGCCGTCCGCGCCCGCGAAGGGGGCGCCATGAGCCGGGACCGGGGGTCGGCGACCCTATGGGTGGCCATGGCGACGGCCGCGCTGATCGCCGTGTTCGCGGTGGTGCTCGCCATGGGCCAGGCGGTGGTGGCCAGGCACCGTGCGGGCTCGGCGGCGGATATGGCGGCGCTGGCGGCGGCCGGTCGGGCGCTGCGCGGGGCGGAGGCCGCGTGCGCGCGGGCGGCCGAGGTGGCCGGGGCACAGGGGGCGGAGGTGGTGCGGTGCGCGGTGGCCGGTGAGATCGCGGACGTGACCGCGCGGGCCGGCTTCGGCCCGTACACCCCGACGGTCAGGTCCCGCGCGGGCCCACCGGACGCGGCGCCCCCGCCCCCACCGGGGTCCGGGAAGATGCTCCCGGCCCCCTCTGCCGCGCCGCCCCCACCGGTCCAGGTGCCGGGGACGCGATGGGCGCCCGTACCGGCGCCCGCGGGGCCCGGACCGCCGCCGGGCGGCGCGCTCAGCCCGTGACGTCGGCTCCGGACTCGGCCGTCCGCGGTCCCGGCAGGTCCGGTGCCTCCGCCGGAGGGGGAGCCGACCTCAGGAGTTCGCCCAGGAGCCGGACGGCCGCGCGCTTGTGCAGGGGCTCGTTGCCGTTGCCGCACTTCGGGGACTGGACGCACGACGGGCAGCCCGCCTCGCACTCGCACGAGGCGATCGCCTCGCGCGTCGCGGTGAGCCATTCGCGCGCGGTGTGGAAGGCGCGTTCGGCGAACCCCGCGCCGCCGGGGTGGCCGTCGTACACGAAGACCGTCGGCAGCAGCGTGTCCGGGTGGAGCGGTACGGAGACGCCGCCGATGTCCCACCGGTCGCAGGTCGCGAACAGCGGGAGCATCCCGATGGACGCGTGCTCGGCGGCGTGCAGGGCGCCGCCCAACTGCTCGGGATTGACCCGGGCGGCGTCGAGCTGGTCCTCGGTGACCGTCCACCAGACGGCGCGGGTGCGCAGTGTGCGGGGCGGCAGATCGAGTTTGCTCTCGCCCAGGACCTCGCCGGTGATGAGCCGGCGGCGGAGGAAGGAGACGACCTGGTTGGTGACCTCGACGGAGCCGTAGCAGAGGCGCCCACCGCCCCACGGGATCTCCGTGTCGGTTTCGAGGACGGAGATGGCGGTGGTGTCGCGCGCGGTGGTGGAGTACGGCGGGGCGGCCTCCTCGACGAGCGCGACCGAGTCCGCCAGGTCCAGTCGCCGCACCAGATAGGTGCGGCCCTGGTGCAGATGGACGGCACCGTCGTGCACGGCGGTGTGGGAGGCCGCCTCGTCGACGGTGCCGAGCAGCCTGCCGGTGCCCGCCTCCACGATCTGGACGGGCCGGCCTCCCTCGCCCCGGATGTCGGCGAGATCGGCGGCCCGCTCACGGCGGGTCCAGTACCAGCCGGTGGTGCGCCGCCGCAGCAGGCCCGCGGTGACGAGTTGCGGCAGCAGTTCGGGCACCGCAGGTCCGAAGAGCGCCAGATCGGCCTCGGTGAGCGGCAGTTCGGCGGCGGCCGCGCAGAGATGGGGGGCGAGGACGTACGGGTTGTCCGGGTCGAGGACGGTGGACTCGACGGGCTGCCGGAACAGCGCCTCGGGGTGGTGGACGAGGAACGTGTCCAGCGGGTCGTCCCTGGCGACCAGGATGGCCAGCGCGCCCTGGCCGGCCCGTCCGGCGCGGCCCGCCTGCTGCCACAGGGAGGCGCGGGTGCCCGGATAGCCGGCGATGACGACGGCATCGAGGCCGGAGACGTCGATGCCCAGCTCCAGGGCGGTGGTGGCCGCGAGGCCGAGGAGTTCGCCGGAGTGCAGGGCGCGCTCCAGGGCGCGGCGTTCCTCGGGGAGGTAGCCGCCCCGGTAGGCGGCGACGCGCCCGACGAGGGAGCGGTCGATCTCGGCGAGGCGTTCCTGGGCGATGACCGAGATCAGTTCGGCGCCGCGCCGGGACCGTACGAAGGCGACCGAGCGGACGTCCTGGAGGGTCAGGTCGGTGAGGATGTCGGCCGTCTCCGCCGTGGCGGTGCGTCGGACGGGCGCGCCCTTCTCGCCGTGGAGTTCGGTGAGAGGGGGCTCCCAGAGGGCGAAGACGACCTCGCCGCGCGGTGAGGCGTCGTCGGCGACCTCGTGGACGGGCAGACCGGTGAGCCGCCCGGCGGCCGACGCGGGCTCGGCGGCGGTGGCCGAGGCGAGGAGGAAGACGGGGTCGGAGCCGTACCGCGCGCAGACACGCCGCAGCCGGCGCAGGACCTGGGCGACGTGGGAGCCGAAGACACCGCGGTAGGTGTGGCACTCGTCGATGACGACGTAGCGCAGGGAGCGCAGGAAGGAGGACCAGCGGGGGTGGGCGGGGAGTATCCCGCGGTGCAGCATGTCGGGGTTGGTGAGGACGTAGTTGGCGTACTGGCGTACCCATTCGCGTTCCTCGACGGGGGTGTCGCCGTCGTACACGGCCGGGCGCACACCGTTGCCGAGCGGTGCGGCGAGCGCCTTCACGGCGCGGCGCTGGTCGGCGGCGAGCGCCTTCGTCGGGGAAAGGTACAGGGCCGTCGTGCCGCGACCGTTGGGTGCCTCGGACCCCTCCAGGAGCGTGCTGAGCACCGGCGCGAGGTAGGCGAGGGACTTGCCGGACGCGGTGCCGGTGGCGATCACGACGGATTCGCCGTCCAGGGCGTGCTCGGCGGCGGCGGCCTGGTGGGCCCACGGGTGGTCGACCCCGGCCAGTTGAATGGCGTTGATCACTTCTGGCCTGATGCGATCGGGCCAGACCGCATGACGACCCGCACGTGGGGGCAAGTGCTCCGTATGGGTGATGCGCGCGGCCCGGCCCGCTCCCGCGGTGAGCCGGTCCAGGACCGTACCGGGGGAGGGGCGGGGTTCCCCGCTCTCGGGCGGCCTGCCAGGACCGTGATTCGTGGCCATCGGCACCGAGTCTGTCACTGGCGTGGCGGACAATGGTCCTAAGGCGTCGTGCATGGCTGCCGGTAAGTGATTGAATGCCATCGCGGCTGGCGATACGCCCCCTGGCTCCGTCGGGAGAGACCCGAGGGGCGACCGCTCGATTGCAAGGTGCTGGAGGATCCGTGGACCTGTCCCTGTCGACTCGCAATGTGTCCGGCCCAGGTGGCGACCGTACGGTCGTCGAGGTCGGTGGCGAGATTGATGTGTATACCGCGCCCAAGCTGCGCGAGCAGTTGGTCGAGTTGGTGAACGACGGCAGCTACCACCTGGTCGTCGACATGGAGGGCGTGGACTTCCTGGACTCGACCGGCCTGGGCGTGCTCGTGGGCGGACTCAAGCGTGTGCGTGCCCACGAGGGCTCGCTGCGGCTCGTCTGCAACCAGGAGCGCATTCTCAAGATCTTCCGGATCACTGGCCTGACCAAGGTGTTCCCCATTCACACCACGGTCGAAGAGGCCGTCGCCGCCACCGACTGAGTCCGGCCGGAGGCTTTCGGAAGGAAGGGCGGGGAGCGCCGGGCACCGTGCCCGGGGCGCCCGCGCCCCAGTTTTCGCACGCTCGAACGTCTGAGGGGGATCGCATGGCCACCGTTGAACTCCGCTTCAGCGCCCAGCCCGAGCACGTCAGGACGGCCCGTCTGGTGGCGGCTGCCGTGGCGCGCAGGGCCGGTGTCGACGAGGCGGTGTTGGACGAGGTCAGGCTCGCCGTCGGCGAGGCGTGCAGTCGCGCGGTCGGTCTGCACCGCAGCCACGGCATCACCGCGCCCGTACGGGTCGTGCTGACGGAGGAGGAGAAGACCTTCTCCATCGAGGTCGGCGACGAGGTGCCCGCCCCGGGCACCACGGCGGCCGCCGAGAACGTGCCGGTCTCCCGCAGGTCCGTCCTCTCGGGCGATCTCTACGAGAAGGACACGGGCGACGGCGAGGACGAGATGGGTCTCGCGGTCATCAGCGGGCTCGTCGACGACGTCGAAGTGACGTCGGACGGCGTCGGCGGCGTCATCCGGATGAGCTGGCCGACCGCCTCGGCGGTCGCGCTCCCCTGAATACGCGTATGTGTACGGCCTGCGGCGTACGGTCGGCCCGTCCGGGACGGTCCGTCCCCGGTTCGGCCGGGAGAGTGTGATCCAATTTCTATGAGGCCCTGCTGAGCAGGGCCTTTTCTATTTCCCCGGGATAATGGATCACCAGTCAATGCGTTCATCCCATTACGCATTTCGGAACGCTTTTCGGGCTCCGATCATTTGCGGCTCCGCAAGTCAAGGTCCATTACACGCGGCGCACTCTGTTTTGATCAGCTTCCGCTCCCTACAATCCGTCCATCTTGAGCGCTGAGCGTCAAGGAGGACGAATGGCGGGCCACATCGATCCACAACTGTCCGAGCACCCCACTTCTCTCGCTGCCGCGATACTCACGGACGACAACAGACTGATCGTGATCATTGTCGCGGTCATCGCGCTGGCGGCGCTGATCGTCGCCCAGCGACTGGTCCGTCAGGTACTGGCGGCCGACGAGGGCACCGGCTCCATGAAGGAGATCGCGGCGGCTGTACAGGAAGGCGCGAATGCCTATCTGGCACGGCAGTTGCGCACCCTCGGTATTTTCGCTGTCGTGGTGTTCTTCCTGTTGTTGTTGCTTCCGGCCGACGGCTGGTCGGAACGAGCGGGACGTTCACTGTTCTTCCTGGTGGGTGCGCTTTTCTCGGCGGCCACCGGATACTTCGGCATGCGTCTCGCGGTACGCAGCAATGTGCGTGTCGCAGCCGCCGCGCGAGAGGCGACCCCGGCGGAGGGCGAACCGGAAAAGGATCTGACAGCCGTCGCGCACAAGGCAATGAAGATCGCTTTCCGCACCGGTGGCGTGGTCGGCATGTTCACGGTGGGCCTCGGCCTGCTGGGCGCCTCCTGCGTGGTCCTCGTCTACGCCGAGGACGCCCCCAAGGTCCTGGAGGGCTTCGGCCTCGGTGCCGCGCTGATCGCCATGTTCATGCGTGTCGGCGGCGGCATCTTCACCAAGGCCGCGGACGTCGGCGCCGACCTCGTCGGCAAGGTCGAGCAGGGCATCCCCGAGGACGACCCGCGCAACGCGGCGACCATCGCCGACAACGTGGGGGACAACGTCGGCGACTGCGCAGGCATGGCGGCCGACCTCTTCGAGTCGTACGCCGTGACACTCGTCGCCGCGCTCATCCTCGGCACGGCCGCGTTCGGCAACTTCGGGCTCGGCTTCCCGCTGATCGTCCCCGCGATCGGTGTCATCACCGCGATGATCGGCATCTTCGCCGTCGCACCGAGGGCCTCCGACCGCAGCGGGATGACCGCGATCAACCGCGGCTTCTTCATCTCCGCGGTGATCTCGCTGATCCTGGTGGCCGTGGCGGCGTACACGTACCTGCCGTCCACGTACGCGGAGTTGGACGGCGTGACCGCCGAGGAGATCACCTCGCACTCCGGTGACCCGAGGACGTTCGCGCTGGTCGCGGTAGCCATCGGTATCGTGCTCGCCGCGCTCATCCAGCAGCTCACGGGCTACTTCACCGAGACCAACCGGCGCCCGGTCCGCGACATCGGCAAATCGGCGCTCACCGGGCCCGCCACCGTCGTCCTGGCCGGTATGGCGATCGGTCTGGAGTCCGCCGTCTACACGGCGCTGCTGATCGGTCTCGGCGTCTACGGGGCGTTCCTGCTCGGCGGCACCTCGATAATGCTCGCGCTCTTCGCGGTGGCGCTGGCCGGCACCGGACTGCTCACCACCGTCGGCGTCATCGTCGCCATGGACACCTTCGGTCCCGTCTCCGACAACGCCCAGGGCATCGCCGAGATGTCCGGGGACGTCGAGGGCGCGGGCGCCCAGGTCCTCACCGACCTCGACGCCGTGGGCAACACCACGAAGGCCATCACCAAGGGCATCGCCATCGCGACCGCCGTACTGGCGGCGGCGGCACTCTTCGGCTCCTACCGGGACGCCATCGCCACGGCCGTCTCGGACGTGGGGGCGAAGGCCGGCGAGATGGGCCTGAGCCTCGACATCTCCCAGCCCAACAACCTGGTCGGGCTGATCCTCGGCGCCGCGGTCGTCTTCCTCTTCTCGGGGCTCGCGATCAACGCCGTGTCGCGGTCGGCGGGTTCGGTGGTCTACGAGGTGCGGCGGCAGTTCCGGGAGCGCCCCGGGATCATGGACTACACGGAGAAGCCCGAGTACGGACGCGTCGTCGACATCTGTACGAAGGACGCGCTGCGCGAACTGGCCACTCCGGGACTGCTCGCCGTCCTCACCCCGATCGCGGTCGGTTTCTCCCTCGGCGTCGGCGCGCTGGGCTCCTTCCTGGCCGGCGCGATCGGCACCGGCACGCTGATGGCCGTCTTCCTCGCCAACTCCGGCGGGGCGTGGGACAACGCCAAGAAGCTCGTCGAGGACGGCCACCACGGCGGCAAGGGCAGTGACGCCCACGCCGCGACCGTCATCGGCGACACCGTCGGCGACCCGTTCAAGGACACGGCCGGACCGGCGATCAACCCGCTGCTGAAGGTCATGAACCTGGTGGCGCTGCTCATCGCTCCGGCGGTGGTGCAGTTCAGCTACGGCGGCGACGCCAACCCCTGGGTGCGCGCGCTGGTGGCCGTGCTGGCGATCGCGGTGATCGTCGGCGCGGTGTACGTCTCCAAGCGGCGTTCGGTGACCGTCGACGACGGCGGCGAAGGGGGCGACGACGGAGGCGGCTCCGGCGACGGCACGACCAAGTCGCCGGATCCGGCGGTGGCTTCGTAGCCCTTCGGTAGCCGCTCGGTGGCGGAACGTGTCCGCCCCCTTGCGGTGGTACGGCAAGTGACGGGCGGGTGGCGCGTGTTGACGCGTCGCCCGCCCGTCCCGCGTACTGCGGGCGCCGCTGGAGTGAGGGTTCTCTCCCTGGGGGTAAATGGTTGCATAAACCAATAGGTCGGACAGTCGGCATGCGGTAGTCACCCACTCGGCGTGTATGTTCCGGGGCCGAGAGCCTTGGAAGGGACCCAATCCGGTGAACAAGAAGCTCGCCGCCGCACTGTCCGGCGGCTCGGTACTGCTCATGGCGCTGTCGGGGTGCAGCGACGACAGCGACAGCAAGGTGAACGACTGGGCCAAGAAGGTCTGCGACCAGGTCCAGCCGCAGCTGACGAAGATCGCGAACGCCAACACCTCGATCCAGCAGGCCACCTCGGACAGCAGCAAGCCCGCCGACGTCCAGAAGACCGACGCGGCGGCCTTCCAGTCCATCTCGGACGCCTACAAGGCGCTGGGCGCCGCGGTGCAGGGAGCGGGCGCCCCGCCCGTCGACGACGGCGAGAAGACCCAGAAGGAGGCCGTCGCCGAGCTGAACGCCACCTCCAAGGCGTACGCCGGGCTCAAGAGCGACGTGGACGACCTCGACACCAAGGACCAGGCGAAGTTCGCCGACGGCCTCAAGGGCGTCGCCGACGACCTCGACAAGCTCAGCGCGAGCGGTGACGAGGCGCTTCAGAAGCTCCAGTCCGGTGACGTGGGCGCGGCGATGGCGAAGCAGTCCGGCTGCCAGCGGCCGAAGACGTCGGCGCCCGCCGAGTCCGGATCGGGCGGCTCCGCGGCGGAGCCGTCCGCCGACGCGTCCTCCTGAGAAGGGTCCCCTGGAGCGGGCGCCCGAGGTGGGCTTCCCGGCGCGGCCCCGCCGACCCGGCGCGGCCTCCTCCTCTGCCGATTCGTCAGAAGAACGGGCCGCCGTGCACAGGTTGTCGTGCGCGGGCCCGTCGTACACGAGCCCCGTCGTGCGCCGGCCCCTCGTACGTGTCGCAGCAGCGCTCTCGGACGCGCGTCCCGCGGCCCGGCACCCCGCCCGGGGCGCCGGGCCGCGGGCGTTTGTCGGTGGCAGCCGCCACAATGGACGGGTGAGTACGACCAGCCTTCCCGCGCCCGACCACTCGCCCCGGCTCCGCGACGCACTCCTCGCCGCCGACTTCACCGTCGACGGCCTGCTGGACCTGCTCGGCGCGCCCGCCTACGCCGCGCTGGCCCGCAGCGAGACCGTGCCCGCCCTGCGGGCCACCCGCGGCGACACCCGGCTCGAAACGCTCGTCAGACTCTTCCTGCTCCAGCGGCCGGTCCCCGCCGAGCGGGCCCGTGCCGTACTCCCCCTGGAGGAGTGCCTGGCCGACGGGTGGGTCCTGGAGCACGGCCCGGAGAGTCCGGAGGGGGCGTACGTCAGCGCCGCCGTGGACGTGAGGCCGTACGGCGGCCCGGACGGAGAGGACTGGTTCATCGTCTCCGACCTCGGCTGCGCCGTCGGCGGCGCCTCCGGGGCGAGCGGCCACGGCGAGGGCGTGGTGCTGGGCGTCGGCGGGGCGTCCACGACACTCGCCGGACTCACGGTCCGTACGCCGGTCGCCAAGGCCCTCGACATCGGCACCGGATCCGGCATCCAGGCGCTGCACGCGGCGCGCCACGCCACCAGGGTCACGGCCACCGACCTCAACCCGCGCGCGCTGGAGTGCGCCCGGCTGACGCTCGCCCTGTCCGGGGAGCCGGCCGCCGACCTGCGCGAGGGGTCCCTCTTCGAGCCGGTCGACGGCGAGACGTACGACCTGATCGTGTCGAACCCGCCGTTCGTGATCTCTCCCGGCGCCCGGCTCACCTACCGCGACGGCGGCATGGGCGGCGACGACCTCTGCCGCACGCTCGTCCAGGAGACGGGCGACCGCCTCGCCGACGGGGGGTACGCGCACTTCCTCGCCAACTGGCAGCACGTGGAGGGCGAGGAGTGGCAGGACAGGCTGCGGTCCTGGGTGCCGCGCGGGTGCGACGCCTGGATCGTGCAGCGCGAGGTGCAGGACGTGACGCGGTACGCGGAGCTGTGGCTGCGCGACAGCGGCGACCACCGGACGGACCCGGAGGCGTACGCAGCGCGGTACGACGCGTGGCTGGACGAGTTCGAGGCACGGAAGACCAAGGCCGTCGGCTTCGGCTGGATCACCCTCAGGAAGTCGGGCTCCGAGCGGCCCTCGGTGCTCGTGGAGGAGTGGCCGCACCCCGTCGAGCAGCCTCTCGGCGAGACCGTACGGGCCCACTTCGAGCGCCAGGACTATCTGCGCGCGCACGACGACGCCGCCCTGCTGACCGCTCATTTCACGCTCGCCCCCGAGGTCGTCCAGGAACAGGTCGGGCTGCCCGGCGCGGAGGACCCCGAGCACGTACTGCTCCGTCAGAACCGCGGTATGCGGCGCGCGACGAAGGTGGACACGGTCGCCGCGGGCTTCGCGGGGGTCTGCGACGGCTCGCTGAGCGCCGGACGGATCCTGGACGCGATCGCCCAGCTCATGGGGGAGGACCCGGTGCTGCTGCGCGACCGGACGCCCCGCGCGATCCGGCTGCTGGTGGAGGAGGGCTTCCTCGTACCGGTCGCCGGTCCCTGACCGGCCCCGGCCCCAGCCTCCGGTCCCGGCCTCTCGGCGGCCGGTGCCCCGGGCGCCGGGCGGTCCGCGACCGGATCGCCTGACCGCGGACCGGCCGTCCTGACACTGATCACGGGACCGGTCCGCCCCTGTGTGCCCCTGGCGTATTTCGCCTCGCCCAGCCGACGGAGACCGTACGGGCGCAGCCGACGGGTGCCGGGGCGGGAGTCGGCCGGCGCACGCCGGGTGGCGCCGCCGTCTCCGCCGCCTCACAGGCCGCCCGACCGGTCTCGGCCCGCCGGCCCCGGTGGACGCCGCGCGAGTGAACCCCCCGCGCCGTTCACGCGGAATTCGCGCCAATGACGCACCGGGGTGCCAGCCTCTGCCTCCGGAGCCTCACGGCATCGGGAATCGAACGGGGTACAGGCATGGAGAGCGGGCCGGCGATCTTCGCGGGAGCGGCGTTCGCGCTGTTCGGGGCGGCACTGCTGGTGTGGACGGGAGCGCGCGTCCTGCACCGCGCCCCCGTGGTGCAGGGTGTGAGCGCCGCGACATCCGTCACGCTGGCCGCCCTGGCGGGCGTGTCGTTCCTGGCACTCGGCGTCTGGTGCTTCGGCCGGATCTGACCCCCGGTCCCTCCGGCACGGCCGGCGCCCCGCCCACCCGGCGCGCCCGACCGCTCCCACACCGCCCGGACGCGGTCCGCTCCCGCCGGGATCCCGCCCGGGGTGTGCCCCGCGCCCACCCCCGGGACCTGCGGCGAAGCCGCTCCCACGGGCCCGTGGCCGACCCCGTCCGTACGGCGCGCGGGCGCCGTCCCACGCGGCGGGCCACCGGGTCCGGGCGGCGGAAACGTCCTGACTCGGGTTACCGTTCGAGTGGCCGCTGCGGTCTTTCGCCGTTTGACACGGGGGCGGGTTGTACCGTCACACTCCGCAGCGAAGCAGCGTCATAGCGGGGCATGTCCTGCCCTGCGGTGTCGTACTGCCGTACCGCGGTAGGGCTGTACGGGCCATCGAGTGCCGACCGGAGAGAAGAGCGAAGTTGTCCCCGACCAGCGAGACCGGACGCGCCGGCCGCCGACTCGTCATCGTCGAGTCGCCTGCCAAGGCGAAGACGATCAAGGGCTATCTCGGCCCGGGATATGTCGTCGAGGCGAGCGTCGGGCACATCCGCGACCTCCCGAGCGGCGCCGCCGAGGTGCCCGAGAAGTACACCGGCGAGGTACGCCGGCTCGGTGTGGACGTCGAACACGACTTCCAGCCCATCTACGTCGTCAACGCCGACAAGAAGGCCCAGGTCAGAAAGCTCAAGGAGCTGCTGGCCGAGTCCGACGAACTCTTCCTCGCCACCGATGAGGACCGCGAGGGCGAGGCCATCGCCTGGCACCTCCAGGAGGTCCTCAGGCCCAAGGTGCCGGTGCACCGGATGGTCTTCCACGAGATCACCAAGGAAGCGATCAGGGCCGCCGTCGCCAATCCCCGCGAGCTCAACAAGCGGATGGTGGACGCGCAGGAGACCCGCCGCATCCTGGACCGGCTGTACGGCTACGAGGTCTCGCCGGTCCTCTGGAAGAAGGTCATGCGCGGCCTGTCCGCCGGCCGTGTCCAGTCCGTCGCCACCCGGCTCGTCGTCGAGCGCGAGCGCGAGCGCATCGCCTTCCGCTCCGCCGAGTACTGGGACCTGACGGGCACCTTCGGCACCGGACGCGCCGGTGACGCCTCCGACCCCTCCTCGCTCAACGCCCGGCTGTCGGCCGTCGACGGCCGCCGAATCGCCCAGGGCCGCGACTTCGGCCCCGACGGACAGCTCAAGACCGACCAGGTGCTGCATCTGGACGAGGCCGACGCGCACGCGCTGGCCGCCGCCCTCCGGGACACGTCGTTCGCCGTCCGCTCGGTCGAGTCGAAGCCCTACCGCCGCTCCCCGTACGCCCCCTTCCGTACGACGACGCTCCAGCAGGAGGCCTCGCGCAAGCTGGGCTTCGGGGCGAAGTCGACGATGCAGGTCGCGCAGAAGCTGTACGAGAACGGCTTCATCACCTACATGCGTACGGACTCCACGACGCTGTCCGCCACCGCCGTCTCGGCGGCGCGGGCGCAGGTCACCCAGCTCTACGGGGCGGGCTATCTGCCCGACAAGCCGCGTACGTACGCCGGCAAGGTCAAGAACGCGCAGGAGGCGCACGAGGCGATCCGTCCCTCGGGCGACCGCTTCCGCACGCCCGCCGAGACCGGTCTGACCGGCGACCAGTTCCGGCTCTACGAGCTGATCTGGAAGCGCACCGTTGCCTCCCAGATGAAGGACGCGGTCGGCAACAGCGTCACGGTCAAGATCGCGGGCACGTCGAGCGACGGCCGGGACGCCGAGTTCTCCGCGTCCGGCAAGACGATCACCTTCCACGGCTTCATGAAGGCTTATGTGGAAGGCGCCGACGACCCGAACGCGGAGCTCGACGACCGCGAGCGCCGGCTGCCGCAGGTCGCCGAGGGAGACGCGCTCAACGCCGAAGAGATCACCGTCGACGGCCATGCCACCAAGCCGCCGGCCCGCTACACCGAGGCGTCGCTGGTCAAGGAGCTGGAAGAGCGCGAGATCGGGCGCCCTTCGACGTACGCGTCGATCATCGGCACGATCCTCGACCGCGGCTACGTCTTCAAGAAGGGCACCGCGCTCGTCCCGTCGTTCCTCTCCTTCGCCGTGGTGAACCTGCTGGAGAAGCACTTCGGCCGGCTCGTGGACTACGACTTCACCGCGCGGATGGAGGACGACCTCGACCGCATCGCGCGGGGCGAGGCGCAGTCCGTGCCGTGGCTCAAGCGGTTCTACTTCGGCGCCGGTGACGGCCCGGAGGGCGTGACGGACGCGGCGACCGCCGCTGCCGCCGCGGGCAACGGCGACGGCGACCACCTCGGCGGGCTCAAGGAGCTCGTCACGGACCTCGGCGCCATCGACGCACGCGAGATCTCGTCCTTCCCGATCGGCGACGGCATCATGCTGCGCGTCGGCCGCTACGGCCCCTACGTCGAGCGCGGAGAGAAGGACGCGGAGGGCCACCAGCGCGCCGACGTGCCCGAGGACATGGCGCCCGACGAGCTGACCGTCCAGTACGCGGAGGAGCTGCTGGCCAAGCCCAGCGGCGACTTCGAACTCGGCGTTGACCCGCGGAGCGGGCACCAGATCGTGGCGAGGGACGGCCGTTACGGCCCGTACGTCACCGAGGTCCTGCCCGACGGCACCCCGAAGACCGGGAAGAACGCAGTCAAGCCGCGGACCGCCTCGCTGTTCAAGTCGATGTCGCTGGACACGGTGACGCTGGAGGACGCGCTGAAGCTGATGTCGCTGCCCCGCGTCGTCGGTACCGACGCCGAAGGTGTCGAGATCACCGCCCAGAACGGCCGGTACGGCCCGTATCTGAAGAAGGGCACCGACTCGCGGTCGCTGACCAGCGAGGAGCAGCTCTTCGACATCACGGTGGACGAGGCGCTGGCGATCTACGCCCAGCCCAAGCAGCGCGGCCGGGCGGCGGCGAAGCCTCCTTTGAAGGAGCTCGGGACGGACCCGGTGAGCGGCAGCCCGGTGGTCGTGAAGGACGGCCGCTTCGGCGCGTACGTCACGGACGGCGAGACGAACGCGACCCTGCGGACCGGCGACAGCGTCGAGGAGATCACGCCCGAGCGCGGCTACGAGCTGCTCGCCGAGAAGCGTGCCAAGGGGCCCGCCAAGAAGAAGACGGCGAAGAAGGCCCCGGCGAAGAAGGCCACCGCCAAGAAGGCTCCCGCGAAGAAGACGGCGGCCGCGAAGAAGACCGCGGCCAAGAAGACGACGACGGCCGCCAAGAAGACCGCCGCCAAGAAGTCGAGCGCGTCGTCGGCCACGAAGACGGACGAGTAGGACCGCCACAAGGACGCGTAGGACCAGTGGAACCGCCGCGCAGGGACTCCCCGGAGACCCGCGCGGCGGTCGTATGTTCGGGCGGGCCTCCGAGGACGTCCGGGCTCCGGATAGGCTGGGCGGATGACGCGAGCCGAGCAGCCAACGGTCGTGAGCCCCACCTCCGACTCCGACGCACTTGCCGCAGACTCACGAGAGCGTGCCGTACGAGCCTTGTTGCGCTTCCCCCCGCTTCGGCGGCTGTGGGGCGCACAGCTCGTGGGCAGCGTCGGCGATGCACTCGCCCTGCTCGTGCTTCTGCTGCTGTCGTTGCAGGCGGCGGTCGTCGAGGGCTCGTTCGGGACCGGATACCGAGGAGTGGCCTTCGCGGTCGCCGCGGTCTTCGGTGCCCGGATCCTTGCCACAGTGCTCTTCGGAGCCGTGCTCCTCGGACCGCTCTCCGCCCTCACCGCACCCGGAAGCGGGACGGGGCCGAAGAAGGCCGGGAGCACCGGGAGCACCGGCGGGCGGAGTCCGGAGCCGAAGGCGGGCGCGACGGCCGGCACCAACGCCGACGTCAAGGGCGGCCCGCTGGACCGCCGCTGGACGATGATCGGGGCCGACGGCGTACGCCTCGCGCTGCTCATCGTCGCGCCGCTGTGGCTCGACTGGACTCCCGCCAACGCACTGCCCATCCTTCTCAGTACGGTCTTCGTCGCCGGCGTCGCCGAGCGCTTCTGGACCGTCGCCAAGGAGAGCGCGGCGCCCGCGCTGCTCCCGGCCCCGCCGCCGGAAGGCGCCGCCGTACGCCCGCTGCCGGACCACCTCGACGCGCTGCGCCGCCTCTCGCTGCGCACCGGCTTCGTCGCGATCCCGCTGGCCGCCGCCGTTCTGCTGGTCGTCACGCTGATCGGCAACCTGCTGGGCACGGGCATCGAGTGGTTCTCGCTGCACCAGGCGGCCCTCGGTTCGTACGTCGCGGCCGGCCTGTTCGCCGCCTCCGTGTCGACCCTCTTCATGCTGGAGCTGCCCGGCGGCCCCACCCCGCGCCCGCGCTCGCCGCTCGAAGGACTGCGCCTGCCGAAGACCGGCACCGGCCCCGACAAGGGCCGTACGGGCGCGGTGCCGCTGCTCGTCGCCGCCTGCGCGTCCGTCGCCGCGGCCATCGCGTCCGCCGCCGCCGTCTCCGTACTGCACGCCAAGGACCTGGGCGGCGGGCCGGTCGCCTTCGCCCTGCTGGTGCTCGCCCTGACCGGCGGCACGGGAATCGGCATCCGCGGCGCCGCGAAGGTGCTGCCCGGACTGTCCCGGCGGCGCCTGCTCGCGCTGGCGATCGCCGTCACCGGTGTCGCGCTGCTGGCCATGGGCCTGGTCCCGGACACGGCGACCGTGCTGTTCGTGGCGCTCCTCGCCGGTGTGTCCGCGGGTGTCGCGGCGAACACCGGCCACGGGCTGATCGACCAGGAGACCGAGGAGTACCGGCGCGGCCGGCAGACCGACCATCTCCAGGCCGTCGTACGCGTCTTCGTGGCGCTCGGCGCCGTCGTGGCGCCCTTGCTGGCCGCCGCGATCGGACCGCACCGGCTCGCCTCCGGGGACTTCGTCTTCGCGCACGGCGGCGCGGCCTTCACACTGATGCTGGTCGGCGCGCTGCTGCTGCCGGTGGCCGCCGTCGTGCTCGCCAAGACCGACGACCGGTCGGGCGTACCGCTGCGGCGTGATCTGCGTGACGCGCTGCGCGGCGGCGCCGACCCGGTGCAGACGCAGGCGGCGAACGGTTTCTTCCTCGCCGTCGAGGGCGGCGACGGTTCCGGGAAGTCGACCCAGGTCGAGGCGCTGGCCGAGTGGATCCGCGCCAAGGGCCACGAGGTCGTCGTGACCCGCGAGCCCGGCGCGACGCCCGTGGGCAAGCGGCTCCGCTCGATCCTCCTGGACGTGTCGAGCGCCGGTCTGTCCAACCGCGCGGAGGCGCTGCTGTACGCCGCCGACCGCGCGGAGCACGTCGACACGGTCGTACGCCCCGCCCTGGAGCGCGGCGCGATCGTCATCTCGGACCGCTACATCGACTCCTCCGTTGCCTACCAGGGCGCCGGGCGTGATCTGGCGCCGACCGAGATCGCCCGTATCTCGCGCTGGGCCACGGACGGTCTCGTACCGCACCTGACGGTGCTGCTCGACGTCTCGCCCGAGGTGGCGCGCGAGCGCTTCACGGAGGCGCCCGACCGGCTGGAGTCCGAGCCCGTCGAGTTCCACCAGCGGGTGCGCGACGGCTTCCTCACGCTCGCCGCCTCCGACCCGGGCCGCTACCTGGTCGTGGACGCGGCACAGGAGGCCGAGTCCGTCACCACCGTCGTACGGCACCGGCTCGACCAGATGCTGCCGCTGTCCGCCGCCGAGGTGAAGGCGCAGGAGGAGGCGCGGAAGGCCGCGATCGAGGAGGCGCGGCGCCGGGCCGAGGAAGAGGCGGCGCGGAAGGCCGAGGAGGAGCGCCAGGAGCGCGAGCGGCAGGCGCAGCTCGCCAAGCTCCGGGCCGAGGAGGAGGAGCGCAAGCGCCGCGAGCTGGAGGAGGCGCGGCAGCGCGAGGCCGACCGGCAGGCGATGGAGGCGCGGGAGCGGGCCGAGGAGGCGCGCAGGCTCGCCGAGGAGGAGCGCGTACGGCGCGAGGCCGAGGACGCCGCGCGGCGCGCGGAGCAGGAGCGGCTGCGGCGGCTCGCCGAGGAGCAGAGCCGGCTCAGGACCGAGGCGGAGGAGCGGCGGCGCGAGAAGCAGCGCCGGGCCGAGGAGTCCCTGCTGCGTGCCGAGGAGGCGCGGCGGCTGACGGAGGCCGCCGAGGAGGCCGCGAAGGCCGAACGTGCCGAGTCGGACAGTGAGTTGACCGTTCCGACGCCGGTCGTGCAGCCGCCGACGGGTGGCGCGGGTACCGCGGGCGGGAAGCGGGTGGTCGCCCCGGACGACGCGACGCAGGAGGTGCCGGCGCCGAAGGGCGGCGAACCGGGCGGCACGGACAACGACGAGACGCGGGTGATCCCGAAGGTTCCGGACCCGGCGGACGGGGCGGGAACGCCGGAGTCCGGTTCGGGGCCCGGTTCGGGTTCAAGGTCCGGGTCCGGTCCGGGTGCCGCGTCGGGGACTGGTGGTGGGTCGGGTCCGGGTGGCGCGTCGGACCGAGCGGTCGATGAGACGGCCGTACTGCCTCCGGTGCGCGACATGCCCGACGTACGCGAGGGCTCGGGGGCGCGGCCCGGCGACCGGGCGGCGGACGAGACCGCCGTACTGCCGCCCGTACGGGACGCGGACCCGGCCGACCGGGTGCCGCCCGGCTACTTCCGGGAGGGCGAGCGGGGAACGGCGCCCGCACCGGCCACGTCGTCGGGGGACGACCGGACGCGCGAGATGCCGCAGATCGACCCGGAGCGGCCGGCCCGGCGGCGTTCCGACTGGGCGGAGGAGACTCCGCTGGACGACCTGCCGACGCTGGCGGACGAACTGCTCGGCCCGCACGACGACGAGGACGACAACGGCGGGGCGCGCGGCGGTCGGGGGCACGGTCGCTGAGAGGGTCCGGCCCCGGCTGACGGCCGGGGCCGGAATGTCGGCCTCCGTCCGGCTGGGGCGGGATTGTCAGACCCTGCCCCCACAATGGATCCCGGAAGTCGGCAGCCGGTCCGGATGCCGAAGCACGCGAACTCGGAGGCGGTGACGGCGCATGACCGTATGGGACGACCTCGTCGGGCAGGACCGCATCGCCGACACGCTCACCGCGGCCGCCCGTGACGCGGACGCCCACGTCACCGCCGAGTCCTCGGGCGCCGCGCCGCCCGAGGCGACGAAGATGACGCACGCGTGGCTCTTCACCGGCCCGCCGGGCTCCGGCCGTTCCACCGCTGCCAGGGCCTTCGCCGCCGCCCTCCAGTGCACCAGCCCCGACCGCGCGCTCGGCGGCACACCGGGCTGCGGTTTCTGCGACGGCTGCCACACGAGCCTGATCGGTACGCACGCGGACGTCGAGGTGGTCCGCACCGACCTGCTCTCCATCGGCGTCAAGGACACCAGGGAGCTGGTCCGCCGCGCCCAGCTCTCCCCGGCGGTCGGACGGTGGCAGGTCATCGTCCTCGAAGACGCCGACCGCCTCACCGAGGGCGCGGGCAACGTCCTGCTGAAGGCCGTCGAGGAGCCCGCGCCCCGCACGGTCTGGCTGCTCTGCGCGCCCTCCCTGGAGGACGTCCTGCCCACGATCCGCTCCCGCTGCCGCCATCTCACGCTCCGTACGCCACCGGTGGACGCCGTCGCGGACGTCCTGATCAGGCGCGACGGCATCGAGCCGGAGGCCGCCGCCGCGGCGGCGCGTGCCACCCAGGGGCACATCGGCCGCGCCCGCCGTCTCGCCACGGACGAGCGGGCCCGGGCCCGCCGGGCCACCGTCCTCAAGGTCCCGCTGCGTGTCGAGGACATCGGCGGCTGTCTGCGGGCTGCGCAGGAGCTGATCGACGCGGCGGGGGAGGACTCCAAGGAGGTCGCCGAGGGGGTCGACGCCAAGGAGACCGAGGAGATGAAGGCCGCCCTCGGTGCCGCGCCCGGCGGCCGGATGCCGCGCGGTACGGCGGGCGTGATGAAGGAGCTGGCGGACCGGCAGAAGCGCCGCTCCACCCGTACGCAGCGGGACAGCCTCGATCTGGCGCTCACCGATCTGACGGGCTTCTACCGGGACGTGCTGGCGATCCAGTTCGGCTCGCGCACGGGGATCGCCAATGAGGACGTACGGGACGCCCTCGACCGGATCGCCAGAGGGTCGGCGCCGGAGGCCACCCTGCGCCGGATAGAGGCGATCGTGGCCTGCCGCCAGGCGCTCGACCGCAACGTGGCGCCGTTGCTGGCGGTCGAGGCGATGACGGTGTCGCTGCGGGCCGGGTGAGCGCCCTCACCCGTACGGGCTCGGAAAGGAGACACCCGCCGTGTGACGGTTAGGCTCCTCGAATGGACCTCAGGCGCCTCCTCCGTCTCTCCGCCGCCGGGCTGGCCGCGGCCGGGCTGCTCGTCTCGGGCTGCACGTCCGGCGATTCGTCGTCGGGCGGGGCGTCGCCGGAGTCCGGGGCGCCGGCCGCGCTGAAGAAGTACTACGCGCAGAAGCTCGACTGGCGCGGATGCGGCGTGCCCGACTTCCAGTGCGCCACGATGCGGGCGCCGCTCGACTACGACAAGCCGGACGGCACCGAGATCAAACTCGCCGTCGCCCGCAAGAAGGCCACCGGTCCCGGCGAGCGCCTGGGCTCCCTCCAGGTCAATCCGGGCGGGCCCGGCGGCTCGGCCGTCGACTACCTCCAGGGGTACGCGGGCATCGGCTACCCGGCGCCGGTCCTCGCCCGGTACGACATGGTGGCGGTCGACCCGCGCGGAGTCTCCCGCAGCGCCCCCGTCGAATGCCTCACCGGCAAGGAGATGGACGCCTTCACCCAGGTCGACCAGACACCCGACGACGCGGCCGAGCGGAACCTCCTGGCGGCCTCCTACAAGAAGCTCGCCCAGGGCTGCGCGAAGCGCTCCGCCGAGATCCTCCCGCACGTCTCCACGATCGACGCCGCCCGCGACATGGACATCCTGCGGGCGGCCCTCGGCGACAGGAAGCTGTCGTACGTCGGGGCGTCGTACGGCACCTTCCTCGGCGCCACGTACGCCGAACTCTTCCCCAAGCGGGTCGGCCGCCTCGTCCTCGACGGGGCGATGGACCCCTCCCTGCCGGCCGACGAGATGAACCGCGACCAGACGGCGGGCTTCGAGACGGCGTTCGCGGCGTTCGCGGCGGACTGCGTCAAGCGGCCGGACTGCCCGCTCGGCACGGTCTCGGCCGCCGACGCGGCCGAGCGTATGAAGTCCTTCTTCAAGACCCTCGACACCGAGCCGGTCCCGACCGGCGAACCGCGCGAGCTCGGCGAGTCCCTGGCCACCACGGGTGTGATCAACGCCATGTACGACGAGTCCGGCTGGCCCGGTCTCCGGGATTCCCTCACCAGCGCGATGGACGGCGACGGCTCCGGGCTCCTCGCCCTGGCCGACAGCTACTACGAACGCGAGGGCGACGGCTCCTTCAGCAACCTCATGTACGCCAACGCGGCCGTGAACTGCCTGGACCTCCCGGCCGCCTTCAAGGAACCCGCCGACGTCGACAGAGCACTCCCCTCCTTCCAGGAGGCGTCCCCGGTCTTCGGCACGGGCCTGGCCTGGGCCGGCCTGAACTGCGCCTACTGGCCGGCCGAGGCGACCGGCACCCCCCACCGCATCGAGGCGAAGGGCGCGCCCCCGATCCTCGTGGTCGGCACCACCCGCGACCCGGCGACCCCGTACAAGTGGGCCCAGGCCCTCGCCGAGCAGCTCTCCTCCGGCGTCCTGCTCACCTACGACGGCGACGGCCACACGGCGTACGGGCGCGGCAGCGACTGCGTGGACACGGCGATCAACACCTACCTCCTCGAAGGCACCCCACCCAAGAACGGCAAGAAGTGCTGACCACCCCTCCGCCCGACCCCCGGGCTGGTGCGGGGCACCCATAAGAACCCTGTAGACTCGGCCCCGCTGCTGATGCGAACCTGACCGTGCGCGGACAGACAACTCCGCAGCTTGCCGCCTTAGCTCAGTTGGCCAGAGCAACGCACTCGTAATGCGTAGGTCTCGGGTTCGAATCCCGAAGGCGGCTCCGCTCAAGCCCCGGAACTCACTCGCCGTGATCCGGGGCTTTTGCTCTGTCCGGGGTCGGCTGCCGGGGCCGGGGCCGGGGGAGCGGGGAGTGTGGTCGCGCGGGTCCAGGCGGTCTCTCGGAGGAGGCGGAGGCCGTTGAGGGCGACCAGGAGCGTGGAGCCCTCGTGGCCCAGGACGCCGAGCGGCAGGGGGAGGTGGCCCGCCAGGTCCCAGATCGTGAGGCCGGCGATGAACACCCCTGCGATGACGAGGTTCTGGATCACCAGGCGGCGGGCGGCGCGGGAGAGGTTCAGGACCGCGGGGACGGTGGCGAGTTCGTCGCGGACGACGACCGCGTCGGCGGTCTCCAGGGCGAGGTCGGAGCCCGCGCGGCCCATGGCGATGCCGGTGTGCGCGGCGGCCAGGGCGGGGGCGTCGTTCACGCCGTCGCCGACCACCAGGACCCTGCGCCCGGCCGCCTCCCAGTCGCGTACGGCGGTGACCTTGTCCTGCGGCAGCAGGCCGGCCCGTACGTCGGTGATGCCGAGCTCCGCGGCCAGGTGGGCGGCGGCTCGCGGGTTGTCGCCCGTCAGGAGCGTCGGTGCGGCGCCGGTGAGGGTGGTCAGGGAGGCGACCGTGGCGAGGGCGTCGGGGCGGGGGCGGTCGGCGATGCCCAGGACCCCGACGGGCGAACCGTCGCGCAGGACGAGGACCACCGTACGGCCGCCGTCCTCCAACTCACGGACCGCCGGGGCCGTACCGTCCGCGCCGCCGGGCAGGCGGGCGGGGGCGCCGACCGCGACGGTCGCGCCTCCGACGGTCGCGGTGACCCCGACGCCGGGGGCGGAGGTGAAGTCCCGTGTCTCCGGCACGTCGAGGCCGCGCGTGCGCGCGGCGGTCACGACGGCGCGGGCCAGCGGGTGTTCGCTGGGGTGTTCCGCCCCGGCGGCCAGCGCCAGCAGGGTGTCCTCGTCCAGTCCGGAGCCGGTCAGGGGGCGGATGTCGGTGACCCGTGGGGTGCCTTCGGTGAGGGTGCCCGTCTTGTCGAGGGCGACCGCGTCGATCCGGCCCAGTCGTTCCATCACCACCGCGGACTTGACCAGGACGCCGTGGCGGCCCGCGTTGGCGATCGCGGAGAGCAGGGGCGGCATGGTGGCCAGCACCACCGCGCACGGCGAGGCGACGATCATGAACGTCATCGCCCGCAGGAGCGAGTCCGTCAACTCCCCGCCGAGCGTGAGTGGAACGAGGAAGATCGCCAGGGTCGCGACGACCATGCCGATGGAGTAGCGCTGTTCGACCTTCTCGATGAACAGCTGGGTCGGCGCCTTGGTCGCGGACGCCTCCTCGACCATCGTGACGATCCGGGCGATCACCGAGTCGGCGGCGTCGCGCTCCACCTTCACCCGCAGGGCGCCGGTGCCGTTCAGGGTGCCGGCGAAGACCTCGTCACCGGGCTCCTTGGCCACCGGCAGGGGCTCGCCGGTGATCGTCGCCTGGTCGACCTCGCTCGCCCCCTCCCGTACCCGCCCGTCCGCGCCGACGCGCTCGCCGGGCCGGACGAGGATCGTGTCGCCCACGACGAGTTCGCCGGTGGCGACGGTCTCCTCGGCGCCGTCGTCGCGGAGACGGTTCGCGGTCGTGGGAGCGAGATCGAGCAGGCCGCGTACCGCGTCCTGGGTACGGGCGGTGGCCAGCGCCTCCAGCGCGCCCGAGGTGGCGAAGATGACGATCAGCAGCGCGCCGTCCATCACCTGCCCGATCGAGGCCGCGCCGATCGCGGCGACGATCATCAGCAGATCCACGTCGAGGGTCTTCTCCCGCAGTGCCGTGAGCCCGGCCCAGGCCGGTTCCCAGCCGCCGGTGACATAGGCGACCGCGTACAGCGGGCCCCACAACCACGCGGGAGCGCCCGTGAGTTGGAGTGGCAGGGCGATCAGGAAGAGCGCCAGGGCGGCTCCGGCCCAGCGGGCCTCGGACAGCGCGAGCACGGGTGTGCGGCGCCGGGGAGCGAGAGCCCCGCGGCCCCCGATGGGCGGAGCCGGGCGCCTGAGTACGGCTGGAGGCATGACGGAGGAACCCTTCGCGGGCGGAGAGGACGACGCGTCCACCGTACAGGAATATATGAACAGGTCTTCAGGTGTCATCGTTAGGATGGCCGGCATGGGTCATGGAACAGACGCCCGGAACTCCGCCACCACCCGCGAACGCCTCGACGCGGTCGGCACCGCGGACGTCGCCGCGACCCTCCAGGCGCTCGCCACCCCTTCGCGGCTACGGATCCTGGCCCGGCTCCAGGAGGGCCCGTGCGCGGTGGGCGACCTCGCCGAAGCCGTCGGCATGGAGGCATCCGCCTGCTCCCACCAGCTGCGCCTGCTGCGGAACCTGGGCCTGGTCACCGGAGAGCGTGAAGGCCGCTCGATCGTCTACGCCCTGTACGACCACCATGTCGCCGAACTCCTCGACCAGGCCCTCTTCCACATCGAACACCTCCGTCTCGGACTGCACGACACCCCCGCCGAGGACGCGGCGGCCGGCGGGTCCGACGCGGACAACTGATCCCCGGCGCGCCACAACGGCCGGTTGTGCGTGCCTAGGGTGAAGCCGTGGACACCGAGGCACTGCGATCGTTCGTCCGGGCCGCCGGGCTCGGGCAGTTGAGGCGTGCGGCCGATGAGCTGGGCGTGACGCAACAGGCGGTCTCCAAGCGGATCGCCGCCCTGGAGCGGGAGTTGGACGTCCGTCTCTTCACCCGCACCGCCCGGGGGGTCGAGCTGACGCTCGACGGTCAGGCGTTCCTCCCCCACGCGCGGAGCATCGTGGCGGGTGTCGAGCGCGCCGTCGCCTCGGTCGGGCCGGGCTCGCGAGCCCTGCGGATCGACGTACTCGGTCTGCGCAGCGCGCAGGCCGTCGTGCTGCACGACTACTGGCGGTCGCGTCCCGAGACCGGTCTCGACGTGGTGACCCTCCGGGTCGAGGACCCGCGCGTGGCCGCCGCCGCCGTCGAATCGGGCGATGTCGACGCCTCGTTCCGTACGGTCACCGCCCCGGACGGTCCCCCGCCCGGCGTGCGGATGATCCGCGCGTTCGACTCCCCGCTGGAACTTCTCGTCGGTCCCGGGCACCCGCTGGCCTCCGCACGGAGCCTGACGCCACGCCAGTTGCGCAAGCACCGGATATGGGTGCCGGGCATCGCGCCCCGCAGTGAATGGGCGGAGTTCTACGACGAGCTCGTCACCGAATTCGACCTGCGTGTCGACGCGGCGGGCCCGCACTTCGGGGACGAGGTACTCCTGGACACCCTCGCGGGCTCCCCGGACGTGGCCACTCTCGTCGGGGCGCGCGACCGGTACGTCTGGCCGGACGGGCACGACCTGCGCCGGATCCCCGTCGTGGATCCGGTCCTCGCCTATCCGCTCTCGCTCATGCTCCCCAGCACGAATCCGCATCCGGGGCTGCGCCGGATCGTCGCCCATCTGCGGAGTCTGCCGAGGCTCTCCGAGCCGGTCTGGCTGCCGTCCTGGGCCTCGGCGCCCCCCTGCGGCGATACCGATGGCGGCGCCGATGGCGACGGCGACCGCGACAGCGCCGGCCGCGACCGCGACTCCGAGTCCGGAAAGGGATCCCCCCGATGACCAACGACCGTCTCATGCGCATCCACAGCCCCGAGTTCCGGGCCATGGCCGACAGGGTCCTGCGGGCCACCGAGCTGACCTCCCGCCTGAACGTCCTGCCCTTCGACGAGGACGCGGGCAAGGCGGAACTGTTCGAGCAGATCCTCGGCAGGCCGCTGCCGCCGAGAGTCACGATCCATCCGCCCTTCTACACGGACCACGGCCACCATCTGGAGCTGGCCGGGCGCGTGTTCATCAACCAGAACTGCACGTTCCTCGACTACGCCGGCATCAGGCTCGGCGAGGGCGTGATGGTGGGTCCGAAGGCCACGTTCATCACCATCGGTCACCCGGTCGATCCCGAGGAGCGAAGGGGGTGGCTGAGTGGCGCGCCCATCGAGGTCGGGGAGAACGTGTGGATCGGCGCCGGTGCCACGATCCTTCCCGGTGTCACCATCGGCCGTGACGCCGTGGTCGCCGCGGGGGCGGTCGTGGCGGATGACGTACCGCCTGCCAGCCTGGTGACCGGGGGCAAGGCGACCGTGCGTCGACGGTGGTGACGACGGGCCCTCCGGGGACCTCGGCCCCGTTCCAGGCTGGTGAAACCGCTCTGAAACAGCGCTGAATGCGCCCTGCCGCAGTCTCTGCGGCATGACGACAACCACTGACGAAACCACTGACGAATCACTCGCCATAGCGGCCAAGGGGCTGCGCAAGTCGTACGGGGGCAAGGTCGTCCTGGACGGTGTCGATCTGGTCGTGCCGACCGGTTCGGTGTTCGCGTTGCTGGGGCCGAACGGTGCCGGGAAGACGACGGCCGTGAAGATCCTGTCGACGCTGATCGCCGCGGACGGCGGGCGGGCCCGGGTCGGCGGCCACGATCTGGCCGCGGACGCGCAGTCGGTACGGGCGGCGATCGGTGTCACGGGACAGTTCTCGGCGGTCGACGGTCTGATCACCGGTGAGGAGAACATGCTCCTGATGGCCGACCTGCACCATCTGTCCCGGGAGGAGGGACGGCGGGTGTGTGCCGGACTGCTGGAGCGGTTCGGTCTCACCGAGGCCGCGAGGAAGCCCGCGTCGACGTACTCCGGCGGTATGAAGCGACGGCTCGACATCGCGATGACACTGGTCGGCGGTCCGCGGATCATCTTCCTCGACGAGCCGACCACCGGCCTCGACCCGCGCAGCCGTCACACCATGTGGGGCATCATCCGCGCTCTGGTCGCCGGCGGCGTCACCGTCTTCCTCACCACCCAGTACCTGGAGGAGGCCGACGAACTCGCCGACCGGATCGCGGTGCTCGACGACGGCCGGATCGCCGCCGAGGGCACCGCCGAGGAACTGAAACGGCTCATCCCCGGCGGACACGTACGCCTCCGCTTCACCGACCCCGCCACCTACCAGAGCGCCGCGGTGTCCCTGCGCGACGCCACCAGGCACGACGAGGCGCTGTCACTCCAGATCCCCTCCGACGGCAGCCAGCGCGAACTGCGCTCCATCCTCGACCGGCTCGACACGGCGGGCATCGAAGCAGACGAACTCACCGTCCACACCCCCGACCTCGACGACGTCTTCTTCGCCCTCACCAGCACCACCGACCCCGTCGCCGTCCCCGGCCAGTCCAAGGAGAACGCCCGATGAGCACCCTCGCCCTCGCCGTCCGCGACTCGCACACCATGCTGCGCCGCAACCTCCTGCACGCGCGCCGCTACCCCTCCCTGACCCTCAACCTGCTGCTCACACCGATCATGCTCCTGCTCCTCTTCGTCTACATCTTCGGCGACGTGATGAGCGCGGGCATCGGCGGCGGCGGCGCCGACCGCGCCGACTACATCGCCTACCTCGTCCCCGGCATCCTCATGATGACCATCGGAAGCACGGTCATCGGGGCAGCGGTCTCCGTCTCCACCGATATGACCGAGGGGATCATCGCCCGCTTCCGCACGATGGCCATCCACCGCGGGTCCGTGATCATCGGGCACGTCGTCGGCAGCGTCCTCCAGGTGCTCGCCAGCCTGGTCCTCGTCGGCGCCGTCGCGGTGGCCATCGGCTTCCGCTCCACCGACGCCACGGTCCTGGAGTGGCTCGCGGCCTTCGGCCTGCTCGCGCTCTTCGCCACCGCCCTCACCTGGATCGCCGTCGGAATGGGCCTGGCCAGCCCCAACGCCGAGGCCGCCGGCAACATGGCCATGCCGCTGATCCTGCTCCCGCTCATCTCCAGCGCGTTCATCCCGGCCGACACGATGCCGGGCTGGTTCCGGCCCATCGCCGAGTACCAGCCCTTCACACCCGCCATCGAGACCCTGCGCGGACTGCTCCTCGGCACCGAGATCGGCCACAACGGCTGGCTCGCCCTCGCCTGGTGTCTGGCTCTCTCCGCCCTCGGCTACCACTGGTCCAAGGCGCAGTTCAACAGCGACCCGAAGTAACGGACATGACGGCACGGGCCGCCTCCCGCAACTCGTCCCGCCCCAGGGCGGCGTACTCCGAGACAGCGTCGGCGTACGCCGCCCCGTCGGCGTCCACGGCCGCTTTACGGGCGCGGTCCGCCGACATCGTCGGCTGGAACTCGCGCGGCGCCCGCAGCCGTTCGGCCAGCGCGATCATCCGTACGGCCCCGGCCCCGGCCCCGGAACCCGCATCCTCACCGACACCGACACCGACACCGACACCGACCCCCGCCACACCACCGTCCCCCTCCCCGGCGCCCCCCGACGCGAGCCCCACCATCCCCAGCGCGTGCAGCAGCGATCCGAACACCGGCAGCTCCATGGGCGACCCCGGCGGACCGTCGAGCAGGGTCCGCAGCCCGCGCCGCAGTCGGTCGACCGGCAGCGCGACCAACTCGACACGGCCCGCGTGCGCGTGCGCCGTCACCGCCGCCGACTGCATGTGCAGCGCCCACGGGTCGAGCCAGAGGTCGTCGTCCGCCCGGCCGCCCACCGGTATCCGCTCCAAGGCGCTGCGCCACAGGCCGAGTCCGACCTCCGTCAGCCCCCGGGCGAGCGCGATCTCCGCGCGCCCGCCGAGACCGGGCCGGTAGAGCGTGTCCTGCTCCGCGATGTTGTCGCTCTCCGCCTGCCGCAGCCAGTACTCGGCCTCGTCGGGGTCGTCGCGCTGAAGACAGGCGAGGACGAGGCTCGTACGGATGAAGGTGTAGTCGTGCCCGTCACCGAGCCGCGGCGCCACGTCGAGCGCCGCCTTGAGGTGGTCGTACGCCTCATCGCCCCGCCCCGTCCGCAGACACAGCTCACTGAGCCGGGAGTGCCCCATGAGCTGCGTGGACGGATTGTCGACCGGGCTCAGCTCTGCGAGGATCCGGCGGGCCGAGACCAGCGCGCGGTCGATGTCGTGCTCGTACTCCCAGACGTAGCTGGCGATGCACTCGGCGGCACCGGCGACCAGCGGATGCTCGCTCTCGCAGAGCTCCAGCAGCACGCGGTAGTCGGGAGGCAGCATCTCGGGGATCGCGCTCAGGACCGCCGCGACGGCGCGCATCAGTGTGTCCGGCGGGGCCGCGGGCAGCCGCCGGAGGGTGACGAGCTGGCGTACGGCGACGGGGCCGTGGCCCATGAAGAGGCTCGCCGTGCACAACGCCGCCGCGCTGCGGGCGACTTCGACGTACTCGGGCTCCGGGTGGTAGTGCGACAGCGCCGGGCCGGTCTCCGCGGCGAGCGCGGCGAGGCGGGGATAGCCGGAGTCGGTGGACCACAGTGCGGCGAGTACGGCGGTGAGGGCGGCGAGGGTGGGGCCGTCCGTACGGGCCCGGGCATGGCGCAGGGCGAGTACGAGGTTGTCCTGCTCGGCCCTGATCAGCTCCCAGGCGGTGAGCGGTTCCGAACCGAAGAACCAGTCGTGGTACGTGACCCCGAACTCCCGTGCCCAGGCCAGGAAGCGGTCGACGGCCTCCTCGTCCTCGCCCGCCTCCGTGCGCCGGGCGGCGGTGAACTCCCGTACCGTCTCCAGCATCCGGAACCGCACACCGGACGGGGTCTCGGCGACGGTGAGCAGCGACTGGTCGGCGAGCTGCTCCAGGAGGAACAGCGCGTCCTCGCCCAGGACCCGTTCCGCCGCCTCGCCGGAGAAGCCGCCGGGGAAGACGGACAGCAGACGCAGCGCCGCCCGGGCGTCCTCCGCGAGGAGGTTCCAGCTCCACTCCACGACCGCGTACAGCGTGCGGTGGCGCTCCGGTACGTCACGCGCCCCGCCGCGCAGCAGCGCGAACCGGTCGCCGAGCCGGCGGGCGATCTCCTGCACCGAGAGCACCCGCACCCGCGCCGCCGCCAGCTCCACGGCGAGCGGCAGCCCGTCGAGATGGCGGCAGAGCCCGGCCACCGCGTCCGGCGGCAGCTCCACCCCGGGCCGGGCGGCCCGCGCCCGCTGCGTGAACAGCTCGACGGAGGTGGCGAGCCCCAGCTCCGGCAGCGCGTACACCGCCTCCGACGTGAGACCGAGGGGCGCCCTGCTGGTGGCGAGCACCCGCAGGTCCTTCGAGGACGAGACCAGGGCCCGTACGAGATCGGAGGCGCCGCGCACGACCTGCTCGCAGTTGTCCAGCACCAGCAGCGCCTGCCCGGTGCCGAGCACGCCGAGGATGCCGGACACCAGCGCGGCGTGGCCGGTGCCGCCCCCGGCGCCGGGCCGCCCCTCGCCCGTGCCGAGCGCGGAGGCCACCTCGGCGGCGACGTCCGCGTCGGCGGTGACACCGGCGAGCGGTACGAAATACACCACCCGCTGCTCGGCCCGTCGGCTGACGGCGTGGGCGATCCGGGTCTTGCCGAGCCCGCCGGGCCCGACGACGGTGACGGCGCGGGAGGTGCGGAGCAGCCCCTGGAGGGCGGCGATGTGCGCGTCCCGGCCGAGGAGCGGGTTCGGCTCGTGCGGTACGCCGTGCCTGACCACCGGCGCCTCGCCGAGCAGCAACTCCTGCTGTACGGCCTTGAGCCCGGCGCCCGGATCCGTGCCGAGGTCGTCGCGCAGCTCGCGGCGGTACGCCTCGTACCGCGCCAGCGCGGCGGAGGGGCCGGCCGTCGCCGCCACGCCGCGCAGCAGTTCGGCGAGCACCTCCTCGTCACGCGGGTGCTCGGAGGCGGCCACGCCGAGCGGACCCGCTGCCTCCGAGTGCCGTCCCAGGCGCGCGAGCGCGAGCGCCCGCGCACGTATGAGGGCTCCGCGCACCGGCTCGCGCTCGGCGCGCAACGCGTATACGGGGTCGTCGGTGTCCCCGGCGCCTTCGGGTGTGCCCTCCCACAGCGCGAGGCCGGCCTCGGCGGCGGCGAGGGATCCCGCGTAGTCCCCCGCCCTGGCCCGGTCCGCGCTCGCGGCGGCGTGCAGCAGCAGTGCGGAGGTGTCGACCTGGTCCTCGGCGAGGGCGAGCCGGTATCCGGTCGGCGTGCTCGCGATGAGATCGGCGCCCAGTTGCGCCCGCGCGCGGGACACCAGGACCTGTAGTGCCCGCCCCGGCCGCTCCGGCAACTCGTCGGGCTGCCAGAGCCCCTCCACCAGCCGCTCGGTGCTGCATCCCGTACGCAGATCGCCCGCGAGCAGCGCGAGGAGCCCGCGGAGCCGGGGCGCGGTGACCTCGTGCCCGCGATGGGCGACACGTGGCAGCAGGGTCAGGTCGGTAGTCACCCGTGCAGATTAGCCAAGGCGCCGACGGGCGGGACCGGCCCCGCCGCCCCGGGACCGCCGGGCCGCCCGCCCACCGAACGCGGCTGAACCCGCCCACCCACCGAACGCGGCTGAACCCGCCCGCGATTCCTCGGGAACGAGGTTCGCGGACGGGTTCCGACCAGTGGGGCGACCGATCGGCGCGGACTTCCCGGCCGACCGGGCACGGGCCCCGTTGAGCACCACGCCGCCCGTCAGGCGGCGTCGAGGGCCCCGGTGATCTTGCGTGCCATTTCGGCCATGGCGGGGCCGGGCTCGCCGCGGTGGGTCCGGGCGGATGCCTCGACGGCGACGATGACGGCGCCGCGGAAGTTGTCGGCCTCCGCCGGGTCCTGCTCCTTGAGCAGACTCATGGTCGCGGTCAGGGCCGGCAGCACGCGGTCGGCGAGTTCGGCCGTGGACTTGTGGTTCAGGTCCTTGATCTTCGTCTTCTCGGCGAGCACGTGCCCGACCGGACCGGTCGCGTTGGCCAGGGCGATGCTGCCCTCGGTGGCGGCCCGGTGCGGCGACCGGGCGGCACCGGCGGCGCTCATCAGTGTGACGGCGCCGTAAGCGGCGGTCCGCAGGGCGACCTTGTCCTGGACGGTAAGGGTGATCGTCATGATGAATTACTCCTCAGCTCCGCGGCGGCCCCCGGTGGGCTCGCGCCGTTCCTTCTGACCCAGAGCTTCGGCCCGACCGCTTTCACGGCTGTCACACCACGGTTTCAGCGAGCGGGGGGAGGCTGAGACACGGCTGACCACGGAGTGGGATCGCACAGGCGCGAGGTCCAGGGCACCGGTGGTCGGCGGGCCGGAGCGCGCCGCCCGCGCCGTGGACGGCATCGGCCCCCGGGGCGGAGGAACCCGGGGGCCGATCAGCGGTGACCGCCGTGCGGACGAGGTCAGTTGGCGTCGACCAGGTCGTGCGCCGGCACCTTCACCGTGCGCGCGCCCGGCTTGCCGCCCAGGACCACCTTGCGCAGAGCGCTGTTGTTGTCGAGGTTCGTCTCCTTGAGACGGTTCTCGGGGTTGGCGAGCACCTGGATGTAGTACGTGCCGTTCGCCAGGTTGGTGATGTCGAAGGACTGACCCGGCAGGTCCTGCGTGTAGGTGTCGCCGGAGCCGACGTCCAGCACCTCACGGACGGAGATCGAGTTCTCCTGGCCGCACGCGGTGGACAGGTCGGTGTTGCCCGGGTGCCAGTTGGCGTTCTTCACCGTGTAGTCGACGGCGTCGGTGTTCGCCAGGCAGAACGCCTCCTTGCCGCTGCGCACCGTCTCCTTCTGGTCCGCCTTCAGCAGCCGGTAGCTGGCGAAGTCGGTGAAGTGCCAGTGCTCGTGGCCCGGCCGCGGGTCCCACTCCATGGTGCCGGTGGGGGTGTAGCCGACCTGCTTGCCGTCCGCGTCGTAGAAGTACTGGTAGGCGTCCATCAGCTCCTTGCCGGGGCTGCGGAAGCCGTCCACGACGAGCTGCGCGGGACCGGCGTTCCAGACGTTGGCGCTGAAGGCGAGGTAGTCCTTGCCCTTGACGTCCTGGCCGCCGTCGCTGATCTCGATGCCGTAGGCGGGCAGCGACCGCAGGTCGGGCTTCGGCACGTCCGGCACCGACGCCTTGCCGGTCGGGCGCTTGGCGTTGGGCTGTACGGCGGGTGCCTTGCGGGAGCCGTCCGTGCGGCCGGGACCGTCACCGACGGGAGCCGTCGCGGTCCTCAGCGAGGCGTTCTTCAGCGCCCACGGCAGGGCTGGCGGCGCGGGGATCAGCGGGCCGTGGCCCACGTTGTACGAGGGACCGGCGCCGCTCGTCGGGGCGGCCGGGGCCGCGGAGCGCGCCGCGCCGTGGCCGGCGTGACCCGACATCCCGGCCATGCCCTTCATGTTCGCCATGTCGTGGCCGCTGTGGTCGCCGTGGCCGGACGCCGCGCTCTTGCCGCGGAGCCCGGCGGCGCCCTCCTCGTCCTCCCAACTGCGCTCGCGCACCGTCAGGTTGATGAGCTGCGGCTTGCTGGAGATGCCGAAGAGGTCGCGGTAGCGCTTGGTCACCGACACCTTGGCCTGGTACTTCCCGGCGGCGAGTTCGACCGGTTGGGAGGAGTAACCCGCGTACGTGTTGGAAGCCCAGCCCTTCTCGACGCCCCACACCGAACCGAGGGTGAACGCGTTCTCCGGGCAGCTCTCCGGGTACTTCGACTTGGCCGGTCCGTCGGGGTCGATGCGCCCGGCGGCGTTGTTCGGGCAGTACTTCTCGGTCCTGTTGACGACGACCTTGCGGTTCGTGTCGGTGATGGTGATCTGCGCGAAGCCCGGCAGCCCCGAGAAGTCCTTGACCAGCCCGGCCGGCAGGGCCTTGGTGCTGGTCTTGTCGCCGTCGTGGATGATCTGCTCCGCGACGACCGGGTCCTTGTACGACTTGCGGGTCACCTTGAGTTCGAAGGGCGCGCCCTCGGCCGTCAGGTAGGTACCGAGGTCGAGATAGACGCCCGGGTCCTCCTTCCACGAGTCGAGCGTCAGCGACTTGGTCGCGGCGATCAGGCTGAGCTTCGGCGTGGTCTGCGCCGCCTCGCCTTCGGGCGCCGCGGCCACGACACCCGCGGTCACGGCGAGCGCCGCGGTGGCGGCCAGCACCGAACGCCGGAGCCCGGCGTTGTGCGTTCTGGTCATCGTTCCTCGTTTTCCGGGTGTTCCGAGTTCTCCGAATGCCTGCGTGGACGGACAGCCGGCGCGAAGTACGGTCTCCGATCGCGGAACTGTCTCCCCTGCCAGGGAGAGGCGGGGGAGGTGCTGTGGGTTGTCTGTGAACGCGTGTCAGCTCAATCGTTGGCCGAAATTCGCCCACGGGAGCGGATTTCGGACGCGGGGAGAGATGTCGACGCCGGGCGTCGCCGGCCGGGCGGGACTATCCGCCGACACGGCTCAGCGCAGCCGTGCCGTCAGGCTGCGCCCGTGTGTCCGGTGGGTGTCGACGTCGATCCGGGTGCCGCCGAGGACCTTGCGGACACGGACCCCCTCGTCGGACGACACGGGGCGCAGCCATCGGCCGCGCACGGTGACCGAGACCGTGTCCCGCCCCATCGTCGGGTCGCAGACCGCGATCGAGACCGTGCCGTCGCGCGCCGTCCGCAGGATCACCGACGCGGCGCCGTCGATCCACAGACGACCGGCCCGGTGCGTGCCGGGCGTGAAGGTGTTGGCGGCGAGGAGGGACAGCCCGCGGTGTTCGACGGCCTGGACGCGGGTGGTGTTGGCGAGGACCGACAGCGGTCCGCGCCCCGCGCCGTTCCCGTGCCCGGTCCCCGCGCCGTTCCCGTGCCCGGTCCCCGCGCCGTACGCCGTCAACTGCCGCTCCGTGGCGTTCGGTACGAGCGCGTGCGCCATCGACAGCCGTCGCGCACCCACCGGTTGACCGACGGAGAGGGAGAACACCCGCTTGGTGACCGGGGTGTCGGGGTTGGACGTGCGTACGACGCGGCGGCTCCTGGTGACCGTGTCGAGCGAGACCGTCGGACGGCTGCCCCCGCCCCCGTCCAGGAACACGTACCCGACCGAGACCCCGTGCCCGGCGTCGGCGTATCGCAGCCAGGCCACCGGCGCCGGCGCCGTACCCCCTTCGCCGTCCCCGCCCGGCCACCGCGCGCCGTCGCGCAGCCGCCCCGTCACCGTGACGTCGTCCGACGCCTCGGCGATCCTGCTGTCGAGCGTGGTCGTCACCGCGCGGCCCGCCGCGTCACCGACCCCGGCCGCCAGGACGACGATCTCGTCGTCGAGCATGAACCACGACTTGGTGGCGGTGGCGTTGCGGTGGACGACGAAGTCGTCGGGCAGCTCGCCCGCCTGCTTCGCCGCGTACGCGACGTCGTCGCCCAGCACGAGGCCGGCCGCGCCGTACGCGCCGAGGCGCGCGCCCCCGGACAGGGTGTTGGTGCCGCGCGGGAAGTAGACGTAGGTGTTCTGTGACTCGGAGGACGAGGTGAAGCCGCGCTCCGGGTTGTCGTACCAGGCGGTGCCGTACAGCTCGGGGATCGTCCGGCGGGTCTCCACGGGCGCGGTGACGCCGGCGAGCCGGTACGGCGACACGGTCGTGTAGTAGTCGATGCCGAAGGACCGGGTCTGGTCCTGTCCCGCGAGGTACAGATAGTGCGCGCCGTCGCCCTGGAACCACGGCATCAGGTTCTCGCCGCTCATGTACTCGTACTTGCTGATCCGGTCCGAGCTGCGGGCCAGCGCGAACGCGTAACCGGGGCGCCGGTGCACGGTCTTGTCCATCGCGTTGAACGCGGTGTGGCTCTCGGCGTCCCCGAGGTCGGCGGCCGGGACGGACGTGTCGGCGAGGATGTCCGCGTAGCGCGCGACGCTGACCGGTGAGACGAAGACGGCCGGGTCGAGTGTGGCCTTCGACGTCCGGCGGACGAACTTCACGTACCCCCGGAGGGCGGTGGCGTCGGCGCCGGTGGAATGTCCCGAGAGGTCGACGACGGCCTCGACGACGACGGCGACGTCCGTGTAACCGGTCGCCGTCCGCGACACCCCGCGGCCCTTGACGATCTCCATCATCCAGCCCTCGAAGATGAGCGGGGCGAAGCCGTCCGCCACCCAGCCCCGCACCACGGCCACCAGTTCGGCGGTTCCGGTTCCGGCACCGCTGCCGCTGTCCGCGCCGACGTAATCGGTCCCTTCGAGGATCTTGACGGTCTGTACGGCGCGCGTGAGCAGGACCTTGCCGTAGGAGCCCGTGTAGGCGACGGAGTCGTGCTGGATGAAGGAGCCGTCCGCGTAGAAGCCGTCGGTGACACCGTGCCGGGGGCGGTACGGATCGACCGTCGCGTACACCGTGAGCTGGTCTGCGACCGCCTTGACCACGCGCGCCTCGTCGCCGGTCACCGCGCCCTGGAGGATCCGGTTGGTGGTGATGTCGGCGAGGTTGGCGCCGGTGTGGAAGCGCGAGTCGAGGTCGACGTCGCCGTCCTTGCCGTTGCGCAGATAGGCGTCCATCGAGGCGACATACGTGCTGACCAGATCCGGCTCGTACGCGGCGAGTTGGTCCTTCAGCAGGACGAATGTCCTGCTGACGCTCGCCGAGATGCCGATCTCCCAGTTGAACCAGTTGCCGTAGTAACCCTTCGACTGGTCGCCGTAGTACGTGTCGTGGAGCAGCACCAGGCCGTCGATGACGCGCCGTTGGACGCTCGCGTTCTCCCGGAGGTCCGAGGCGGCGGGGCCGGGCGTGCGGGTGGCGAGGGCGATCTCGTACAGGTACTGGTACGAGGTGTTGAGGTTCGCGTCGCTCGTGCCGAGGGGGAGGCCCTTGAAGAGTTCCCCGGTGCCGGCGCCGTCCAGTGCGGTGAGGCGGGTGCGCGCGGTCGAGGTGATGGCGGCGAGCTTGGCGGCCACTTCGGGGCGGGCGTTGGACTCGGCCGTGCCCGCGAAGATCGCGACGGTGTTGGCGAGGAGCGCGGCGTGGTTGGCGCCCGGGTCCGCGGCGGCGGCCCCGTCGCCCGTGGCTGTCGTGGCTGTCGTGGGCGTCGTTGCGGTCGGCAGCCCGGCGGCTCGCGCCCGCAGGGGCGCGGCGACGGCGAGCAGGGTGGACGCGGGCAACATCGTCAGCAGGGTGCGGCGCGAGAGCTGCAAGGGATGCTCCAAACTCGGCCAGAAAGCGCTTGCCGCATCCAAACAACCGGCGTTGGGCCTGTCAATGAATCGGCGGGCCCGCCTCCTCCGCCCGCACTGACGGGACGGCGGACGGCGGGGGTCCCGAGCGGAAGCGGTACGCGATCACCGAAGCCGGCGTCACCGATGCCGAGCGCCGGCTCGCGCGGCCGGAGAAGCCGGAGCCGTGTCTCCGGTCGACCCTCTGCACGAAGGTCGTCATCTCGCTGTTCACCGGCCGCAGCGACGCCGATCTGCTCGACACGCCGCGCGCGGAGCTTCTGCGGCCGACGCGCGTCCTGACCGAGCGCAAACGACACGGCGACCTCTCCTACCAGCTCATCTACGACCACGCGCTGTTCCATCCGGGGGCGGATCCGCGCCGGCTGGAACTGACGGCCGCGAGCCTGGACGGGCTCGCCGGCATCGTGCCCGCCGACCTGGTGACGGTGGCGAGTCCGCCGCCGCTGTGGCGGATGGTGCGGCCGGACGGGCTGTGTCCGGAGTAATTCGGTCGACACCCCGACGACCGGTTCGGCAGGCTCCGTTCATGGACGCTCATTTCTGGCCCCTGTACGGACTCCGGATCACCACCCCGCGTCTTGAGCTGCGGCTCCCGGGTCTGGAGAGCCTGTCCGAACTGGCCGCCGTCGCAGCCGCCGGAGTGCACGACGAGGACCGGATGCCGTTCACCGTGCCGTGGACGGACGCGAGCCCCGGCGAACGGGGGCGGGCGACCTTTCAGCACGTGCTCGGCACGGTGGCCGCCTGGACCGCACGGGACTGGACGCTGAGCCTGGCCGTCAGCCGCGAGGGGACCGTCGTGGGCCGCCAGGACCTGGGCGCGACGGACTTCGCGGTGACCGGCGAGGCGCACACCGGATCGTGGCTGGGGCAGGCACACCAAGGGCGCGGCTTCGGCACGGAGATGCGGGCGGCGGCGCTGCACCTGGCGTTCGAGGGGCTGGGAGCGCGGTGTCTGACGTCGGCGGCGATGACCGACAACTCGGGGTCGCTGCGCGTCTCGGAGAAGCTCGGCTACCGTCCGGACGGGCTGGAGACGGTGTCGGTACGGGGCGAGGCCCGCACTCTGCTTCGGCTGCGCCTGGACCGCGCGGGGTGGGAGGCGCACCGTACTGTCCCGGTCGAACTGCACGGACTGGGGCCGTCGTTGGCGCTCTTCGGGGTCTGATGCCCCGAGGACCGCGGGCGGTAGCGAGCCGAGGGACGGGAACGGGCCGCCGGGAACGGGTCGGAACGGGTCGCCGGGAACCGGCCGTACCCCGCGAGCCCGGCTCCTGCCCAGTGGCTCCCCCGAAGCCTCACCAAATATTCATGAACGGTCCAATCCACCTGCTTCCGGGTCGAGTGCGTACAACGCGGCGGCCCGGTACCTCCTTGACACACCAATTGGTCTGAGCCAACATCCCGATTGGCCTGTACCAAGTTCACAGGGCGGTTCGCTGAGCCGGCCGAGCGATGCGCCTTCGAAAGGACCCGCATGGAGCCGAGCAGCCGCCACCACCGACTGACGCGTCTCGCCGAGAACACGCTCCAACCCGGATTTGTGGGCACGACCGTGCCCGACTGGGTCCGCCGCGGGATCGCGGGCGGTGGTCTCACCTCCGTCGTCCTCTTCGGCCGGAACATCGTCGACCCCGGTCAGGTCGCCCGCCTCACCGCCGATCTGCGCGCGGAGAACCGCGATCTCGTCATCGCCATCGACGAGGAGGCCGGCGACGTCACCCGGCTCGAAGCCTGGACGGGTGCCTCCCGCCCCGGCAATCTCGCGCTCGGCGCCGTGGACGACGTGGATCTGACGGAGTCCGTCGCCCGGGACATCGGGCGCGAACTCCACGCCGCCGGTGTCTCCCTCAACTACGCGCCCAGCGCCGACGTCAACTCCAACCCCCTCAACCCGGTCATCGGCGCCCGCTCCTTCGGCGCCCGTACGGATGTCGTCTCCCGGCACACCGCGGCCTGGGTCCGCGGGCTCCAGTCGGCCGGCGTCGCCGCCTGCGCCAAGCACTTCCCCGGCCACGGGGACACCTCGGTCGACTCCCACCACGGTCTGCCGCAGGTCTCGGCCAGCGCCGAGGAGATCGCCGCCACCGCCCTGCCGCCGTTCGTCGCCGCCATGGAGGCGGGCGTACGCGTGGTGATGACCGCGCATCTGCTCGCGCCCGCGTACGACCCCGAACTGCCGGCCACGCTCAGCCCCCGCATCCTCGTGGATCTGCTCCGCGGCGAACTGGGCTTCGACGGCCTGGTGGTGACGGACGGCATCGAGATGAGCGCGGTCACCGCCCGCTACGGCATCGACGGCGCCACCGTGCGGGCCGTCAAGGGCGGCGCCGACGCCGTCTGCGTCGGTGGCGAGCACGCCGGGGAGGCCACCTTCGACCTGCTCGCGGGCGCACTCGTGCGATCCGTGCTCGACGGCACGCTGCCCGAGGCGCGGATCAGTGAAGCGGCCGCGCGGGTCGCCGAGTTCGCGGCCTGGTCGGGCAGCCGCATGCGCGCCGTGGCCACCGACGACGTCGCGTCCGACATCGGCCTGGTCGCCGCCAGGCGCGCGCTGCGCGTGCTGACCGGGCGGAGCGGGAACGGCGGCCCGGGCGAGGGCGGCGGGGGCGGCGGGCGCGACCGGGGAACGGTGCTTCCGCTCGTCGGCGCGCCCCATGTGGTGGAGCTGTCACCGACGATGAACCTGGCCGTCGACGGACAGACGCCATGGGGCGTGGCGGCCCCGCTGAGCGATCTGCTGCCGGGCACCACCTCCGTCCGGCTGACCGAGGCCGATCTGCGGGAATCCGGCGATCTGCTGGACCGCAAGGGCCTCGACCCGGCCGCCGAGCGTTCGCTGGTCGTCGTGGTGCGCGACGCGGCGCGGCACGGCTGGATGTCGGCGGCGATGGCGCGGCTGCTGGGCAGCCGGCCGGACGCGGTGGTCGTGGAGATGGGCGTACCGAACGGCGCGGCCCGCGGCGCCGTTCATCTGGTCACCCATGGCGCGACGCGCGTCTCCGGCGTGGCGGCGGCGGAGTTCCTGGTGGGGCGCCGCTGATTCCGTCCGAGGGGGCGGGAGTTGGGGACCCCGGAGGACCTCTCGGTCCGTCCGGAGCCCCCGATTTCGCCGGCTCAGTGCTGAGTCGGGACGGTGTCACCCACCGCGAGCCACCCGGTCGGGACTACGCGGTCGGGATCACGTGGCCACGTCCGAAACGGCGTCCGCTCCGTCCGCTCCGTCCACCGCGTCGACGACTTCCGCGACGTCCGCGACATCCACGACGTTGTCGTACGGCTGTGTGATCACTTCGAGGTAGTGGCCCGACGGATCGAGGAAATACACGCCCCGGCCGCCGTGGTTGTGGTTGATCCGACCCGGGAGCTTGCCGTGCGGATCGCCGAAGAAATCGACCCCCGCGTCCCTGATGCGCCCGAAGATTCCGTCGAAATCGCCCTCGGGCACGAGGAACGCGTAATGCTGCGGTGCGATGGACTTCTCATCGACGGTCGCGAAGTCCAGAGTGACGCCGTTCGCGGTGGCCACCGGAATGAAGGGGCCCCATTCGGTGCCGATCTCCAGATCCAGGATGTTCGCCAGGAATTCGGCGGAAGCCCGGTTGTCGCGGGCGTGCACGATCGTGTGATTCAACTGTACTGATGACACGGTGGAATGCCTCCAGAGGCATCTCACGGGAACCTCCACGCCTCACCCGGCCGGTGACCGACGCGCGATGCCCACCGGGGATCGTAAGCGCACGCCGGGCGCCGAGCCACCCTTCTGCCGCCGCACCCCCTCCGGACGCCCGCGCGACTCCCGCCTCACTTGGCGTCCGAGTACCGCTCCACCGTGACAGTCGTGAACGGAAACCGCACCGGCGTCCGCCCGAAGGCGATGCGGCCCGCCAGCTCACCGGCCTCACGGATCGCCACCGCCACGTCCGCCGCCTCCTCATGGGGACAGTGCACGATCACCTCGTCGTGCTGGAAGAAGACCAGCTCCGCCCGCATTCCGGCGGTCGCGCTCCGCAGGGCCGCCAGCATCAGCAGCGCCCAGTCGGCCGCGCTGCCCTGCACCACGAAGTTCCGCGTGAAGCGGCCACGCGCGCGTGCGTTCGTCGACGCGTACCCCGGTGTGAACTCACCGTCGCCCACCGCCGTTTCGGCGGACTCCTGCGGGATACCCGCCTCGCCGCCGTCCTCCGAACCGGCCGCCGGCGGGCTCGTCCGGCCCAGCCACGTCCGTACGAGCCGCCCCTCCTCGCCGGCGCGCGCCGCGTCGTCGACATACGCGACGGCGCGCGGGAACCGTCTTCGCAGGGCGGCCAGATTCTTCAGGCCGTCCCCCGACGTCTGTCCGTAGATCGCGCCCAGCAGCGCGAGCTTCGCCTGCGCCCGGTCGCCGGAGAACGCCCGGTCCGACAGCACCTTGTACAGATCGTCGTCATGCCCGGCGACCTCCATCAGCCCCCGGTCGCGCGAGATCGCGGCGAGGACGCGCGGCTCCATCTGGTCGGCGTCCGCCACGACCAGCCGCCAGCCCTCGTCGGCGACGACCGCTCCCCGTATCACGCGGGGGATCTGGAGCGCCCCGCCGCCGTTGGTCGTCCAGCGGCCGGAGACCGTACCGCCCGGCAGGTACTCCGGGCGGAAGCGCCCGTCGCGCACCCAGTCCTGGAGCCAGCTCCAGCCGTGCGCCGTCCAGATGCGGTACAGCTTCTTGTACTCGATCAGCGGGGCCACCGCCGGGTGGTCGATCTCCTCCAGCTCCCACCGCCGCGTCGACTTCACCTGGAACCCGGCCCGCGTGAACGCCTTCACCACGTCCGCCGGCAGATCGGGCCGCACCCGCCGCCCGAACGCCGCCGAGACCTCCTCGGCCAGCTCCGCAAGCCGCCGTGGCTCGCCCCCGCCCGCGTACCGCTCGCCCAGCAACTCGTCCAGCAGGGCACGGTGTACGTCCGCCCGCCACGGCAGACCCGCCGCGTGCATCTCGGCCGCCACCAGCATCCCCGCCGACTCCGAGGCGGTCAGCAGCCGCAGCCGGCCCGGCTCGTCCGCCGCGTCATGTCTGCGCTGCTGCTCCGCGTACACCTCCAGCAGCCCGTCGAACGGCACGTCCGCGCCCGCCCGTGGCTCGAAGAGCGAGGACTGCGAGCCGGGCTCGGCGGCGCGCTGCGGCGGATCGGGCGGTACGGGGCCCCGCCGCAGCCGGGCCAGGGCGGCGGCGGCCGACCGGGGCTCCCCGAGACGCCCCTCGTGGCCGAGCAGCAGCAGCTCCGCCGCCTCGATGTCGTAACACCGCTCGACCCGGACCCCGGCCGCCAGCAGCCGGGGCGCCAGCTCGGCGGTGGACCGCCACACCCACCGCGTGACCTCGGGCAGCCGGGCCCGGACCGCATCCACGAGATCGGGCTCGCGCAGCACCGCGCCGGCGGGGCGCGCGTCGGCGCCGAGCGGCACGAGCCAGGCGCCGCCACCCTCCGCCGGGGCCAGGGCCCACCGTCCGATCACGCGTCCGAGTCTGGCAGCAGGGTCTGACAACGGGACGGGGGCGGAACTGACCCGGGCGGAACATTCGAGAGGCGGACGCCGCCGCGCGCGGCGAACATCGAGATGACGGACGGGCTCGCATCTACGGAGGACTGACAATGCAGGCGATCGTTTTCGAGGAGTACGGGGGCCCCGAAGTGCTCCAGCTCAGGGACATCGAGCAGCCGCAACCGGGACCGGGCCAGATCCGCGCGTCCGTCCGGGCGGCCGGGGTCAACCCGGCCGATGTGAAGATCCGCAAGGGCTGGATGGCGGAGATCTTCCCGACGGAGTTCCCCTCGGTCCCCGGCAGCGAGTTCTCCGGTGTCGTGGACGCCATCGGCGACGGCGTCATCGGGCTCTCGGTGGGGGACGAGGTCATCGGCTGGTCCATCGACGGCGCCTACGCGCAGTACACGCTGGCCACCAACGTCGTGCCCAAGCCCGCCGGGCTGAGCTGGGACGTGGCCGCCGCGCTGCCGGTGGCCGGCGAGACGGCACGGCGGGTGCTGGACGACCTGGCGGTGAAGGAGGGCGACACCCTGCTGGTGCACGGCGCCGCCGGATCGGTCGGATCGATGGCCGTCCAGCTCGCGGTCGCGCGCGGAGCGACGGTCGTCGGCACGGCCTCACCGGCCAATCACGATTACGTGAGGCTGATCGGCGCCACCCCGGTGTCGTACGGCGAGGGCCTCGTCGAGCGCGTCCGCGCCGTCGCGCCCCAGGGCGTGGACGCGGTCTTCGACACGGCGGGCAAGGGCGCGCTGCCGGACTCGATCACCCTGCGCGGCGGCACGACGGACCGGATCATCACGATCGCCGACCCGACCGCCGCCGAGCACGGGGTGCCGTTCTCCTCGGGCGGCTCGACCCCCGAGGAGAGCCGTGCGGGTCTCGCCGACCAGGCCCGGCTGGCGGCGGAGGGCACGCTGCGCGTCCTGGTGGCGCAGACCTACCCCTTGGCCGCGGCGGTCCAGGCCCAGTCCGCGAGCGAGTCGGGCCACTCCCGCGGCAAGTTGATCATCAAACCCTGACCCGCCCCCTCCCGACGGGCACGCTTCTCTACTCCAGCTTGCGAATCACCCGCGCCGGACTGCCGACCGCCAGCACTCCGGCCGGGAGGTCCTTCGTGACTACGGACCCCGCCCCCACCACCGTGTTCTCGCCGATCGTCACCCCGGGACAGACGATCACGCCCCCGCCGAGCCACACGTTGTCGCCGATGGTCACGGGTGCCGCCCGCTCCCAGCCGGCCCGGCGGCGCTCGGTGTCCAGTTCATGGGTCGGCGTCAGCAGTTGGACGTTCGGCCCGATCTGGACGTCCGAGCCCACGGTGATCGGCGCGGGGTCGAGGAAGACCGCGCCGAAGTTGATGAACGTGCGGGCACCGATGCTGATGTAGGTGCCGAAGTCGCAGTGGAACGGCGGCCGGATCCGCACGCCCTCACCCACCGAGCCCAGCAGCTCGCCCAGGATCCACTCGCGCCCGTCCGCGTCGGGCATCCCCTCGCCGCCCGTCCCGTTGTACGCGGCGCACAGGCCGGCCCGCCGCCGGGTCGCCTCCTCCAGCTCCGGGTCGTCCGGCAGATACCACTCACCGGCCAGCATCAGCCGCTTGTTCTCACCCATGTGTGCCCGTGTCCTCTCGTCGCGGTTCCACCACGTTAGGCCGGTATGCCGGATCGCGTGGCGGGACCGCCGCATCCTGTGGACAGAACGGGACCGCGCAGGTCGCGCGGTATTTCTATATGCACAGCCTGTGGATAACTCGCGTTCTGGGACCATGGATCCCGGCCCCGTCGTCACGACGGCCGGGGCCGGGACGATCAAGGGGTAAGGGGAGACGGTTCCATGCCGACTGCGCCAGGCACGGTCGACGGCGCGTTCGCCGCCGCGCTCTACGCCGACCCGGCGGCGGACGGTGGCAGGGGGCTGGACACCGGTGCCTCGCTGCTCGCCGCCGACCCGGCGGCCGACACGGACCTGCGCGGCCGGGGCGAACAGTTCCTGCGCCGCGCCTGGGAGCGGGGCTGGCAGCCCGCCGACGTCGTACGGCTCGTCCGCCGCGACCTCGACGAGGCGCACACCCGGCTGGCCGCCGAACTGATCGCGGCCGAGGCGGCACGGTACGAACGGGTGGCCCCGCGCTGGGACTCCCAGCTCACGGAGATCGCGGCGGACCTCGAAGCCGGCCGCGGGGCCGGCGCCGCCCCCCGCTCCGCCGACCGCTTCTCCTGCGCGACCACCGCCCTTGAGCTCTACCGGCTGCTCGTGGGGCTCCCCAGGATCGAACCCGTGGGACCCGTGCCCGGCACCCCCGTCCATCTCCCGGTGGCCGGTGGCGAGCCGCGCATGCTCGCCCGGATCCGCGCCCTGCTGGCCAAGGCCGAGGCCACCGACTTCCCCGAGGAGGCCGAGGCGCTGAGCGCCAAGGCCCAGGAGTTGATGGCGCGGCACAGCATCGACGAGGCCCTGCTCGCCGACCGCGCCCACCGGGCCGACGTACCGGCCGCCTGCCGGATCGGGGTGGACGCGCCGTACGAGACGGCGAAGGCGATCCTCCTTGACGCCGTCGCGTCCGCCAACCGCTGCCAGTCGGTGTGGAACAGCGTTTTCGGCTTCTCCACCGTGGTCGGTTTTGAGCCGGATCTCGAAGTGGTGGAGCTGCTGTACACCTCGCTGCTCGTCCAGGGAACGGCGGCGATGACCCGTGCGGAGGCCGCCCAGCGGGCGTCGGGCCGCAAGCGGACGAAGACTTTCCGGCAGTCGTTCCTCATGGCGTACGCCCACCGGATCGGCGAACGGCTGGCCGCCGCGGCGGAGCGGGTGACCGCCGACGCGGCGGGCGCGGAGACGGCCGGTGACGGCGGCGCCTCGCGACCGGCGGACGGGGAGGGGCGCCTGCTGCCCGTCCTTGCCGCACGGGACCTGGCGGTCGCCGACCGCGCGGAGCGGATGTTCCCCGAGACGGTGCGTACGAGGGTGCGCGGTGTGACCGACGGCGAGGGCTGGGCGCACGGCACGGCGGCGGCCGACCGGGCCCGCGTGCCCGGCGACGGGCGGACAGGCGGGCGGGGCGACGGCGGAGACGGCCCGCGCCGCCGGCTCCGTCCCGGAGTCCGACCGGGTCGACCCGCACCCGGCGGCGCCTCATGAGGAGGGCGCCCGAATCGCGGACCCGGACGCCCTCTTTATGAGGAGAAAGCGGTCTCCATCAGGGCGCCGGAATGTCCGTGGGCAGCCCCTCGGGCAGCTTGCCCGGTTCGGTCTTGGCGAGGCTGTCCTTCGCGCCGCCCTCCCAGGAGAGCGTCAGCGTCTTCCCGTCGTTGGAGTCGATCGACCCCATGGTGCGGTCGGTGTTCCCGTCGGCGCACTTGAGCGACAGCATCGGCTCGCCGCCCATCTCCTCGACGTCGCCCTGGCAGATGTGCTCGCCCGCGATGAGCGCGGCCTTGCCCTCCTTGACGGACAGCGCGACGGCCTTGCCCTCCGTGGTCCCCGCCCAGGTGCCTTCCAGACCGTCGGCCGATGCGCCGTCGGCGGGGGTGGATTCACCGCCGCCGGCGTCGGGCTCGCCCGGCGCGGGCGAGCTGGTGTTCTTGTCCTTGGCCGAGTCGTCACCGCCGTCACCGCTGCCACAGCCGGTGAGAGTGAGTGCGACGACGAGTCCGGCCGCGGCGACGCTGGTTCGTGCGATCTTGCGCATGGCGAAGTCCCCCTTCAGTTCCGAGACCGCGCCAAGCTACCAGGGCGCCCCTGAGCGACCCCGCCGTCGAGTTCCGGACGAGTACCTGAACACTTGGCACCGAAAGGGCTTTCCGCGCGTCTCATTGAATGGGGCGTTCTGTTCGTGAGTCTGTAGTCAAGGGAACACCCCGCGTGCACGTGCATCTGCTCATGCATTGGCATGTGAACACAGCTATGATCCGAGCTAGTTGACACCTGCACCTTGCAACTCGGGGAGCGTCCTGTGCACCACGCGTACAACGGCATGGCGGCCACCGAGCTTCACGGAGTGGTCTGGCAGAAGAGCCGGCACAGCAATTCGCAGGGTTCCTGCGTGGAGTTCGCCAAACTGCCCGGCGGGGGTGTGGCGGTACGGAATTCACGCCACCCCGAAGGGCCCGCCCTCGTGTACACCCGGGCCGAGATCGTGGCCATGCTGGCGGGTGTGAAGGACGGGGAATTCGATCATCTGACGGCCTGAGTCCCGGCGTCCGCCGTCCGCGTCGGCCCGGCCTTCAAGGGTTCCCGGATCCGCGCAAGGGGTCTCCAGGGCTCTCGGAGCCGTCGAACCGCCGCTGTCACTCCGCCCGGAGCCGGAACAGCGCCCACACCACCTTGCCGTGCAGCGAGCCCGCGAGCGGATGCCAGCCCCACGTGTCGCTGAACGAGTCCACCAGGAACAGCCCCCTGCCCGACTCCGCGGCGAAATCCTCCTCGGACTCGCGGGCCGTGGGGCTCGCGTAACTGGGATCCCGTACCGCGCACACCAGCCGGGTCGTCCAGCGCATCAGATGCAGCCGTACGGGCGGCTCCTGGGGTTCGCGCGGGATGTCCGAGGGGAGGGCGTGCCGGAGCGCGTTGGTGACGAGTTCGGAGACCACCAGAGCGACGTCGTCGAACCGGTCGTCAAGTTCCCACTGGCAGAGTGTCGTACGGGTGAACTGTCGCGCCCCGCGCACCGCTTCGTAGCGGGCGGGCAGAGCGCACGACGCGGAGCTGGAGACGGCTGCGGGATCGATCGGCGGAAGCCCCTGCCTTAACGGCTCGAGCACGGTCGATCCATTCGTCCCCATGCGAGGCACTCCCCGGGATTCGCGGCCGTAGCGATACTGCGGTGGTACAGCGTCACAACACGTCAAACACGAACGAGCACGCAGGTGCGGCGAGGACCATGGTTCCCAATGCGCAGGGCAGATGCAAGGGCAGATGCACGTGCACGCGCCCGACTTGGCCCATGATGTGCCGTTCCGGATTATTTCTTCTGTCGACCACTTTCTCGCTCTTCCCAAAGGCTTCCCATTTCTGTAATCGAATGAGTACGGGCTGATGCGTTTGATGGCACAATCCGGCTCTCAGGGTTCGGGGGTACTCCGAGGGCATCGAGGGAAAAATAGTGGGAGATGGGCCGTAATGGGGAGGGTTGGAGACGTGACCGCAGTCGAACCGGGCGGATCCGTGGTGCGTCGCATACTGCTTGGCTCGCAGCTGAGACGGCTGCGTGAGTCGCGCGGCATCACGCGTGAGGCGGCCGGTTACTCGATCCGCGCGTCCGAGTCGAAGATCAGCCGTATGGAGTTGGGGCGGGTGAGTTTCAAGTCCAGGGACATCGAGGACCTGTTGACGCTCTACGGAGTCGCCGACGAGATGGAGAGGGGGTCCCTGATCGGTCTCGCCCGCGAGGCCAACGTCGCCGGCTGGTGGCAGAGCTTCGGCGACGTACTCCCCGGCTGGTTCCAGACGTACATCGGACTCGAAGGTGCCGCCTCGCTCATCCGCATCTACGAAGTCCAGTTCGTGCACGGCCTGTTGCAGACCGAGGCGTACGCGCACGCCGTGGTCGAGCGCGGGATGCCCAACGCCCCCCAGGCCGAGATCGACCGCCGTGTCGCACTGCGCCAGGAGCGCCAGAAGGTGCTCGTCTCCGAGCGCGCCCCGCGGTTCCACGCGGTGCTCGACGAGGCGGCGCTGCGCAGGCCGTACGGGGACCGGGCCGTGATGCGCGGTCAGCTGGCGCATCTCATCGAGGTCTCCGAGCACCCGACGGTCACCCTCCAGGTGATGCCCTTCAGTTTCGGCGGGCACGCGGGGGAGAGCGGCGCCTTCACGATGCTGCGCTTCCCGGAGTCAGATCTCTCCGACCTCGTCTACCTGGAACAGCTCACCAGCGCGCTGTATCTGGACAAGCGTGAGGAAGTCACCCAGTACGAGCGGGTGATGACACGGCTCCAGGAGGACAGCCTCGGCCCGGCCGAGAGCCGTGACCTGCTGAGGGGTCTGCTGCAACTCTCCTGAACGACCGCGACCGGCCGAAGCCTTGGGAATAAAGGCATCGGACGTTCTCGAAGCCCCTTAACTCTGACTCCGCGTAAGTATGATGACGTGACATCAGTTCTCTGTTCTGAGGTTAGGGATCACATGTCCTTCTTCGCCGAACTCGACCAGCAGTACATCGACGGCGAGTGGCGGCCCGGCAGTGGCTCGTGGGACATCATCGATTTCAATCCCTACAACGGGGAGAAACTGGCGTCGATCGCGGTGGCCACGGCCGACGAGGTGGACCAGGCGTACCAAGCCGCCGAGCGCGCGCAGGTGCCGTGGGCCGACACCAACCCGTACACCAGGCGGGGCGTCTTCGAGCGTGCCCTGCGCATCGTCGAGGACCGCGAGGACGAGATCACCGAGGCGATCATCGCCGAACTGGGCGGCACGCGCCTGAAGGCGGCGTTCGAGCTGCGACTCGCCAAGGAGCTCCTGCGCGAGGCCGTACAGCTCACGCTGCGCCCCGAAGGCCGCATCCTCCCCTCACCCGTGGACGGCACGGAGAACCGCGTCCAGCGCGCCCCCGTCGGTGTCATCGGGGTCATCAGTCCCTTCAACTTCCCCTTCCTGCTCTCGCTCAAGTCGGTCGCCCCGGCGCTGGCGCTCGGCAACGCCGTCGTACTGAAGCCGCACCAGAACACGCCGATCTGCGGCGGATCCCTGGTGGCCAAGGTGTTCGAGGACGCGGGCCTGCCCGCCGGACTGCTCAACGTCGTCATCACCGACATCGCCGAGATCGACGACGCGCTGATCGAGCACCCCGTGCCGAAGGTCATCTCCTTCAGCGGCTCCGCCCGGGTGGGGCAGCACGTCGCCGTCGTCTGCGCCAAGAACTTCAAGCGCTCCGTGCTCGACCTGGGCGGCAACAGCGCCCTGATCGTCCTCGCGGACGCCGATGTCGACTACGCGGTCGAGGCGGCGGTCTTCAGCCGCTACGCGTACCAGGGCCCCGTCTGCATGGCTGCGAACCGCATCCTGCTGGCCCGGTCGGTCGAGAAGGAGTTCACCGAGAAGTTCGTCGCGAAGGTCAGGACGCTGACGGTCGGCGACCCGGCCGACCCCGGGACGGTCATAGGCCCGCTCATCAGCTCCCAGCAGGCCGACGCCGTGGGCGCGCTGGTCGAGGAGACCATCGAGGCCGGCGCGACCGCGCTGGTGCGCGGCACGGTCGACGGCAATCTCGTCTCCCCGACCGTGCTGACCGATCTGGCCGCCGACTCACCCGTGCTGACCCAGGAGATACTCGGCCCGGTCGCGATCCTGCTGCCGTTCGACGGCGTGGACGAGGCGGTCAGGATCGCCAACGACACGCGGTGCGGGCTCAGCGGCGCCATACACACCGGCGATGTCGAGCGGGGCGTGCGAGTGGCGCGGCGGATCAACACCGGCATGATCCACATCAACGACGGCACGGGGCACAGCGAGCCGATCGTGCCGTTCGGCGGCGAGAAGCACTCCGGGGCCGAGTGGCTGAACGCCGAGTCGATGGTCGCCGCCTTCACGTCGCAGAAGTGGATCTCGGTCCAGTACGGGCGCTCACGCTTCCCGTTCTGATCCCGCTGCGCACCGGCCGGTCGCGGTGGCGGTCACCGCCCCTCTAACGGTCCCCGGCCGTTCCGCCGTCCCCGTCCCGGTCCTGGTCCCGGTCCGCGTTCCGGAGTGACTCCAGCAGCTCCGCGGCCCGCGCCGTGTCGTCGGCGAGCTCCGTGCGCTCCGCGGCCGTCAGCGCGACGGCGGCGGCCCTGACGAGGAAGCCGCGTGCCTCCTCGGTCTCGTCCAGACGGTGGGCGACATCGCCGCGCAGCACCAGCAGCCGGTAGAGCTGTACGGCGGTCGGCGGCGCGCCCTCCTTACGGACGCTGTCGCCCTCTGCCGCTCCGAGGGCGTCGGCGTCCCGCAGAGCACGGTCGAGGACCCTCACCGCTGCCCCCGGGTCCTCCTTCGAGTCCGCGAAGAGCACCGCCAGGTGCAGGGCGCGGGCGTACGGCTCCTTCGGCGCGGGCTGATGGTGTCCGTCGCTCCCGGCGTCGTTCGGCTGCCCGATCCGGATGCTGTTGCCGGCCGGGTCCGTCATGAGGAACTGCCGCACGCCGTAGGACATGTCCTTCACCGGCCCGATCCGGGGCAGCCCGCGGGTCGGGATCCTCCCGTACGCCGATCTGAGCCCCGCGCGGAAGGCGCCGTGCAGCCCGTCGACGTCGTCGGTCAGCACGTAGCAGCCGCTGATCGACTCGGTGGGGTCGTACGCCTTCATGCCGAAGAACTGGAGCTCCACGTCGCCGCGCTCGACCACCGCGTACGCGTAGGGACTCTTCTGTATGAAGGTGACCTCGAAGCCGAGTGCCGAGTAGAAGTCGACTACGGGTTGGATGGTCCGGCAGGGGAGCAGCGGGATGGTCTTCTCTGTCATGACGAGTACTCTAGTCAAAGTTGAATAGAAGGGACCGGCGATGTCAGCGATCCGGCTGCTGGTGCTCGGCGCGGTGCGTCAGCACGGCCGCGCGCACGGCTATCAGATCCGCAACGACCTGGAGTTCTGGGGTGCGCACGAGTGGTCGAACGCCAAGCCGGGCTCGATCTACCACGCCCTGAAGCAGATGGCGAAGCAGGGTGAGCTGCTGGCCCACGAGGTGGCGCCGAGCACGGCCGGCGGTCCGCCTCGTACGGAGTACGAGCTCACGGAGGCCGGGACCGCGGAGTACTTCCGGCTGCTGCGTGAGGCCCTGGTCGAGTACGACCAGAAGATGGACGTGCTGTCGGCCGGTATCGGCTTCGTCGTCGATCTGCCGCGCCCGGAGGCCGTCGAGCTGCTGAAGGAGCGCGTGCGGGCGATCGAGACCTGGCGGGCGGCGGTGACCGAGCACTACACGCCGGAGGACGGCCCGGAGCAGCTCGGGCACATCGGCGAGATCATGAACATGTGGATCAGCCAGGCCGACTCCGGGGCGGAGTGGACGCGCGGGTTCATCAAGCGCATCGAGGCCGGCGCCTATGTCTTCTCGGGTGAGGGCGAGCCTTTCTTCGGGGTGCTCGCCGAGGGCGAGGAGAACCCGTACGCGACGGGTGTGCCCGCGGAGGGCGACGACGACTGACGCGCCCGTTCTCTCTGGTCGACTCCGCTAATCAAGTTTGACTAACTCCCCCTCCGGGGTTACCTTTCCGATCGTAGTCAAGTTTGACTACGCGGTGGAGGGGCTGGAGGCGAAGGCATTGACTGACGCGACGGACGCGATCGTCATGGAAGGCGTACGCAAGCGGTACGGCGAGAAGTCCGCGCTCGACGGGCTCGATCTGGTGGCGGCGCGCGGCACCGTGCACGGGGTGCTCGGGCCGAACGGAGCGGGCAAGACGACGGCGGTCCGGGTGCTGGCCACGCTGCTGCGGCACGACGAGGGCGTGGTGCGGGTCGCGGGGCACGACATCCGTACCCAGGCGCGTGAGGTGCGCCGGCGGATCGGGCTGCTCGGCCAGCACGCGGCCGTGGACGAGGAACTGAGCGGGTGGCAGAACCTGGAGATGTTCGGGCGGCTGTACCACCTGGGCTCCCGGCGGGCGGCGACCCGCGCCGACGAACTCCTGGAGCGCTTCGGGCTCGCCGGCACCGGACGCAAGGCGGTCAAGCAGTACAGCGGGGGGATGCGCCGTCGGCTCGACCTCGCGGCCTCGCTGATCACCGATCCCGCCGTGCTCTTCCTGGACGAGCCGACGACGGGACTCGACCCGCGCGGGCGCGCCGAGGTGTGGGCCTCCGTGCGCTCGCTGGTCGGCGGAGGCACGACGGTCCTGCTGACCACGCAGTATCTGGAGGAGGCCGACCAGTTGGCGGACCGGATCTCGGTCGTCGACGAAGGACGCGTGGTCGCCGAGGGGACCGCCGACCAGCTCAAGGCGAGGATCGGTGGCGACCGCGTGGACGTCGTCGTGCCGGACGCGGGTCAACTCGCCTCAGTGGCAGGGCTGTTCGGCGACGACGCGACGGTGGACGAGGAGCGCCGGCTGGTCAGCGTCCCCGCCGCCGACCGGATGGCGACGCTGGCCAGGGCCGTGCGGGAACTGGAGGCGGCCGGAATCGAGGCGGAGGACATCGGGGTGCGCAGGCCGACCCTGGACGAGGTCTTCCTGCGGCTGACACGACGTACCAAGGAGGCCGTATGAGTACGACGAACGCCTGGGTGCTCACCGACTGCTGGACGATGACGCGGCGTGAACTGGCCCACTGGCGCCGGCAGCCGGTCCAGGTGGTCATCGGGCTGGTCTTCCCGGTGATGCTGCTGCTGATGTTCGGCTATCTGATGGGAGCGGGGCGGGGGGTCGAGGGCGAGTACATCGGCTTCCTCGTTCCCGGGATGCTGGCGCTGACCATGGCCTTCGGGCTGGAGTCCACGATGCTGGCCGTCACCCAGGATCTGGGCAAGGGGGTCGTCGACCGGTTCCGTTCCATGCCGATGGCGTCCTCGGCGGTGCTGGTCGGCCGGAGCACCGCGGACATGTTCCAGTCGGCGCTGAGCCTGGCGGTGATGATCGGGGTCGGTTACGCGGTCGGCTGGCGCTGGAACGGCGGAGCCGGCGCGCTGCTGGGGGCCGTGGGGCTGCTGCTCCTGCTGCGGTTCGCGATGCTCTGGCTCGGTATCCAGCTCGCGATGGTGGCGGGCAAGCCGGAGATGGTGCAGGCGGTGCAGATCCTGGTCTGGCCGATCGGTTTCTTCTCCAACGCCTTCGCCACGCCCGAGTCCATGCCGGGCTGGCTGGGCGCGGCGGTCGAATGGAACCCGATGTCGGCGACGGCGACCGCGGTCCGTGATCTGTCCGGGATCGAGGGGCAGTTGAGCGGTTCGTGGGCGGCGGAGCACGCGCACCTGCTGGCGGTGCTGTGGCCGCTCGCGCTGATCGCGCTGTTCTTCCCCCTCGCGGTCGGCCGGTTCCGGGGGCTCAGCCGCTGACCGGAGGCCGGCTCGGAACCCTCCGGGGTCCGCGGGCGGCGAACGCCGAACCGTACGCGACGCGTCGGCCCGCCGCGGACCCCGGGGGGAATCCACGCACAGGTTCTTGTACGGACGCGCGACGGGCGCACGCCGCTCAGTGGTGGAAGGCCGTCGCCCTCGACCTGTCCCGGTCCAGCGGGTGCGGCTGACGGCGCAGTTCCGGCAGCAGCAGCCGCAGGTCGGCGAGCAGCATCGCGGCGAGGTCGGCCGAGAATCCGTTGCGGCAGACCACGCGGAGGACGGACAGGTCCTCGCGGTTGGCCGGGAAGGTGTACGCGGGCATCAGCCAGCCGTGCTCCCGGAGCCGCCGCGAGACGTCGAAGACGTCGAAGTTCTTCACATGGGGCGCGGTGGTGAAGGCGAAGACGGGCAGCTCGTTCCCGTGGGTGAGCAGCTGGAAGTCGTCGATCGCCCCGATCTCGTCGGCGAGCCCCCGGGCCACGTCCCGCGCCGTCTGCTGGACGGCCCGGTAGCCGTCACGGCCGAGCCGCAGGAATGTGTAGTACTGGGCGACGACCTGCGCGCCGGGCCGGGAGAAGTTGAGCGCGAAGGTGGGCATCTCCCCGCCCAGGTAGTTGACGCGGAAGACCAGTTCCTCGGGCAGTTCGGCCGAGGTGCGCCACAGCGCCCAGCCGACACCCGGGTAGACCAGGCCGTACTTGTGCCCCGAGGTGTTGATCGAGGAGACGCGCGGGAGCCGGAAGTCCCAGACCAGGTCCTCGTCGAGGAAGGGCGCGACCATCGCGCCGGAGGCGCCGTCGACATGGACGGGGATGTCCCTGCCGGTGCGCTCCTGGAGCGCGTCGAGGGCGGCGCACAGCTCGGCGACGGGTTCGTACGAGCCGTCGAAGGTCGAACCGAGCACGGCGACGACGCCGATGGTGTTCTCGTCGCAGAGATCGGCCGCCGCCTTCGGGTCGAGATGGAAGCGGTCGCCCTCCATGGGGACGAGACGGGCCTCGACCTCCCAGAAGTTGCAGAACTTCTCCCAGCAGACCTGGACGTTGACGCCCATCACGAGATTGGGCCGGGCACGGGCCGGATAGCGGTCCTTGTTCTTCGCGGTCCAGCGGCGCTTGAGGGCCATCCCGGCGAGCATGCACGCCTCGCTGGAGCCGGTGGTGGAGCAGCCGACGGCGGCGGACGGGTCCGGGGCGTTCCAGAGGTCGGCGAGCATCGTGACGCACCGCCGCTCCAGCTCGGCGGTCCGCGGGTACTCGTCCTTGTCGATCATGTTCTTGTCCCGGCACTCCGCCATCAGCACGCCGGCCTGGCGCTCCATCCAGGTGGTGACGAAGGTGGCCAGGTTGAGCCGGGAGTTGCCGTCCAGCATCAGCTCGTCGTGGACGAGCTGGTAGGCCGTCGACGGCGGCATGGGGCCGTCGGGCAGCCGGTGCGTGGCCGGGGCGGAGGTCATGTCGCCGGTCGGGTCGGCCTCCCCGAAGAAGGGGTTGAGCGACAGCCTGAGCCGCTCGGAGTGGCCGTCCGCCGGATCGTCCGACGGGCCTCCCGTACTGCCCTCGGCGCCCTGTGTGCCGTGTTGGAGTGGCATCGGCTCTCCTGTTCTCCCGTGGTCCGTCGGTTCAGGCGGCGAGACCGTCCTTGAGGGCGCGGGTGAACTTCACGACCCGCTCGGCCTGGACGCGGACCGCCGTCAGCGTCTGTTCGTTCACCGGGAGGTCGCCCTGCCCGGAGACGTGCGAGGTGCCGTACGGATTGCCGTCGGCGAACTTCGACGCGTGCGTGTAGCCGGGGGTGACGAGCACGCCGCCGAAGTGGTGGATCGTGTTGTAGAGCGCCAGCAGAGTGGTCTCCTGGCCGCCGTGCGTCGTCGCGGAGGCGGTGAAGCCGCTGTAGACCTTGTCGGCGAGTTCACCCGCCTGCCAGAGGCCGCCGAGGGTGTCCAGGAACTGCTTGAGCTGGGCCGAGACGTTCCCGTAGCGGGTGGGGGAGCCGAAGACCACGGCGTCCGCCCAGCGCATGTCGTCGGGCGTGACCTCGGCGATGTCGGCGGTGGCCTCGATGTTGGCGCCCCAGGCCGGGTTGGCGTCGATCGCCGTCCGCGGGGCGAGTTCGGCGACCTTGCGGAGCCGTACGGTCGCTCCCGCCGCCTCCGCGTCCTCGGCCATGGCCCTGGCCATCGTGGTGAGGGTGCCGGTGGCGGAGTAGAAGACGACGGCGACGTTCACGGGCGTGGGCATGGCGGCTACCTCGGTGGTCGGGCTGCGGGGGAGAAGGACCTCAGCCGCGACGATACGGACAAAACGGTCAGTCGGCTCGCCGGGTGTCCGCCGGTCCGTCCGCCGGGGAGCGATCGCCACCCGTCACCGCAGGGCCTTGCCGTCCTCGCCGAGCTGCATCTGCGGGCGCCCGGTCACCAGCAGCCAGGCGGGCAGTACGGCCACGCACAGCAGGGGCAGCAGATTCGGGTCCGCCGCGAGTACGGCCGCGGTGAACAGGCTCAGCCATCCCTGCCGGGTGATGGCGAGCAGCACGCCGAGCACACCGCAGACGACCCCCACGGTCGGATGCACGGCGGGTACGAGCGCGTGGGCGAACAGCCCGAGGGAGACACCGATGAAGATCGACGGGAAGATCCGCCCGCCCCTGAAGCCGCAGGCCGACGAGATCACGAGAGCGACCGCCTTCACCCCGCACATCAGGGCGAACTGTCCCGCCGACCAGCCGTCCGGGTCGGACGCCAGGGTCTTCACCTCGTCCAGCCCCTTGAAGAGGGTGAGGTAACCGCCGAGCGCCCCGAGGAGGCCGAGGAGCAGTCCGCCGACAGTCAGGGCGAGTACGGGGCGTCCGAGGCGGTCGAAGGCCCTGTGGACGTACGGGAAGGCGAGTACGGCGGCCATGCCGAGGACGGCGGCGACCGGTGTGATCACGATCGCGGCCAGCGCGTCACTCCAGTGGCCGCCCGAGACGTCCGGGAGCGACAGGTCGAAGGTGGGGCGGTCGATCAGCACGGTCGTGAGCCCACCGGCCCCGGCCGCGACGAGCGGCCCGAAGAGTCTGTCCCAGAGCGAACCGGGCCCCGGCCGGGCCGCGAACGTCTCCGTGAGGATCAGCGCCGCGGCCACGGGGGTGCCGAAGAGGGCCCCGATCGTGCCGGCCGCGGCCAGTGAGAGCCAGAGCGCCGCGGGGGCGGAGGGCGCGGCCCTGCCGCCGAGCCAGGCGGCGAGAGCGATGTTGGCCGCGGTGATCGGGTTCTCCGGCCCGAGGCTCACACCGCCCGCCAGTGCCAGAGTGGTGGCCAGCAGCAGACCGGGCACGACCCCCGGCGGCAGCGGGGCGTCGACCAGCCCCGTGGTCGCCGGGTCGGGTCCCGCGTGGCCGGGTACCTGCCGTACGACGAGACCCACCGCGAGGCCCGTCGCCGTGAGGATCACGATCATCCAGAGCGAGGAGTGCCGGCCGATGCCCAGCGCGTCGGGGAGCGCCTTCCAGAGCACGTCCTGGAGCAGTCCGGCCAGCTCGCTCACCCCGAGCAGCACCAGACTCGCGACGACACCGACGGCCAGGGAGGGGACGATCAGCGGAAGAAGCGTCCGCCCCGACGGTGCCGGGGAAGCGGACGCGGTGTCAGTGGCCACGCGCATACCGTAGTGGCACAAATGCCGCTTAACCCCCCATGGAGAAGGGCTCGCGCCCCAGGTGGCGTCGCAGGCCGCCGCCCGTCGCGAACCGTGCGGGCCGGGTGGAACCTCAGTCATGGGTGGAGCGTTGATAGCTTTGGGCAGCCGACAATCGCCGACGGCGGTTGGACGACGCTGGTGCAGCGACGGCCGATTTCGACAGATCGACCGACTATCGACTCAGGAGCCCGGACCTCGTGACAACCCTTGCGCTCGGACCGAGCTGGCTCGACCCGGACTACCTGATCGGGACCTTCGGTCTGATCGGCGTCCTGGTCATCGTGTTCGCCGAATCCGGCCTGCTCATCGGCTTCTTCCTGCCGGGCGACTCACTTCTCTTCACCACCGGACTCCTGGTGACGTCCGGCACGCTCGACAGGCCGCTGTGGCTCGTCTGCGTCCTGATCGTGCTGGCGGCGATCATCGGCGACCAGGTCGGCTATCTCTTCGGCCGCAAGGTCGGCCCGGCGCTCTTCAAGCGCCCCGACTCCAGGTTCTTCAAGCAGGAGAACGTGGAGAAGGCGCACGAGTTCTTCGAGAAGTACGGCCCCAAGTCGCTGGTGCTGGCCCGCTTCGTGCCCATCGTGCGGACGTTCACGCCGATCATCGCGGGCGTCAGCCGTATGAACTACCGGGCGTTCGTCACGTACAACATCATCGGCGGCGTGCTCTGGGGCGCGGGCGTCACCCTGCTCGGCGCCGCGCTGGGCAAGGTCGAGTTCGTCCACAAGAACATCGAGATGATCCTCATCCTGATCGTGGCGCTCTCCGTGCTGCCGATCGTGATCGAGTTCATGCGGGCCCGTTCCAAGTCCAAGAAGGCCGCCGCCACCGGGCCCGCCGAGCCTGTGGACCCCGCGCGGCACGCGCCCTACCCGCCGCAGCACTCGCAGGTACCGCAGGACTTCGAGACCCAGCAGCTGCGCGTCACGCGTGACGAGTACGGCGCCCCCCGGCCGTACGCGGCCCCGCCGGCCCCTGCCTCCCCGGACGACCCGGAGGGCCCGCCGCGCGGCGGGCGCCACGCCAGGCGCTGACCGCCGGGGCGGGGCCCAGGGAGTTCCGGGGTCCCGCCCCGCCCGGCTCAGAAGCCGCGTGTCCGCTTGGCCGCGCGGCGGCTCGACCCGCGGCCCGCTCCCGGCACCTTCAGGAACAGCCGGGAGATCTCGCCGCCGAAGTTCACCCCGATGGCGATCGCCATGGCCAGCGCCGCGGCCTGGGAGAGCGAGGCCAGCCCGTCGTCCACATGGTTCTGCGCGAGACCGAGCAGACCGAAGTACGTCGCCGAGCCGGGCAGCAGCGGTCCGATCGCCGCGGTGACGTACGGCAGCGCGGACGCGAACCGGTACCGCGAGAACAACTGCCCGAAGAGGCCCACCACACCGGCGGCGACCGCGGTCGCCGCCACCGGCGAGATCCCGCCGGTGACGTGCATCGCCCCGTACACCGTCCAGGCCACGCCCCCGTTCAGGGCCACCATCAGCACGGTGGATCGTTCCTGCTGGAGCAGGATCGCGAAGGCGAAACTCAGCGTCACGGCCGCGCAGATCTGGAGCACCGGCCGCCCCTCCCCGGCCTGGAGCGCCGCGTCGGGGTCGAGCTGGGCGTCGAGCTGGACGCCCAGATACAGCGCGATCAGCACCCCCACCACGATCGCGATGAAGAAGTACATGACTTCGAGCAGGCGCGCGGCGGCGGTGATGTAGTAACCGGTCAGACCGTCCTGCACACCCGCCACCAGGGCCCGCCCCGGCAGCAGCGCGAAGAGCCCACCGGTGACCACGGCGGACGGCCTGCCCTCCCAGTTCACCGCCGAGGCGGCCAGGGTCAGCGCGACCCCCATCGCGGCCGGCGGCATCGCCGCGGCCACGAACTGGTAGAACTCCGGAATCCCGCGCCCCGCGCACAGCCACGCGAGCCGGTCGCCGAGCATCGCGCCGACCATCGCCGCGACGAACACGATCAGACCACCACCGACCAGGACCGACGCGGAGCCGGCCAGCAGCCCGCTCGCGACGGTCAGCGCCCACCCCGGATAGGGGTGCCGGTTACGCCTGATCTCGGCCAGCCGCCGGTACGCCTCCTCCAGCGTGATGTCCGTGTCCTCGGTGGTGATGTCGTCGACGAGGGTGTAGACGGCGGACAGCCGCGTGTAGTCGGTGCCCCGCCTGCGCACGGTCCGGCTGGCCGTCACCGGATCGTCCACCAGCGACGGCTGGTAGGAGATCGACAGCAGCGTGAAGGTGACGTTCGGCTCGCAGCGGTCGAGACCGTACGCCCGGCTGACGGCGAACATCGCGGCCTCGACGTCCTCGGCCCCCTCGCCGCCCGCCAGGAGCAACTCGCCGATACGCAGCGTCAGGTCGAGCACGCGCGGTACGGCGGGCCCGGCCTCGTCGTGCCGCTGCACGATCTCCGCCACCGGCCGGTCCCCGACCGGCATCCGCAGCAGTGTGCGCATCCGGTCCTGCCAGGGCGCCTCCTTCGTCAGCCGGACGATCGGCACACCCTCCGCCGGTGTGAACGCCGCGGGCGACTGGCGTGCGCGGTACGTACTCGGCGGATCGAAGGCCGACCGATCGGTCTCCTGCGTGCTCTCCGCGCTCATCCCGTGCGGAACCGCGAACTCCGAGGTGGGGCTGTCCTCCTCGGGCGCCGGTACCTGGTCCATTCCGGACGGCGGAGTGAAGGCGCTGTGCGCCTCGTCGGACGGGGGCTTACGATCCTCCGCCTCGTCCCGCTCGGCCACCACAGTCCTCGACCTCACTCATTCTCTTCGGCACCGCTCGGGCACGGTACGCGGAATCATCCATTCAGTATGGACACGGGCGCGGGCACGGGCGCACACGAGCGGGGGGGGGGGGGGGGGGGGGGGGGGGGGGGGGGGGGGGGGGGTGGGGGGGGGGTGGTTTCTTCTTCGTGGGGTGGGTGGGCGCGACGCGGCGGCGC